>DBNL01000100.1 GCA_002299785.1 Verrucomicrobia bacterium UBA673
CGGGTCACAGGGCCGCCGGGGATGGAGTCGTCCTTGATGACTTCGCGGGTGACGCCGTCCATCGCCTCGAGTTTGGTGACTTGGATTTCGTTGTCAAAATGGCCGATGTTGCAGATGATTGCTTGGTCCTTCATACGGCTCATCTGGTCGGCGGTGATGATGTCCTTGTTGCCGGTGGTGGTGACGTAAATATCCGCCTCGGGCAGAGCATCCTCAACCGTGGTGACCTGGTAACCGGACATACAGGCTTGCAGCGCACAGATCGGATCGACCTCTGAAACCATCACGCGGGCGCGCTCGTTGGCGAGCGACTCTGCGGAGCCTTTGCCGACGTCGCCGTAGCCGCAAATCATCGCGACCTTGCCGGAGATAAGCACGTCAAGCGCTCGCTTGATCCCATCGACGAGCGAGTGGCGGCAGCCGTATACGTTGTCGAACTTCGCCTTGGTCACTGAGTCGTTCACGTTAATCGCTTGAAAAAGCAACTCGCCGCGCTCTTCCATCTGCACAAGCCGGTGTACGCCGGTGGTGGTCTCCTCGGAAACGCCAACCATGGACTCGGCTACATTGGACCAATGAATCGGCTTTTCGGATTGGATACGCTTGAGAAGGTTCTTGATCACCTGCTCCTCCTCACTACCTGATTCGCTGTTCACCCAGTCGCTGCCGTTCTCCAGTTCAACGCCCTTGTGAATGAGCAGCGTCGCGTCACCGCCGTCGTCAACAATTTGATCCGGCCCGGAGCCGTCCGGCCAGGTAAGCGCCTTGAAAGTGCAGTCCCAATATTCCTCGAGTGTTTCGCCTTTCCACGCAAACACCGGCACGCCCGCTGCCGCTATTGCCGCCGCCGCGTGATCCTGCGTGGAGAAAATGTTGCATGAGCACCAACGCACATCGGCACCCAAGTCAACGAGAGTCTCGATGAGAACGGCAGTCTGAATGGTCATGTGCAGTGAGCCCATGATTTTTACGCCGTCTAGCGGTTTTTCTGGACCGTACTTTTTGCGCGTGGCCATCAAGCCGGGCATTTCCTTCTCGGCGATGGCAATTTCCTTGCGGCCGAAATCGGCCAATTCAATGTTCCGGACAATGTAGTCCGTAGTTGGTTCTATAATTGTGGTAGTCATACTAAAAAATCTTATTTGATGGCCCGTTTGAGCGCCGCTACTTTGTCCGTTTTCTCCCAAGTGATTGTGTCCAAGTCGTCAACCTTGCCGAAGTGGCCGTAGTTGGTTGTCATCGAATAAATCGGGCGCAGCAGCTTGAGTTGCCGGACGATGTTGGCTGGCTTGAAGCTAAAAACTTTTTCGACGGCTGCCGCAATTTTCCCGTCATCCACGATGCCGGTGCCGAAGGTGTCGACGCAGACGGAAACCGGATCCGGATAGCCGATGGCGTAGGCGAACTGGATTTCGCAGCGCTCGGCCAAGCCGGCGGCGACAATGTTTTTAGCGACGTAACGGCCCATGTACGCGGCGCTGCGGTCCACCTTGCTCGGGTCCTTGCCGCTGAAAGCGCCGCCGCCGTGCCGGCCCATGCCGCCGTAGGTGTCGACGATGATCTTGCGCCCGGTTAGGCCACTGTCGCCCGCCGGTCCGCCAACGACAAAGCGGCCGGTTGGATTGATGAGAATCTGCGTATCGCGGGACAGCATTTTCTTTGGCAACACTTTTTGTATGACCTGCTTTGTGATGAAGTCGCGGATCGTCTTGTTCGAGGCGGAGGCGGCGTGCTGGGTGGAGATGACTACGTTGGTGATTTTCACCGGCTTGTCGTTGATGTACTGCACGGAGACCTGACTCTTGGCGTCGGGGCGGAGCCAATTGGCCTTACCCGCCTTGCGCAGCTTGGTTAGTTGCCGACCGAGTTTATGCGCGTACATGATCGGCGCGGGCATCAGTTCCGGCGTCTCGTCGCAGGCGAAGCCGAACATAAGACCTTGGTCACCCGCGCCCTGCTCGGCGGTGGCTTTGCCGGCCGCGGCTTTGGCATCGACGCCCTGCGAAATGTCAGGACTCTGCGCGGTCAGGTAATTGTTGATGAACACGCTGTCGGCGTGAAACACATCATCGTCGTTAACGTAGCCGATCCCGCGGATGGAATCGCGCACGACCTGTTCGACGTTGAACTTGGCCTTGGTCGTAATTTCACCGCCGACGCAGACGACGTTGCTTTTGACGAATGTCTCGCAGGCGACCCGGCTGCGGCGATCCTGCGCGAGGCAGGCGTCAAGCACAGCGTCGGATATTGTGTCGGATACTTTGTCGGGATGGCCTTCGCCAACCGACTCAGACGAAAAAATATAGTTTTTGTCCATAAAAATTTGATTTCTGTCGCAAGCGACCCGTTTGATATCAACAAATCAAGATATGATGATATGTCTTGTTTTCCAAAGAATCAAGTTGTTTTTTTTACCTGTTTTACACTCCACTTGGCCAAGCGCTGATTGAGTTCGGAGCTACTTTTGTGCTAGCTTGGCCTTCCGCCAATCCGCGATGTGACAATTAAATGACTGACCCAAACAAACCCGCCGACCAGCCAAAGCTGGCCAAGAACGAAACCATCAAGGCCGACAGTAATCTTCTCCGGGGCACCATCGCCGTCGGATTGCGGGATGACTCCACCGGTGGGTTAGCCGCGGACGACACTCAATTGACTAAGTTCCACGGCATCTATCAGCAGGACGATCGCGATCTGCGGGGGGAGCGGCGCAAGGCCAAGCAGGAACGGGCCTTTGCATTTATGGCGCGCGTGCGCGTGCCCGGCGGCGTTTGCTCTCCGCAGCAGTGGCTGGACATGGATCGTTTCTGCACCGACTACGCCAACGGCGTGCTCAAGCTCACCACGCGCCAAGCGTTCCAATTACATGGCATCATCAAAAAGAATCTCAAGAAGACCATCCGGGAAATTAACGACTCGTTGATGGACACGATCGCGGCGTGCGGCGACGTGAACCGCAATGTGATGTGCAACCCGAACCCGTACCAATCCAAGTTGCATGCCGAGGCGCTGGAGACGGCCAAGGCGATCAGCGCCCACCTTACCCCGGCGACACAGGCGTACCACGAGATTTGGCTGACTGACGAAAACGGCGAGAAGGAAAACGTGACGCCAAGTCCTGAGTCGGAAGCCGAGCCGATCTACGGAAAGACTTACTTGCCTCGCAAATTCAAGATTGTCATCGCCGTCCCGCCGAGCAACGACGTTGATGTTTTCGCGCACGACCTCGGCTTCATCGCTATCATCGAGGACGACCGAATCGTCGGTTACACAGTCACCGCCGGTGGCGGCATGGGGATGAGCCACGGCAAGGAAACAACCTTCCCGCGCCTGGCCGATGTGCTCGGCTTTTGTACGCCGGGTCAGGTGACCGATGTTGCCGAGAAAATCGTCACAACGCAGCGCGACTTCGGCGACCGCGTTGACCGCAGGCACGCGCGACTCAAGTACACGATCGAGGATCGCGGCTTGGACTGGTTTCGAGGCGAAGTCGAAAACCGGCTTGGCTACGCGCTTGGCCAGGCGCGGCCGTTTGCGTTTGACCACAACGGCGACCGCTACGGCTGGATCGATGACGAGAACGGCAACAGCCACCTGACGTTGTTTATCCAAAACGGTCGCGTCGCCGACACTGGCGAATCCCCGATGCGGACCGGCCTGCGCGAGATCGCGCAGGTGCACGACGGCGACTTCCGCCTGACCGCGAATCAAAACCTGATCATCGCTAACGTATCGCCGGCCAAGCGAGCCGGGATTGAGTCGCTGCTCGATCAGTACAAACTGACCCACTGCTATGACCAAACCGGCCTGCGGCTCAACTCGATGGCATGTGTCGCGCTGCCGACGTGCGGCTTGGCCTTGGCCGAGGCCCAGCGCTATTTGCCGGACTTGTTGACCGAACTGGACACCGTGCTCGGCGAGCTTGGCCTGAAGGATGATGCGATCACGATCCGCATGACCGGCTGCCCGAACGGCTGCGCCCGGCCTTACATCGCTGAGATCGCGTTCGTCGGCCGTTCGCCCGGCAAGTACAACATCTACCTCGGCGGTGGCTTCGTCGGCGATCGCCTGAACAAGTTGTACAAAGTGTCGGCCAAGCAGGAGGAAATCGTCGGCATCCTGAGGCCTATCCTCGAACGATACGCCAACGAGCGCACTGACGGTGAGCGCTTCGGCGACTTCGTCATCCGTACCGGCTACGTCGTCGAGACCCGAGAAGGCCGCGAGTTCCACAACGATTTTAAGGAAGATTAGCCCTGCTTGGCCAAGCGCTTGACCAGGCTGCGGTTTCATTCCAAAAATGCCTTAAGCAGGGTATTAACAACCCAGTTAACGAGACCGGTTAGGTACGTCAGTTGCTGGACACAAAAAGTAGTTTTAATCCTTCCTTGGTTAAAAGCGTTCGATCGCTGATCATCGGAATTAAGTGGAGTTTGGTTGCTCAGTTTGGCATGGATAAACGGCACAGGTGACTGACTCGACACAAATCAGCACTTCTGGTCGCTGCGCTTGGCCAGGCGCGGTTGGCATTGTTCTTTTGTTTGCTTTGTGTGGCATGTCAGCTGTCGCCCAACCGGGCGACAGCCCATTGGCCAAGCGAAAGGCAGTGAAGCCTTCGGCTGCAGGATCCAAGCGCTTTGAATTGATCCCCTCAGCAGCGAGCGGGATTGAATTTGTCAACCGCTTTTCAGGTTTGGAGTTTTACAAAAACACGGTTGCTCACAACGGCGCAGGTGTGGCCGTTGGAGACGTCAACGGAGATCATCTGGCTGACATTTACCTCTGCAATATTCAGGGGGCTAATGTTCTGTATCTGAATCAGGGCAACTTTCGTTTCCGTCCTGTAACCCAAACGGCCGGCATTGCCAACAATGACAAGATGAGTACCGGTTCGGCCCTTGCCGACGTAGACAACGACGGCGATAAGGATTTGCTTGTTAACGGGATTCAGTCCGGCACGCGGTTGTTCCTCAATGATGGCAGCGGCGGATTTCAGTTGAGCAAAAAATCGGGTCTAGACCCGGTCGGTACCACCAGTTCGTTGGCTTTGGCAGACATCGATGGCGACGGTGATCTCGATTTGTATGTAGCCCATTACATCGACCGGATGCACCTCGCCGATCCGACCACGAGATTTGAGTACTCCAAGAGAGGAGAACAATGGGTTGTCACACGGATCAACGGCGAGTCGGCGCTCAAGCCGAAATGGAAGGGCCGCTTCACGGTCTCGGACACCGGCCGGGTACGTGAGTTACCGGAGGCTGACCGGCTTTATCTCAACAACGCCGACGGCACGTTTCGAGACGTATCTGCGGAGCCGATGTTTATCGTCAACGGAGAATCGCGTGCGCTGGCTTCATTTCGCGAATGGGGCTTGGATGTCACGTTTCGCGACGTGAACAATGACATGCTTCCGGACCTGTACGTTTGTAATGATTTTGCCAACCCGGACCGTTTTTGGATCAATCAAGGCAATGGAACGTTCGAGTTGGTGACGCATCGCAATATTCGGCACACGAGCCGTTCGTCGATGGGCGTGGATTTCACGGACCTTAACGCTGATGGCGTGCCGGACTTTATGCTGCTGGACATGCTCGATCCCGATCGAGCACGCCGTCTGGTGCAGCTCGAGAAAGAGATCGCACGCTCGAGTCGGTTGCTCGACTGGACCTACGTGCCGCGCTTCAACCGCAATGTGTTGATGATTTCCCAGGGTGGGCAGCAGTGGTTTGACACCGCGTTTTACTCTGGCGTGGCTGCGACGGCCTGGTCGTGGAATGTCCGCTTTCTTGATGCCGATCTCGACGGCTACGACGACATGCTGGTGACCAACGGATTTGCATTCGACACGATGGACATGGACGCGAGCCTGCAGATCAAGTCGGCGCAAAAGTCGGCTAGCAAGGACACCCGCGCTCTGTACGAGATGAAGAAGCTTCAACCGAGCTACAACTCGCCGAATATGCTGTTCCGTAACGAGGGCAGGTTGCGCTTTACGGATGTTGGCGAGGAATTTGGGTTTGATCACAATGGGATTACGTATGGTCTTGGGGTGGCGGACTTCGACAACGATGGCGATCTCGATCTCGTGACCAACAACCTCAACGAGTCGCCCTCGCTCTATCGTAACACTTCGCAGGAGCCTCGCATTCAGGTTCGCTTGCAGGGTGGCGTGGGCAGCAAAGTTCGATTGGTGGGGCAGGGGGGAACAACGACGCGGGAGATAGTTTCCGGTGGCGGCTACCTGAGCAGCGACAGCGGCGAAGTTGTGTTTGCGGCGGGGGTTGCTGGCCAGCCGGAGAGGCTGGTCGTGGAGTCGCGCGACGGAACGGAACCAACGCGGATCGAGCGGCCCGGCGTTAACTCGATTTACACCGTTCTCAAACCAAATCTGGCCAAGCTTTTGGTCAAGCGGGAGGCCAATAAAACAACGCCGATGTTCCGTGAACTCCCTGATGCCATTTCGTTTCGACACTTTCCGAACCTGGCCAAGGACTTCGACGAGAACCCACTGCTCTTCAATCGTTTAAGTACAGCTTCCCCGGCGATGCTTTGCCGCGACTTTGACAACGATGGACGACTCGATTTCGGCTTCCAATTGGCTCGCAGCAAAGGGGTTCAGGTGTTTCTTAATCTGGACGGCGGCAATTTTAGCCCGGTCGCTTCACTGTACAACGACCCGTCCGGGTTGATGGGCAATACTGGATGGCTGGATGGCTTTTCGGTCGGCGAGGGTAAACCGAATTTTGTCGGGACACTGAACAAAATAATTCCGGCGATCGAGTCGTTGACTCAACCGGCGTCTCTGACGTTGCGAGGCGACATGGATGGCGATGGAACTGCAGATGCGATTTATATTACGCAGAATACCCTGAACGATCATCCGGCCGAAAGTCGGGCGATAGTTTTTTTGAATCAATCGGGATCGTTTCGGCGTGCAGTCAATTGGGAGCAATCGCTCGGTGCACTTGGCCAGGTGACCAGTGCCGTGTTGGTTGATATGGATGAAGATGGTGATGCTGACTTGCTGGTGTCACGTAACTTGGGGGCTATAGGTTTGTATCACAATCGCGGTGACCGTTTTGTTGACGTCAGTGAGGCGTTTGGGATGCTCGAGTTTGTTGGCTTTTGGCAGGGTCTGGCTGTGGGGGATTTTGACAACGATGGTCGTGTCGATTTTGCCGCAGGCAATCTCGGGCGCAACAGCCCGATGGAACTTTACCCTGACGGTCTTGTCCACTTGGGAAGAGGAGGGAAATCGCGGTTGTCTCTGTACACCATCAAGCGTGGGAACATGCATTTGCCGGTTGATGACATGGACCTGTATGCAAGTGTTGTCGATCGAGCGAGATTACCGGCAATGTACCGTCAGTTTTCAAACATCGACTTGGCTAAGGTTTTGGATTCATTCGACGGACTGAGGAGCACTCGACTGAACTGTTTTGAGGCATCTGTTTTCCTGAACCGTGGTGGAAAATTCGAGCGCCGGGCATTGCCGTATCTGGCACAGTTCAGTCCGACATCCGGCATCAATGTGGCTGACTTCGACAATGATGGCCGCGAGGATTTATTGCTGAGCCAAAATCTATATTCTCTTCGACCGGATTGGGGGCGGCTGGATTCGAGCGCCGGAATGATCCTGCTTGGCCAAGGCGATGGCCGGTTCGAGCCGGTACTGGCCGGTGTTAGCGGATTGGCCATACTTGGTGACAGCCGGAATGCCTTGGTGGTCGATTTCAATCGCGACGGCCGAACCGATATCGTCGCGACCCAGATGTTTGGCCAAACGCAGGTCTATCTTGGTCAGGCTGGGAAGCCGGGAATTCGAGTTGGATTTGCAGCAAACAATCCCTTGGCCCGGCGCCTGAGCGCCCGGGTTCGCCTGATTTATCCGGATGGCTCCATGTCGCCCCGTCGTTGGTTTCATTCGGGCGACGGAGTGATGGCTCAGTGTGCCCCTGAGCAGGTGTTGGGCTTTGTCCAGCGACCTCAATCGCTTCAAATTGAGTGGTCGAATGGAACAATAAAGGCTATTCCGGTCGAATTAGACAAAAATGACTACGAGGTGCAATAAATAGCTGTTTTTTCTTTGGGGATCAAGATTAGGGACCGGTAGGCGGGGATCAACCCGGACAGTGTGTTTTACAGGTTACCGGGCCGAGCAAATTGAAAAATTTGAGAACCATCACTTCCTATAAGCTTTAGTTTCGTTCATTTGCTTTTCTAAATTTCTTGAATCTCGGGAACCAGAGTGCCCTTTTGCTTCTGTATTTAATTTTAAACTATA
>DBNL01000123.1:0-3046 GCA_002299785.1 Verrucomicrobia bacterium UBA673
AAAATCTAACTTTAAAATTTAAATAATTGGTTGCGGGGGACGGATTTGAACCGCTGACCTTCAGGTTATGAGCCTGACGAGCTACCGGGCTGCTCCACCCCGCGTTCCGAAGGGCAGGACAATTTGCCACTTAACCGCTAACTGTTCAAGCTCATTCCGAAAACATTTAAAATTGTGCCTAGCCAATCGAGTTCTATTTGCGCTGCCAGAGTGGCTCGACCATCTCGGCATTCAATTCCCGCCAAGCGGAAAGAAGCTCTTCTCGCTTGGCTTTATTTTCGGTAGCCAAGTTGTTTTGTTCGGCAATGTCGGTGGCCAGGTTGTAAAGTCGCCATTCGTCGGATTGGCCACGACGCGGGTTTCTCAACAGCTTCCAGTTGCCCATTCGCAGAGCCGCTCGGCGGTCCTGGCGCCAGAACAATTTTTCATGCGGCGCTGATTTGTTTTTGTGTGTCAAAAAAGGGATGAGGTTGGCACCGTCGAGTTTACGTTGGGGCTTGGCGGTCGATACCCCTCCAGCGACAACGGATGCTGTGGCAAAGATGTCCAATGAGATGACAGGTTTTTCGTAAACCTTGCCCTTGGCCAAGCGACCTGGCCACTGTGCCATAAACGGCACCCGCAAGCCTCCCTCGTAAACACTCCCCTTGCCGTCACGCAACGGTTTGTTACTGGAGGTGAGTTCCCTGGTTGGGCCGCCATTGTCGCTAAGGAAAAAGATGAGTGTGCTTTCCTCCAGCTGCTCCCTGCGCAACTTGGCAAGCACGGCACCTACGCTGTCGTCCATGTTGGACAACATTGCAGCAAAGATGCGCCGGTGAATGTCCTGGATATGCGCAAACTTTTCCATGTAGGCATCGGCACCCTGCATCGGGCTGTGCACGGCGTTGTAGGCAAGCAGCAGGAAAAACGGCTTGTCCTTGTTGCGGCCGATAAAGTCCACCGCCTCCCGGGTGAAGGCATCGGTGAGGTAGGCTTCCTCCACCACCGGCTGGCCGCCACGAACGATCGGGTTGTTGGCGTCATAAGCCGGCTCAGTCCCATTCATGAGGGTGGAGTAGATGACTCTGCCGTCGGCACTCGTAAATCGCCCCCTGCCGCCCCCTGGCAACACGTTGCGACGCAGCCAGGTTGTCACGCCATTCCACGGTGGAGGCACGAAGTAGTGCCCCTCATGGGTGAAACCGAAAAACTCATCAAAGCCATGCCGGTATGGATGAAACTCGGCGTGCCCGCCCAGGTGCCATTTGCCAATCAAGCCGCTGACATATCCAGCCTGTCGCAACCGCTCTGCCAGTGTCTCCTCAACCTTCGGCAATCCGACGCCGGGAAGCTCGTTGCTATGGCCAATGGGATTGAACTCATAGCCGAAGCGGGTTTGATAACGTCCAGTTATTAGGCCCGCTCTTGAGGCACTGCAAAACGGTGCCGTGACGTAGCCGTTGGTGAATCGCACGCCATTGGCTGCAATTGAGTCGATGTGCGGCGTGGGAATCTCCGTGTTCCCCTGGCAGCCCAGTTCCCCATAACCCAGGTCATCCGCCAATAGGATGACTATATTTGGCTTGCCCAAGCTACGATCCGCGGCTCGCGTTTGGCCAAACGCTGTTAAGCCGAGCGCAAACAGACAAATCAGCTTCGCCAAGCAGTGTCGCACGACCTAGCCCTCGGGGTACTCCACGTCGAACCAGGTTTTCTCGGCAGCCGCCTTAAGCGCAAGGTCCATCACTGTTTGGGCGCGTGCGCCCTGGAGGAAGGACGGATTGCACTCGCGACGGTTTTGAATGGCGTCGATGAACTCAAAATCCTGATCCCAGCGAAAAGCGATGCCGGGATCGCCCTGCGAAGGATCCCGTCTGCTGCCCGGCCAAGTCAGGAACTCATGGGGAACATCGACTGTCTCCAGGCCAGCCTGGCCCCTGCGCGCGATTTGAAATTGGTTGGGGTTTGCGAGTTGGAACACCATCGTTGCCTCGCTGCCGTTGATCTCGCAATAATCCTGGCTGCGAGCACCCTCACCACGACCCGTTGCCAGCTTGCTGCTCTCGAGCACGCCGGTTGCCTGGTTTTCAAACTCCGCGATCACGGTGACCCAGTCCTCGAGATCGGACTCGAGCCCCTGCCTGTCGTCGATGAATCGGCGTGTGTCGGCAGTGAGGCGTTTCATGTCGCCAATGAGAAAATGCGCATAGTCTAGCCGGTGCGAAAGCATGTCTCCCAGTTCGCCCGAGCCAGCCATGTGGCTAAGCTGCCGCCAGCCGATGCTGCGGTCGCCCCAATCCTGCAGACGGCAGGTGCGGATGTGATACGGCTGACCGATATCGCCTTTCTCGACGAGGTGTTTCATGTAGCGCATCGCCGGCACAAAACGATAGGTGAACGCAGTCATGTGGCGGACGTTGTTCTCGTTAGCGCAACGGAACATGTCGAGCGTCTCCTGATGGTTCATGCCAAGCGGTTTTTCGCAGAGGATGTGCTTGCCGTTTTTAGCGGCGGCAATCGCCATTGGCGCATGAATGAAGTTCGGTGTGGCGATGATGACGGCGTGAATGTCGTCGCGCTGAACGAGTTCGTTGTAATCCTGCGTGTGCACCGGCGCACCGGTTTGCTGGACGGCACGTTGAAGCACCTCGGCGCTGTTGTCACACAGCCCCACCAGCTTTGTATCTGGACAGAGTTCCAGTCCCGGAAGATGATTCTGCAACGCGATACCGCCGCAGCCGATGATTCCTACTCCAATAGTTGCCATGTCAAACGAGCGCTTGGCCAAGCGGCAGTAAGCATAACCAAAATCAACCCAGTTTGGTCCATCGGGCGTTGTTTTTGGACGACTTCACGACCGCCTCAATGAAGGCCATGCCTCGTATGCCATCTTTGATTTTCGGGTAGTCCAGCGCGGGATCGTCCTTCGCCAGTTTACGGCCGTCGAGCTTGGCTCGGATGTGGTTGGCAAAGTTCACGTAAATATTCGCAAACGCCTCGAGGTAGCCTTCGGGGTGCGACGGCGGAGTACGAGCTGCGTTGGCGGCGGCGGCGCTAAGGTAGC
>DBNL01000123.1:3251-4811 GCA_002299785.1 Verrucomicrobia bacterium UBA673
CGTCGAGCTTGGCTCGGATGTGGTTAGCAAAGTTCACATAAATATTCGCAAACGCCTCGAGGTAGCCTTCGGGGTGCGACGGCGGAGTGCGGGCTGCATTGGCGGCGGCGGCGCTAAGGTAGCCGTTGGCTGTGCGGTAAACCTGCATCGGCTGGTCGGGCCACTTGAGGAGCATGGTGTTCGGCTCGTTCTGATGCCACTCGAGGCTGCCACGTTCGCCGTACACACGAATGTTAAGGTTGTTTTCCTCGCCCACAGAAATCTGCGAACTGTGCAGCACGCCCTTGGCTCCGCCGGTGAAACGGAGCAGCACATTGCCATCATCATCGAGTTTACGTCCACTGACAAATGCGGTGAGATCTGCAGCGAGCTCCTTGATTTTCAGGCCGGTGATGTACTCTGCAAGGTTCTCGGCGTGCGAGCCGATGTCCCCGATGCAGCCGGCGGCACCGCTTCGCTTAGGGTCCGTGCGCCAGCCGGCTTGTTTCTGGCCGGTCAACTCCAACCGAGTGGCGAGCCAGCCCTGCGGGTACTCGACGACGACCTTGCGAATCTTGCCGAGCTTGCCGGTGGCGACCATGTGACGCGCTTCTTTCACGAGCGGGTAGCCGGTGTAATTATGGGTAAGGCCATAGAGGCGCTTGCTTTTTTTTATGAGCTTCTCGAGCGCCTTGGCCTCCCTGAGACTGAAGGTGGCGGGCTTGTCGCTCAGCACGTGGAAGCCGTTCTCCATCGCCATCTTGGCCGGCGAAAAATGCATGTGGTTAGGCGTGACGATGGACACGAAATCCATTCGATCCTCCGCCGGCAATGCAGCCTCTCTCTCGATCATCTCCTCAAATGTGCCGTAACAGCGTTTGGACGGGAGGAAGAAATCCCCGCCGCTGGCTTTGGATTTTCTGGGGCTGGACGAAAACGCGCCGCACACCAACTCGATCTGGCCATCCATGTTTGCGGCAATGCGATGCACCCCACCGATGAAAGCGCCGCGGCCGCCGCCGACCATTCCGTAACGAATTTTTCTGCTCATAACTTTGGGTTAAACGAATTGATTTATTGAAAGATGTTTGCCTCAGGGCGGACACGATTTATAGTGGGTGCTGTGCGACAAGTCAACGATGGCTTGTCAACCAAGTTATAGATAACCATGCAGATTCATCTGCTAAAGGGAAAATTACACAGGGCCTCGGTGACCGATGCCAACGTCGAATACGAGGGCAGCCTCACCATTGACCATGACTTGATGGACAAGTTGCGACTCCTCCCGTTCGAGCGCAATATCTGACGTCATATGAAGTTCACTGCCAGCGAGATCGCCGAACAAGTCGGGGGAGAAGTCGTTGGCGACGGCAGCATCGAACTTGCCAGCTTCGCCCAGGCCGACTCGGCCAAGCCGGGCGACCTGACCTTCGCCGAGAACGAAAAATACTTCCGTTTGGCCGAAGAAAGCCCAGCGAGCGCCATCCTTGCCCCCGAGGAATTTTCTTCCGAGACCAAGACAGTCATTCGAGTGAAGAATGCCCGCATAGCCTTCGCCCGAGTGCTGCCGCTGCTCTTTCC
>DBNL01000040.1 GCA_002299785.1 Verrucomicrobia bacterium UBA673
GCGATCGCTTCGATCGTCGGGAACGCGAAAACCGGCTTGCCGCAGCCGCTTGGGATAGGCTCTCCGTACCGCTCGCTCAGCAGCGCGACCATTTGCTGGATTTGCACGATCTGCTTGGTCGCCGAGAGGATGAACGACGCGAGGCATTCCCAGTAATTCTGGCGAAGTAAACGCAGGCCGGGGAGGGCTGCGACGGCGTTGCGCATCGGTTCGTCGTCGGGAAATGTGGCGAGCATTTGGTCAAGGTCAACTTGCAGTTGCAGATATTCCTCTAGCCACGACCAGTCGTTGACCGGCTTGGCCACCTCGGCGGCGATTCCGTCCTTGGCTGCACACAACAGAACCCAGCGGCCACCGATCACGCCTTCCCATGATTGGTCAAGTGACTGCCAGCGAAAGGCTTGGCCGCTCGCTAGCGTGGCATCTAGGTCGTAGTCGCTAACGCGAAAAGTTTTGCTGAGAACGCCCACTTGGCCAAGCGAGTGCGGTGTTACTTGGCGACCGGCCCGGTGCTTTGGCGCACCAGCACTTCGGCGACCATTCGCTGCGACTCCGGCTGTTCGCCAGCGAGTAGCTTGAGCATTGTGTCGAACGATGCCATGCCGAGCCGGAACTTGGGCTGCCGCACGGTGGTCAGCGGTACGCGGTAATGTTCGCTGGTGAGGATGTTGCCGAATCCGGCAACCGACAAGTCTCCGGGAATCTTCAGCCCGTGTTCAAGGAGGACGTTTGCTGCGCCAATGGCGACAAGGTCGTTCACTGTCTGCACCGCCGTCGCCTTTGTTTGTTCCTCGAGAAAATGTTTCGCTGCCTTCGCCCCCTCGGCGATGGTCATGCCGGCGTTGAAGACGAGGCCGGGATCTTCATCGATATTGTTCTCGCGCAGGGCGCGCCGGTAGCCTTCCTGCCGCGAAACCGCTCGCGCCGAGAATCTTGGCCCGGCAAAAAACGCGATGCGCTTGTGCCCGAGATCTATAAGGTGCTGCGTCATCCCAAATGCCGACTCGTTGCCGAGTGACTGCACGTTGACGAAGTCGGCGCAGAATTCCGCCAGTGGCCCCATGATGACTGTCGGGATGCCACGCTGCCGCAGCTCGCGATAGGCCGACACATCTGCGTCGTTGCGATATACGGGCGAAAGGAAAATACCATCAACTCGGCGCGAGATGAGGTTGCGCAAAATCGTTTCCTCGCGTTCCGCCTTGTTCCACGTGTGCGCTAGCACCAGCTCGTAGCCGTGCTCGAGCGCGCGTTGCTCGATCGCCATCACGATGCGCGCAAAAACCGGGTCTGTGGTGGCCGGGATTACCAGCCCCAGCAGGCGTGTTTCCCGGATGCGCAGGCTGCGCGCGCCGAGGTGGGGAGTGTAGCCCATACGCTTGGCCAGGTCGCCGATGCGCATCTTGGTCTTGGCGGCGATGTCCGGCGCGTCCCGCAACGCCTTGGAGACGGTCATCACCGAAACGCCGGCTTCGTGGGCTATGTCCTTCAGTCGAACCATGTCTCAGGCGTGTGATCCCATCCATTGCAGCTTCTGCCGCAGGGTTTTAAAAAATGAACTGTCAGGCAGCCGTGCCAACTTCACGGTGCGGCGGCTGCGGCGGATTATCACCGAGTTGCCGTCGGCCAACTCGACGACATCTCGGCCATCGGCGGAGAGTGTGGCTTCCCGTTGCCGGTCGAGCACACGCACTTCCACCGTCGATTGTTGGCCGACGATCACCGCCCGGTTGGAGAGCGTGTGCGGGCAGATCGGCGTGATCGAAAACACGCCCGCGTCCGGCGCGACAATCGCCCCGCCGGCGGCCAGCGAGTAGGCGGTCGAGCCGGTGGCCGAACTGACAACCAGCCCGTCGCAGCGGTATACCGTCAGCACTTCGCTGTTTACTTTCACTTCGAGGCGAATCATGCGCGGCACCGAGCCACGGCTGATGACAAAATCGTTCATCGCGTCGAGCTGGAACCGCCCGTCGTCGGCTTCTCCCTTGGCCGATAGCAGCGTTCGTGACTCGATGGAAAACTCCCGCGCCGCGATTGACCGGATCGCCTTGGCCAAGTCCTTCCCCGAGACGGAGGTCAGGAAGCCCATGCCGCCGATGTTCACACCGAAGATCGGTATGCCGGAGCCGGCTGTGTTCCTGGCCCACTGCAGCATCGTGCCGTCGCCGCCGAATACCATGACCAAGTCTGCCGAGTGGGCCTTGGTCTCGTCGTTGATTGGCTTCATCCCGACTGCCGCCGCCAGCTTAGCTGCGCGCTGCACAATCCGCCGCGCTGCTGGTTTGGCCGCATTGGCCACAAGAGCAATTTTTTTAACCGGTTTGTTCACTTGTTAAGCAGGACGAGAAATTCTTTGTTGCCAGCCGGGCCGGTTAATGGCGACTCGGTCTCGGCAACCCACTCCAGCGGCGACTCATTATTCACGAACGTGCGCAACTCATCGAGCACCCGCCGGTGTACTTGAGGGTCGCGGATCACGCCACGGCCTTTGTCGGCTTCGGCTTTGCCGGCCTCGAACTGCGGCTTCACCAGCGCGACCACACGTCCGCCGGACGGCAGTAAACCTACGGTTGCCGGCAGAATCTGTCGAAGAGAAATAAAGGAACAATCGATCACGGCTAAGTCGAACGGCTTGAACGGCTGCGGGAAGCTCGCCGGCGTAAGGTGCCGCGCGTTTGTCCTCTCCATCACCCTCACGCGCCTATCGTTGCGCAGCGTCCATGCGAGCTGCCCTTGGCCGACGTCCACAGCATCCACAGCGGCCGCGCCTCGCTGCAGTAAACAATCTGTAAAGCCGCCGGTCGATGCTCCCAAATCGATCATCCGCAGCCCGGTGACCACAACGCCGAATGTCTCCAGTGCGTGCTCAAGTTTGTGGCCGCCTCGGCTCACGAACTTGTCCGCAGTCGCGAGCGTCAGTTCGTCGCTTGGCTTGACCTTGTCGCTGGCCTTAGCTGCGCGTTGGCCGTTCAACAGCGCCTGCCCTGCCATCACTGCACACTTGGCTTTCTCGCGGCTTTCGCACAGTCCGCGATCAACCAGAGCCAAGTCCAGCCGCATCGGCTTGGCCGGCTTGGACATAAATTCATTCTCCTCCATCACGTGGAACGGGTTGCTCCCGCGCTTCTTTTAGTCAGAATGTGCTCTGTGCCGCAAGAAGCGAACCCACTAACCGAGATCATCCGCACCGAAATCAGAGACGGCGGCCCGATGACGTTTGCGCGGTTCATGGCGCAGGCACTGTATCATCCGGAGTTTGGTTATTACGAAAAAGACACCGGCCAAGTCGGCCTTCGGGGCGACTTCGTCACGAGCGTCAGCGTCGGCGAGGTGTTTGGCCAACTGCTCGCGTTCCGCTTCGCGAAATGGCTCGGGGCGATCGATGGGCCAGTGCGGATCGCCGAGGCTGGTGCGCACGACGGCAGCTTGGCGGTCGACATTCTCGAATGGCTAGTCGCCAACGACGAGCCGCTGTTCGAGCGGTTGACTTATTCGATCGCCGAGCCGTCGGCCAAACGGCGGAGTTGGCAGGCCAAGCGCTTGGCCAAGTTCGCCGGTCTGGTCGAGTGGCACGACTCGCCTTCGGACTCGCCGAAGATTCGTGGGGTTATTTTCAGCAACGAGTTGCTCGACGCTTTCCCCTCGCACCGAATTGGCTGGAACGCCGCCAAGCGCGACTGGTTCGAATGGGCGGTCGGCTGGCGTGACGGCGGATTCCGCTGGGAGCCGGTGGATGGCGTCGACGCGGCTTGGCGGCGGTTGCTCCCGACTTGGCCAAGCGAATTGCTCGATGTGCTGCCGGATCAGTACACCACCGAGCTGTCGCCGCAAGCCAACGCGTGGTGGCGTGCCGCCGCTGACAAGTTGACCGTCGGGAAGTTGGTCGCGTTCGACTACGGCCACGGCCCGGACGATTGGCCCGCCGCAAATCAACCGGACGGAACCGTGCGTGGTTACCGCGAACAAAAACTAGTTGACGAAGTCTTGGCCGACCCCGGCGAGCAGGATATCACCGCCCACGCTAACTTTGGTTTGGCCAAACACGAAGGCGAGTCGGCTGGTTTGCAGACCGAACAGTTCACCTCACAGGAACGATTCCTGAATGGTACATTCGCCGAAATGCTGAAGACATCCGCCACGCATAGTCACGCGATCGACGTGCGCCAGTTGCAAACCCTCACCCACCCGGCTCACATGGGCCGCCCGTTCCGAGTGCTCGTGCAGTCCCGATAATTTTCATCAGCAGATTCTCGCATATAAAAAACAAATCAATCTGCGAAAATCTGCTGATTATTTAACCGGCAGATTCAGCGCAAAAATGTCCAGACGGCGGCGGGGGCAATGACGAGCGCGGGGAGATAGTCGGCCAACTGGATGCGTCGGATTTCCAGCAGCAACAGCGTGATGCAGAGCACGATGAATCCACCGGTCGCAGTCACGGAATCGATTAGCAATCCTGCCTCAGGCATGGCGTCGAGCCATTGCTTCACCACGACGGCCAGCAGCGTGAGCGTACCTTGATAGACCAGTACCGGCAAGGCGGAAAAGAGCACGCTCCA
>DBNL01000059.1 GCA_002299785.1 Verrucomicrobia bacterium UBA673
CCGTCTGAATCCTTTTTGGGTGGCTCGAGTTTCTTGGCCCACTCCTCGAAATTGCCGGACCAGTCGCCGAGGTTGCGGATAGCCAACATAGAAATGTTGGAAGAAATCTGCTGCTCGATCTCCGCGAGCGACTCGCCGGTTTTCTCCGTCTCCATCTCGCGAGAGACCTCACCGTACTGCCCCTTGCCGGTGCGCTCGTAAAAGCGGCTGATCTCGCCCTGCAACTCAACCGCCTTGGCCTGCGTGCGGCCCTGCGACTTGGTGAAGCGACCGTTGGCGCGGGTGTGGCGCTCCGGCAGATCATCCGGCGTCAGGCCGATGGTTTCCTGGATGATATCCTTGATTTTTTTGCGCAGTGCCATTTCCTCTTTACTTATTTTGCGCAGCCGTTGGGACAGCGTAAGCGCCTGAAGGTTGTCGAGGTCCTTATTCACCTTGTCCTGCAAATCGGCCAGCTCGTCTAACGCCTCCTCCTCCTCCTCGAGCGCGTCGGCGAGCTTCTCTTTTTTCTCCTGCGGCTCGCCGCCCTCCTGCGCCTCGCCGAGCTTGGACTGAGCCTGCTTCATCTGCTGATCGGCCAGCTCGTTCATCTTTTGCATGTTCTGCGCCCAGTCGCGCAGGGTCTGCTCGTCGAAGGCTGGATTGCGCATGGCCTCCATCAACGCCTTTGCTCCCTCCTTCGCAAGGTCTTTCAAGTCCTGCGCGTTCTCCCTCTGATCCTCGGCGGTTTTCTCGATCTTCTCATTGGTCTTGCGCTTGGCCAGTGTATCTTCGTCCGCCTTGGCCAACTCACGCGTGTCCTCGGCGATGTCTTCCTCAGCGCGCGAAACCTCCTCGAGGTTCTCCAGGATTTCCTCCAGTTTTTGCCGAACCATCTCGGCGTGATCCTCAATGCCGAGGATGTGCAGCCTATACAGCATCGTGCGGCTTGGCTTACGACCGGGCAGATGGTCGGTCGCCCAGGCGGCAAGCTCAACGGTCGTGTCCCTACCGATGCCAAGCACTGCGGGACTGAAATGAAAATCGGCCTCAAACTCGGTCTCCTGCGTGCCGTTGGCCAAAACCGTGAGCGCGGCGGGGATTTGCGGCGGCGACTCCTCTGCCTGGCCAAGCGTACGCCACTCGAGGCCGGCCTCCTTCACGCCGAAGTCGTCGCGGACGGTGGCGTTCAACTCAAGCACCTCGGTCTCGAGAATGGCCAGGTCGCGGCCCAGCGTGCCTAGGTCGGGTCGCGGCGCAATATCGTCGATCGCCTCAACGTTCAACTGCCACTCGGCCGCCTCGGCAATGTCATGTTTGTCGCGCCAAGTGAAGGCAAAATGCGACGTGCCTCCAACCTCATACGCCAAGCTGGAAAAATTATCATTACGAACGCTCATCGGCTTGGCCACCTCGTCAACCGTCACCTGCGCGTGGTTAAGCTCGCGAGAGACACGGCCCTGGAACGACACCTTGCTACCTCGCAGCACCGGCAGGAAAGCCGCCTGCACCATCTCGTTTTGCACCGGGTGCTGCAAGTACTCGGGCAGCTCGATGCGGGCATGCAGTTCGCGCATCGCCGGGCGTTGCACCGGGCGTATCTCGACCGCGTGCCGGGCGTCGCCGACCTTCACCGTGAGGGCGCCGTCCTCGACCTTACCGGAGACGGTGAAATTCACGTTGGTGCCGGCGATATCGGCTCTTATCGGCTTGCTGTCGTTAAACCGTGCCGAGGCGGCGCCAGGTTTCCAAACCCACGAGCGGTACTCAACCGCGCCGTTGACATCGAACGCCTCGCCCTTGGCCACGACCATCTCGACGGGAAACCCGGTGAGCCGAACGAGCGTGTGCCTCGAAATGTCGGCCGCCGGCAGCCCCCAGCGCTGAAGTGTGTTCCAGCCAGCCTGTGGGATAATCGCCCAGGCGACGACCGCCACCGTAACAAGACCCGCCGCGATGATGGCCCTCTGCCGCGCTGGCCGCGGACTGACCGTTTGCTTGAAATCGAGCTTCAGCGCCTCACCGGCGACCTGGCTAATAGCCGCCTCGTAAAGCGCGGGGGAGAAAATGGCCGGGCGTTTTTCCTCATCGGCCAACTCGACGATGCCGAGCAACCGGTCGCCTAGGCGCCGATACCGCCGTTGCACCAACTTGGCCAAGGCGCGCGTGTCGCGTTTGTGGAACACCCATCGCGAGAGCCACCAAACCACCGAGGCGACCGAGGTTCCCACACCGGCAGCGAGCAGGCTAAGCCTCAGCCAACTCGGGCTGTCCCATAGGCGGTCGGAGAAAAAAAGGACGAGATACGAACCGAACAACCCGGCCGCCGCGAGGCACACCGCCATCGCCGTCTCGACACGCCACAGCCGACGCTCCACCAATGTGAATTGCTGATGCAACTCATCCGGGAGATCTTTACGGGAAAACTTTTCCTTGCGGCTCATTTCGACAAACAAATCAAGCGGTGCGGTAGTCTAGTCATACACCGCCCCAACGCAATGCGGAATTTGCCTTTGGGAGTGATTAGAGGCTAAGGGACGTGTAGTGCGTCCTTCAACCAAACTCGGAGTTTTTCGCGGGCTAGGCTCGGGCGGAGAAGCCATGCGTCGTTGTGGTTACGGAAACCGGTTTCGGCGAAAGTGATGTTTTCATTAAGTTCGGTGGATTCGATCCATTTTTTTGTCGCCTCAAGGTTGAGTTGAAAGCCGGTGATTTCGTGGCAGATAAATTGAGGGCGCTTGGCTAAACGTTTAAGTCTGGCGAGGGCGGAATCGCGGTCGGAGGCAGGGTAAGGCCAAGTGTGGATACCATCGTAGTGACTGTATGGAATGAAGGCCCGCCATAGTTTGGCGGTTTCGTTATCGTACAGTCCAAGGTAGTTGCAGGCAATGGCACCACGAGAGAATCCGCACAGGATCACCCGGTCAGGGTCGCCTCCGTATTTTTTGCAAATCCACGGGACGGCTTTGCGGCAGTAATCCAACGTTGGCTGCGCGGTACGATTTTCGGCGTCGCCCCACCAAGTGAGCGCAATATCATCTCCATTAACATTTAGGTAAGGCAGGCATACCCAAATGAAGCCGCGTCCGCCGGAGATTCCGTAACCCATCTTGCTACCTTCAGGCCGGCCGGTACTAATGTCACCGTTGGCTCCTTGGTATTTGTTCCCAGCATATTCGATGAGCACCGGATAGCTTTTGCATTTTACCCAATCAACAGGCAGATAGGTGACATGATAAACGCCAGTCTGATCGTAGCCGGGGATAGTCTGCTTAACTCGCCGGCCGGCATCCGGTTGACCAGTTTCCAGCCTAGGGATGGTGAGATCCTGCTCGACCGAGCGGATATCAGGCACCTCTGCGCGAACCAAGGACAGGGCAGCAACGAAGCCAAGCACACTAAGCCTATTTTTTGTCGAAAAAAACGTCACGATAGAAGCAGTACTTGGCCAAGCGTGCCCTTTGAGGAAGAAGCAGAAAAGCCTGTATTTGTAGCAAAATATCCGGTTGCAATCGAAGTTGGGTGTGGTAGTTTCCCGCGCCCGCTCACCGGGCGGCGAGACTCTAAATCGTTTATCTTTTAAAAAATGTCACAACATCCCAGCCTGAAAGTCGGTGGTGCCGCTGAAGCCAAGCGCACTGTGCTAACCCGTTATGAGCGCGTGGAACTGCTGCGCAAACGCGGTGAACTCAAGGAGAACGACCGCATCACCGGCCTGAAAAAGACCAAGCCGGACGAATAATCTCCTCAGATTCCGTTGTCTGCCCGCCACTGACCGCACCGTATTTGCCTCCCCTATGGTGATGGTTCGTCTGCAAAAGTTTCTCTCCGAGGCCGGGGTGACTTCTCGCCGTGAGGGCGAAAAGCTGATACTCGCAGGTCGCGTCACGGTCGATGGCCAAGTCGTCCGGCTGCTTGGCACCAAGATTCATCCCCTCAAGAACGAAGTATCGGTAGATGGCAACCCGGCCCGCGCCAAGGCCAAGCGGTTCGTCGCCTTTAACAAGCCTACCAAGATTCTCTGTACCCGCCACGACACGCACGATCGCCGAACGGTATTTGACCTTTTGCCGGCGAACTGGGGGCACCTGTTCACCATCGGCCGGCTCGACGCCGACAGCGAGGGGCTGATCCTGCTGACCAACGATGGTGAGTTTTGCCAGAAGGTGGCTCACCCGAGCCACGGCCTGCTCAAGACCTATCACGTGACACTGGCCAAGCGGCTCGAACTGGAGACACTGAAGCAGCTCACGGTTGGACTGCGCGATAATGGGGATTTTCTGAAAGCCAAGAGCGCCCGCCTACTCTCCGCCAACAACACACGTAGCGAAGCGGAAGTCGTGCTGGCCGAGGGGAAAAACCGAGAGGTGCGCCGGATGTTTAAAGTACTTGGCCTCGGTGTTTTGCGCCTGCAAAGGATGGCGGTCGGTCCCATAAAGCTGGGCGAACTGCCACTCGGCAAGTGGCGCATGCTCAGCCGTGCCGAGGTCACATCGTGCCTCAAGCCGCGCGGAAAATCTCCTCGTCCCCCTCGGCGGAATTGACACCGGTGGGGCGACGTTTCACACTGCTGCCCCGTGAAACCACTTGGTCGTTTGCTCATCCCCGCCCTGACGTTGCTGGTTGCCGTTTCAAGCTTGAGCGCGAAGGACGTCGTCAGCGAAGTCACCCCCCACGAGACAGGCACCGTCTCGGCCGACCGAGTCAACGTCCGCGCCCGGGCCAGCCTTATCGGCGAACGCGTGGCTCACCTTCGCAAGGGCGACCGAGTGACCGTTCTCGCCAAAGTGACCGTCGCACCCCCGCGTAAGGGCGAGCCAGCCAACTGGCTCAAAATCGCCATGCCGACCGCCGGCCAGACATGGGTGCACATGAGCTTCATCAAAGAGAGTAAAGTGACTGCCAAAAGACTCAACGTCCGCGCTGGGGGCAGCGAGCGCTTCAGCATCATCGGCCGACTAACCAAGGGCGATACCGTGAAGGAAAAACGCACCGCCGGTGACTGGATTGAGATCGAACATCCCGCAGGAGCCCATGCCTACATCGCGGCCAAGTTCATCGAACTTGGCCAGGCCGCAGAGGAGGCCAAGCCGGAGAAAACTTCCGAGGCGAAGCCGACTGGGGAGACCGAAACGGAAGAGCCAAAAGAAACTCCTGAGGCCAAGCCAGCCGCCGAGGACGCAAAGGAGCCGGTGGAAGCCAATGGCAAGCCGGAAGAATCGAATGAAACCACCGAACCAGGAGACATGCCGGAGCCTCCAGCACCGGAAGTAGTGGTGGTCGATGCCCCCGAGTCCGGCGACGCGCAAAAGCCGCCGATGGGCAACCCTGAGGATGCCGAGGAAACCAAGCCGGAACCAGCCACTGCGGTCGACGACACGAAATTGCCAGTCCCGCCACCGCGTATCGTCACACGCGAGGGAAACATCAAACGACGCTTCTTCCGCAGCCCAAAAGCCCCAAGCCGGTTCGAGTTGATCAACGACAATGGCCTCACCATCAACTATCTCTACTCATCCGACTCCGGGCCGCTCAAGTCAACCAAAGGCGAGGACGGTGAGCCAATCACCTTCAAGCACCTGATGAATATGCTGCGCAACCGCAGGGTCATCCTGACCGGCATCGAAGCCGTGGACCCTCGCTGGCCCTCGCTGCCGCTGCTAGACGTGCGTACGCTCAAGACGCTTCCCTGATGCTGACTGATAACCTGATAGACGGCCGCGCGATCGCCCAGGAGGTTCACGCGGAGACCGAGTCCCGTGTTGCTTCGCTCAAGTTAGCTGGCGTCGAACCGAGCCTTATGTTCATCCGCGTCGGGGAGGATCCAGCATCAAAGGTGTACGTCGGCATGAAGGAGCGCACCGCTGCCAGGCTCGGCATCCGCTCCGATACGACTGTGCTGCCGGAGAATACGCCGGAGACCGGGTTGCTTGAGCTGCTCCGCAAACTCAACGCCGACTCCAGCGTACACGGCGTGCTCGTGCAATCACCGCTGCCTGTGCACATCAACGAAACGAACTTATTCTCCGCCGTGTCGCCGGCCAAGGACGTCGACGGCTTTCACCCGATAAACGTCGGAAAACTAATGCTCGGCGAGGGTGGCGGTTTTGTGCCTTGCACACCGGGCGGCGTGCACGAGTTGCTCATTCGCTCCGGCGTGACGATCGAGGGCGCGGAAGTGGTGATCCTCGGCCGGGGCAACATTGTTGGCAAGCCAATGGCGGCGATCCTTTGCCAAAAGGCCAAGTACGCCAACGCCACCGTCACGCTCTGTCACTCGCGTAGCCGAGACGTGGCGAAGTATTGTCGCCGGGCGGATATCATCGTTGCTGCTATGGGCGTAGCGGGGTTCGTCAAGGCTAACATGGTAAAGCCGGGCGCAACAGTGATCGACGTCGGCGTCAATCGTGTCGATGATCCCGCCGCCGAGAAGGGCTACCGGCTTGTCGGTGATGTGGACTTCGCTGCCGTCCAACCAGTTGCCGGAAAAATCACCCCGAACCCTGGCGGCGTCGGCCCGATGACAATCGCTATGCTCATGCGCAACACCGTCCGCGCCGCCGAACAGCAAACTGACGAGGGTGCCCGATAGATTTAAAGACAGAATGCAAGCATCCCGAATACTCCCCGACCTACAATGCTCCGTGCTGTGCGAAGACGTGCGCCAGGAGGCCACCGGTAACTTTATCGCGCTGGGTATCATTGGCATGATCCGCGTGCCCAAGATGCCGATCGTCGCCGGCAAACTGTGCGTGTTCACCCGCTGGGTCGCCGGCGTAGGCGCGTTCCACGAGAACATCCGCCTCATCGCACCCGACCAGGAAACAGTCGTTTGCAAGTGCGAGACGAAGTTCGCCCTGCGCGACCCGGCGCATCACGCGACCAACATCGCAGTGTTTGCAGGCACCAAGTTTGAGACACCCGGCGTCTACAACATCGAAGTGGTCGTGGATGATGTGATGAAGCTGCGCTACCCTATACCGGTGCTCGTCGTCGAGCCACCGCCCGGCGCGAAAAAGCCGGCCGAGGAAGATCCCGACGCGCCGAAGGAGAACATTTAGCCCCCCACTTCGCCAAGCGTGGTCCTTCAGCATGATTTCAACGAAGCAAGCCAAGGAGTTGTTAAGCGCTGAACTCCCCGGCTGGGGGACGTTTACGCTCAACCCCATTCCCGGGGGCCTCACGAATCTAAATCTCCTCATCGAGACCGGCAGCGGCGAAAAGTTCGTGGCCCGGTTGCCTGGTAAAGACACCGACCTGTTCGGCATCAACCGGCAAACCGAACACGCGATTTCACACGTGGCCTGGGAAATCGGCATCGCCCCGGAGCCGGTGGCCTTCCTCGCCGAACACGAAATACTCGTCACCCGTTTTGTGGAAGGCGGCCCAATTGAAACGACCGACCCTCTGACAATCCGCAGCGTAGCCAGGCTGCTCCACCGTCTGCACTCGGCGCCGGAGGTTCCCGGCACATTTGATCTGCCGTCGGTAATCGACGACTACATCTCGACCGCCAAGCGGTTCAACGTCACCCACCCAGGCCAACTCGGCGAGGCACTGGAATTCTCCGGGAAAATTGTCAATGCGATCGGGCGTTGCTCGAGAGTTTCGGCTCCGTGCCACAACGACCTGATTGCGGCAAATTTTCTGCAAGGCAAAGACCAGCTCTACCTCTTGGATTGGGAGTACGCCGGCATGGGCGACCCCTATGTTGACCTGGGAAATTGCGCGGTCAACTTCTGTATGGACGAAGCCGGTTGCCGTACATTGATGGAGTCTTACCTCGGCCGGGAGCCAAGTCCGTCGGAAATGGCACAACTGCATTTGCTGCGGGTGCTCTCCGATTTGCGCGAAGCGATGTGGTCCTACGTGCAGGTGGGCATCTCGACTCTCGACGTGGATTTCCACGCCTACGGCATGAAGCACCTCGAGCGCTTTTTGGACAATGCCAAATCTGACAGCTTGAACACTTGGCTCGGTGCGGCCGGGGCCTAACCTATATCCTGCTTGTCGATATGAATC
>DBNL01000031.1:0-1795 GCA_002299785.1 Verrucomicrobia bacterium UBA673
GGCATCTCGATCCGACTCGGGCGAAAGGGCGCCTTTGTACTCTACCACGCGATGGCGTTCGTGATGATGCTTGTGATGTTCCAGTGGCTGATACCCGGCGACGCCTCCAAGGGAGTGCTCATGGTGTGCCTGCCTGTTTTCGGGTTTTTCACCGTAGGCATGCATGCGGGCTATGCCGTGTATTTTCCGGAACTGTACCCAACCCGCCTGCGAGGCACGGGAACGGGCTTTTGCTTCAACATGGGTCGACTGGGCACCGCCGCCGCGTTCTTTGGTTTTGCCGCTATGGCCAGCCCGCCCACGCCAGAAACGAAGGCCATGTGGCTCGCGCCCCTGTTCCTGCTCGGCGTGGTCGTGGTGTTGTTCGCCAAGGAAACTCGCGACGATGATCTGCCGGAGTAATGCGGGGACTTCTCCTACACCAGCGAAAACCCATCCGCCGCAAACTTGGCCAAGCGCATCTCATGTGCCCCGTTGGCGCGGGTGAGTTCGTGGATGAAAATAATCTCATCGCCCATCCGCTGCGCGTCGATGTAGCGCAACGAACCAGAGGCGTGGGGACTGAGCACGACCGGGCCGTCCGGCGAGAGTACTTCCCATGACTTCAAGTCATCCGAGACGGCCAAGCCGGTTTTTTCCTCGTAGTTCTCATGATGACCGGCGCTGCCATCATAGAATGCGTAGTAACGGCCATTGAGCGGCAACACACTGTTGACTCGACGGCAATACTTATCCCACGCAGTGTCGCCCTCAGGCTCCAGCACGATGCCCTGCCAGTCCCACTGGTCAAGATCGGTCGAGGTCGCCAGCGCAGTGGCACTGACGCATTCTCCGGTGTTGAAAATATCCAGTGAGTCATGCGATTTGTCGCCAGTGGTCGAGGTGCTTTTTGCGACGCTGAGGAATAGATAATAAACGCCATCAACCTCCATCAGCCACGGGTCCTTCACACCCTCCAGCCCCAACTCGGTGGCGGTGAACAGGCGTTTCGTGTTGCCTGGATCAAGAGCCTCCACTGTATCCGCCCGGTTGACGGTGGTGCACCAGCGGCCATCTTCCGGAGCCACATAGCTGGTGAAGTAGCGCCATTGGCCGTCCGGGCCGCGCTTGAGCGTGCTCTTCTCGATTGAGGCGGAATCGTACTGGCTTTTACGCACCGACCACACGTCTTCAAACGATTTGAAATCGGTCGTCCTCGCGATTCGCGACTCGCCGCCGCGGTCAGGCTCTACCCCTCGCGGACGGCGGATTCGATAAGTGAGATATGCAGCCTGGTCAGACTCATCCCAGCACCAACCGGGTGCACCCACCCAATATCCTTTTTCGTCACCCACGGGCTCGCGAATAATAGCGCCCTCCAACAGTTCCCTTTCAATTTTCAACAGGTTCATTTGATCGTGATTATTTTTCTTGTGCGTATGGATTCCTCCGCCGCGATGGCCAGCAACGTGCCGTCGATGCAGTCGGCCACCGAGCTCAGCTGTGTCTCCCCTGTGCGGATGGCGCGGATAAAGGCCGGATGAATCTCGGCAAACCCCAGGTGCCCTCCCCAGCCAACACCACGCTTGGCCTTCACCTTGATGACTCTCGGCTCGCCTTTCCGTTTGCCGTGCTGCCAATGAAGAATTTGCAGGTTGCCTAGGTCGGTTTGCAAAACACCTTGGTCACCCACCACGCCCATCTCGAGCGTCTCCCTCGGCGGCTCGTGTGCAAACAGGCAAAGATGCAGCGTGCCCTTCGCGCCGTTGGCGTAATCCCAACTTACCGTCGCGTGATCGTGTACTTGGTTGGCACC
>DBNL01000031.1:2140-2854 GCA_002299785.1 Verrucomicrobia bacterium UBA673
TTGACGGCGTTGCTGCCGAACGCACTGACACGTCTGGGGCGGGCACCCACCCACCAGTTCATCAAGTCAAAGTGATGGCAGTTTTTATCGACGAGACAGCCACCACTCTTACGCCGGTCCTGAATCCATTCGCGTGACTTGGGCTGGAACGGCCCGCGGAATTCCTTGCACCATGTCATGTGCGGCGTGCCAACCGCTCCCGCATCCACCAGTTTTTTGAACTTCCCAAAAAACGGCGAGTACCGCAACTCATGGCCAATCAGCAGCACGCGATCACTTTTCGCCGAGGCGCGCAACAACTTGCGACACTCGGCCGGCGTGATGCCGACAGGCTTCTCGAGAAAAAGATGTTTTCCTGCCTTGAGCGCCTCCAGCGCCAGCGGCACATGGGTGAAGTTGGGCGAGGAAACCACCACCGCATCGAGGTCGCTGTGGATGAGGTCGCGTTCATTTTTAAACAACCGCATCTCCGGTGCCACCTCCATTGCGCGAGCGATGCGTCCGGGATCACTGGCGCACAAGGCGATCGCCTCCGCCTGCCCCCGGCATTCCCGGTGAAACAACTCCAGATGGCTGAAGCCCATGGCTCCCGCGCCAATAAAACCTATGCGTATTTTCTGCGCCACGCGGCGCGGACTCTGCCCGAAGCCGTGCTTGTCAGGCAAGCCCGGCGTAATTTCGGCAGCCGAATAACTCCGTCTTTGGCCAATCGGC
>DBNL01000031.1:3245-5686 GCA_002299785.1 Verrucomicrobia bacterium UBA673
GGTGAAGGTGATCGTGCTGCCGAGGTAGTGGTAAGGGAAGTCGGAGCCTAGTTTTTCCCACTCGGCAACGTTGTCGCGCCACGTGGGGAACGCCGCGTCGGCGCGCTTGTCCCAGTACACGTCAGTCGGGATGGCGCGGACGTTGCCCTCAAATTCGGGTACATCGTTCATCGACGCCTGCGCCGCCTTGACTATGGCCATGTTGCCCTTGGCCGGCGCAAAGCCATTCTGCCCCATGATGCCGATGGCGAACGGGAGTTTCGGCTTGGCCAAGTCCTTTCGCACGTCGCGGATAAAGTTTTTCATGTTCACCGCGTACTCATCCTGAAAGCCGTTGTACATGTCGTTCCAGCCCTGAAACCACACGAAACCGGCGATGTCGTAGCCGCGCCCGTCGTAGTCTGGGAACCGTTGTTTCAACTCGCTCAACGTCGTTTTGATTTCCGACATCATCAGTCGATAAAAGTGGCCGTAACTGTCGATGACCTCCCTTCGGTATTCGTCGGCATTGGCTTTACGGATCGCGTCGATTGAGGCGTCACTCTTTTCCTCGATCTGTTTGCGGGTGATTTTTGGGTTGTCTTTCTTCGCTTGGTTCCACTCATTGCGAATGAGGTTGTTGTAGTCACGCTTCACCATGTTTTCGACGAACTCGTCGATCTTCCCCTTGGACTGCAGACCGGAGCTCGGCGGCCGAAAGTCGCGGCCGATGCTCTTGCCTCCCCAAGCGGCCTTGATGAGCAGCACCGGCTCCTCGAAGTGGTTGCCCATCACGTGACCAAACTCCAGCTCCAGCCCGATGCGCCCCGGCGAACCGTAACCCACCGTCAACTTGCCCCGGCGTTTGAGGTAGTTGATCCACACGTCGTCGCGCTCGATGTACTTCCCGTCCTTGTGCAGGTGAGCGAAGAAACCCTTCGTCTCCGGCGCGGTGATCTGGTGGTTCAGCAGCGGGTCAACCCTGCCCTTGCCCTCCATGTTCGATTGACCCGCCAGGATGAACACCTTCACCGGATTTTTGTCCGCCAACGCGGAACAGTTCAGGACGAGGGCAAGCGAGAAAAACAGAATATACTTCAAGGATTTCATGGCTCATGCCAATCCTAACGAATGCGCCTGCACCCGCAAGTGAAATTCCCATTTTGCTTTGCTACCGAAAGCCCCCTGCTACCATCCGCGCCACGCATGGCGCGCAAAATTCTCATCCTCACAGAGGGGCTCTCCTCGCCGCACTCAGCCAAGACGGCCTGCAGCGTAATCCGCTACCGGCGCGACGAAGTGGTGGGCGTACTCGACACCACCGTGCCGCCGCAGCCGGCGCAGACGCTGTTCGAGGTCGGTGGTGATTTACCGGTGGTAAACTCCCTCGACGCACTGCCCGAGGCCAACGTGCTACTCATCGGCATCGCCCCCTCCGGCGGCACTCTACCGGCAAACATGCGAACGCTCGTGCTCGATGCAATCAGGCGCGGCATGGACGTGGAATCGGGGCTACACGAACACTTGATCGACGACGTCGAGCTTGCTGCCGCTGCGAAGGCAAGCGGCTCCGCCCTTCGTGATTTACGCCGCAACGACGAACGCGACGTGGCCAAGCGGCGAGACATATCTCCCGACTGCCTCCGCATTCACACCGTCGGACACGACTGCAGCATTGGCAAAATGGTGACGTCCATCGAAGTCACACGTGGCTTAGCCAAGCGTGGTGTCGACGCGAAGTTCATCGCAACCGGCCAGACCGGGATCATGGTCGAAGGCGACGGCTGCCCGGTCGATGCCGTGGTGGCAGACTTCATCAGCGGTGCGGTAGAAAAACAGATCCTCGCACATCAGCATCACGAGGTGCTCGTCATCGAGGGCCAAGGTAGTATCACGCATCCGTGCTATTCCGCAGTGACGCTAGGCCTGCTACACGGATGCCTGCCGGACGGCCTCATTTACTGCTACGAGATGGGTCGGGAAATGACCAAGGGCGCAGCCCACGTCGAATTGCCACCGATGGAGATGCAACGCGATCTCTACCTCGGGATGGCCAACGCGGCACACCCGTGCCGATTCATAGGGGTAGCCATCAACAGCCGCGCTGCCGACGAGTCGGCCTACCGTGCCGAGCGCGATCGCATTGAATCGGAATGGAATCTACCAGCGTGCGACGTGTTCCGTGAAAATGCGGAGCCACTGGTGAAAGCAGTGCAGGAGTTTCGAGTTTGAAATCACAAGATCGCTTGGCCATCGCCCTGTCATTCAGATTTTTTTTGAAGTGCCCAACTTATAGCTAAAAACGTGAAGGTCATCATCCATCAACATGAGCTTGTCCTGAAGCATCCATTCACAATCTCGCGCAGCACAACCACCGCGCAACCGACACTGATCGTCGAACTCCAACAGGACGGCATCAGCGGCTACGGCGAAGCGATCGCCAATAATTACTACGATTCACC
>DBNL01000031.1:6093-7830 GCA_002299785.1 Verrucomicrobia bacterium UBA673
CTCCTTCTGGGATCTTTGCGCTGCGCATTTGGCCGACGCATCATTCGTGCTGTCCGCGCTCGACTGCGCAGCACACGACCTATGGGGCCGACTCGAGGGCGCACCGGTGCATCGGCTATGGGGGCTGAATCCCGCAGACTCCGTTCCCTCCTCCTTCACCATCGGCATCGACGAGGTACCCACGATGGTGTCCAAACTTGCCGAGATGCCAGGGTGGCCGGTGTATAAGATCAAGCTCGGCACCGCGAACGATGACGAAATCATCCAAGCCCTGCGTGATCACACCGACGCCGCCTTTCGAGTCGATGCCAACTGCGGTTGGGCGACCGAAGAGGCTGCCGCACTCTCCGCCGAGATGGCACGGCACAATGTGGAGTTCATCGAGCAACCTCTCCCGCCCGAGGCAATCGAGGGGCAATCGCAACTCTTCCACGACTCAGCCCTGCCTCTAATAGCTGACGAAAACTGCGTCGGCGAGACCGACGTGCTGAACTGCGTTGACCGCTTTCACGGCGTCAATATTAAGCTCTGCAAGTGTGGCGGACTCACCCCGGCGCGCAGGATGATCGCTGCCGCGCGTGAGTACGGACTGAAGGTGATGGCCGGTTGTATGACTGAGAGCTCCGTAGGCATCTCTGCCGCCGCGCAACTCACACCGCTCCTTGACTACGCGGACCTCGATGGTTCAGTGCTTCTGGCTGAGGACATCGCCGAGGGTGTGCAACTCGATCGAGGAAAGTTCATCTTTCCCGACGAACCTGGTCTCGGCATCCGGATGCTGAAGTAAACGCACCCCATTCGCCAATCGGCGAGGATTCGATTCACGAGTCGCGCAAACTCTGCGGTACTAACACTGCCGCCCCCCCCTTTAAAGATCAGTTGCGGTAACGACGGCGAAATTTTTGTGGAGTCAACCCGATGTGCTTTCGAAAGGTCTGCGTGAAGGCGCTCTGATCACAAAAACCAAACTCGAGACCAATGTCGGTTATCGACAAATCCGAGTTGAGCAACGCGTCACTAGCCGCCTGAATGCGTGTCTTGGCTAGAAACTCTTGCGCACTCATGCTGAAAGCCTCTTGAAATTTGCGATTGAGTTGTCGCGTGGAAAGACCAGCTTTTTTCGAGAGTTCAGCAATGGTGATACGCTGACGATGATTCGATCGTATATATTCCACAGCACGACTAATGTGCGAATAGGGCAGTAACAATTTCCGGCTGCTCGCATAACTTCGAACGGTCCCCATCAAACCGATGACCTCCCCATTCACATTCCGAACAGGCAACTTGGTAGTCATAAACCAATCCAGGAGTCGTTGTTCATTGTACCAGATTTCCACGCGGTTGATGAGTGATTCACCAGTCTTCATCACGCGTTGATCGTCTCGCACAAAGCCATCAGCAATCTGATTGGGAAAGAAATCGTAATCTGTCGCGCCTACCATCTCCTCCTCGCTCACGCAACCCAGCCGTTCGTAAAGTTTGCTGCTGGCGCCCATCATTCGGCTACTGCGGTCCTTGATGAAAAAGAAGACCCCCGGCAAATGCTCAAACAACTGACGTAACGGCTGATCAGGTCCTATCTTCTCAAAAAAAGCCAACTGCAGATCTTTTCCAATTGCTTTTGAATCTACCGTCATGTCCAATTAACAACAAAAAAAACATCGAACCTGCAAGCAAACTTAGATTTTTCATTACCACAACAGGCAACATAAAGAGCTATAATTAGAAAATATTGAT
>DBNL01000145.1:0-6980 GCA_002299785.1 Verrucomicrobia bacterium UBA673
TACCAATTCCACCACGAGCGCATCGCGGGCTGGGGAACATGGCTGAAACACCGCCCGCTTGACAAGCTGTTTCTGCTGTCGCGCTGGCACTTGGCTGTTTTCTGTCTGTTGGCCAAGCGCTTGACTTCGCCGGGTATGCCAACCTGTGGCTCACCCGGCATTTAAACCGTTCGCGTTAGAATTTGACGCGGTAGAAATGTTGCCCAGCGTTCGGCGTGGGCGTGGTGATTTTAAAGCCACCGGCTTCGGCTTCGACTGAGGCGCCTGCCACATCGGCAAAGGCTGCTCCTAGTGATGTCGTGAATTGCAGTGAAAGTTGCCCCTGTGAGAGTTCTTCGCCGGCAAGGCTCACATGCAGTTCGACGCTGTTTTCCGAGACGTTGATCGTTGTGATTTCCAGTACACGCGGCTCGTCACCGGCTCCCAGGTCGTGAACCATCAGGTTATCAACCAAGCCGAATGAGGTTGCCTGATTGTCGGACACCGAGGAGAAGGCGTCGTAGTAACCGACGAAGATATTGCCCTCGGTCGTGAACGCGCCCAGCGATTGATCCAGAGTGGCGATGGTGACGCCTTCGATCGCCCATGCCACGCTGTCGTCGATCTTGGTGATCGTCACTTGGCGCCATGCGAATCCAACCGCGCCGTTTGCCAATGCGCCGGTTTGTTTGCCCGGGAAGGCTGCAGCCTGCGCGGCGGGTGGGCTTTGGCCGGGGAATGCGTCGGCGTAATGAACGTTGGTGTTGTTGCGGGAGTCGCCGGTGGTTCCCGCTTCATAAGCACCTGACTCGGCGGCTTGGTGAGCCCCGCCGATGTGGGCGCGGAAGTCGCCGGAGTTGCCGGAACCTCCCTCCCCGGTGACGCCAAACCAAGCGCCATCGGCGCTATCGGAAGCCCATTGTAAATGGTCGCCAGTGGTCCCGACGCCGGCAGTGAAGAACTCGGTGGAACCACCACCGCCGCCTGGGAAGGGGCCGTTGGCGTTGATCCACATGTCGAACTTGACCTGATAATCTCCGGTAAAATTACCACCGACCGGCGAGATGCTGACTGCCTCGGCGCCGGTTGGGGCTGCGATGTTGGCTTCGAACTTTAACCCGATTGTTGAGCCATCGGAGTTCGGGGCCGCTGGAATGCCGTCGGCGCTGTAATCGTAGCCAAAAGTCACGGCGGTGTCACCGGATGACTTGTTGACGATCCAGCCCGTGTCGTCTGCGGAATTCAAATCATCTCCCCAAAGTGTTACCTCCGGTTCCGGCGCCGGGCCGGTGTCTTCCTTGTCATTGTCGTTGAGCGCGACGACCGCCGAGGATGCGGCGCCGATGAAGTAGGAATCGCTTTTCATGACGTCGATCCGAATGGTTTCCGCCGCCTCCACCTCGTCATCATCGATGGATGTTAAAACGATGGAGACCTCGGCGCTGCCGGTTGGCAACACGACCTCGTTGGCTGCTCCGCTATAATCGGCGCCAAGTTGCGCGTCGCCGGAGAGTTCCAAGAGAACTGTCAACGCCGCGTCGGTCTCGCCTTCGCGGGAGACAACGATCGTACCGGTGTCGCCCGAGTCCCCCTCGGACATTACGCTGTCTGTGGCGTTTACGCTGACAACGGTGATGCCTCCTTCGGATTCGAGGGGAACTACACGAACGTTGTCATAGATGACAAACGTGTCCGGTGAGCCGATGGAAGAAAACTGATCGTTCATGCCGAGCATGAACACACCCTCGGTAAAAGCGCCGCGATCCGTGACGGTGAAAATCGGAACTTGGTTCACTTTCATTGTCACCAATCCATCGACATGGCGGATCTCGACGTCGGCCCAGACCGGCTCCGCCTGGTTGCCATTGCTGCTGGGAGAACCGGGCCCGCTGAACGAAAGGCCTGAAATATAGGGAGGGCTGGGAATCAAGGTGGCGAAGTTCGCGGCTGGCAAGGAACTCTTCAGGTCTGCGCCGACATAGCTTGCGTAAGATCGGTTGTTGCTGCCATCTGTTACCACGCCAAACCAGACACCGTCGCCGGTGGCCGCGTTGCGGGAGACGATGTTGCCGGAATGGTTGACTCCGAAAAGCGCATGTTCGGTTGTCCCTGCGCCCGATCCTGCACTTAGGAACATGTCGAAACGAACCGCGTAGTTCCCACTGAAAATCTGATCCTTGGGAAAGACGTTGACCCCGGCTGTACCACCGGCGGTGTCGTCATTTTTGTTAACCTGCAGATACAATCCCAGAGTGCTTTCATCGGTGGTTTGGGGCGCCGGCGGAATAGACCAATCGGAATAATCCACCGCAAACGTCGCGGTATAGTCCTCAACAACGTTGTCGGAGCTGAATTGAAGGTTCCAATCGGAGCTGGTATCGGCATTGAAATCATCGGCAAACAGGACTTCCTCCTCGGCGTAGTCGTCATCCCGGATGGTAGCCGTGGCGGTTGCGGATCTGCCGACGGCGTATCCTTCGCCAGCGACCACTGTTAATTCAATGGTTTCATCTCCTTCCGCTTCCGCATCATCGACGGGGCTCACTTCAATGAAGGCTTCGGACTCAAAAGCGAAGATTTCCAACTCGGTGAAATTGCCCTCGTAGTCGGTATCTGCAGTGGCGCTTCCACTCACCTTGATTGTCACGGCCACGTCTTCGCTGTCATCACCGGTCCGGGTGACCGTATAAAGGATCAAGTCTTCGGCAAGCCGCTCGTACGCCTGTGCATCGGTCGCCGTGATGGAGATGGTTGCCGTATCGCCGTCGTCGGCCAGAATCGCGGTGGCCGTGTATTCGTGGTTAATTTCATAAGCCTCCCGGTCGAGTTTCAGGCTGGCGGTGATGGTCTCTTCTAGTTCCCCCAACTTGTCATCGACCGGCGTGACAACAAACGAGGCAGATTCGGCCCCGGCTGGAATGGTGACACTTTTGCTTTCCACGGTGTAGTCGGCACCCTCGGTTGCGGTTCCGCTAATGACGACATCGACGGTTTTGGATTCGGTCGTGTCCCCGGAACGGTGAACCGTGAACTCAATGGTATCGCCGCCAGATTCGACGCCGGCGTCATCGGACGCCTCCACGCTTAGCAACGGTATGCCTGGGTCTTTATCTAGATTTACAACCCGGATATTGTCGTACACGACAAAATTATCCTCCTTCGGGTTGGCGATGGAATTGAACAGATCCATGTAACCCAGCATGACAGTTCCCTCGGAGCGCACGCCAAAAAATTCATCAGACACAGGGCGTGATGCGATCACCATGCCATTCATTACCCAGGACAAAACATCGTCTTTCTGGCGTATTTCCACGGAAACCCAATTTTTGCCAGGGGCACCCTGAGTTTCAAAGGCGGGTGCGGGGAAGAGGAATTGATACACTGGATGAGTGTTGTTTTTGCCGATCAGTCCGGTCAGATCCGGGGGCAGGTCAGAGACTGTTCCCGTGTCATCCGCTTCAAAGCAGTAATAGTCCGACGAACTACCGCCTTCGCCATCCACCCCAAACCATACACCGTCACCCGTCGGAGCAGTGGACCAGCCAACCTGCTCCCCCGATTGGTTCATTCCGAAAATAGCGTGTTCCGTGGAGCCGGTGCCACCACCGGCCGGACCGTTGTAATTGATCCACATGTCCACTCGTAAAGCGTAGTTGCCGCTGAAATTCTGCTTCGCTGGAAAAAGGTTAACGCCGATGCCTTCGCTTCCAGCGGTGTTGTCGTTGTTGTTCACCGAGATCTTGACTCCTCGGGTCGAGTTGTCCCCATTGTTCGGTGCCGGTGGAATACCGCGAGTGCTGTAGTCGAAAGCAAAGTCCACGGTAAAATCCCCAAGCGCCGCATCGTAAGCGGCATCATTATCGTCGGCGTTCGTGCCGCTGAGGATGATCCAGTTGGCTGAGTTGTCTGTATTGAAATCGTCTTCAAACAAAACCTGAGCAAAGACGTTCGATGCAAACATCAGGCTGACGACTATGGCGAGCCATGTCCACTGGAATACAGATGAGGATATCATGATGATAAGTAGATGGTTATTCTGATTTTTTTGTGAAAAATTCGGGCAGAACCGCTCTGCAGCGACTCATGAGCTGCTCACATGCGGGATTAGTGATGGTATCACCGAGGAAGAGTGAATGAGTCAAGAAATAAATTGAAAGCGGGCGATGATCGGTAAAAATATCAATTGTCATCTGGTCTGCGCTTGGCTGTTTCCGATTGCCTGATCGGGCCGCTTGGCCTTGAATCTACAGACCTGATGGCTCAACGACTTCAGCTTGGCCAAGCGCTTGGCCTGTTAGCCGCCGCGCTGCTCGCACTTGGAACCGCCGGGTGCCGCGTAGCTCGGCCGGACGCCTACCCAATCGGCCTTTACTCAGTGGGCAGCGTGACGAATCTCGCTGAGATTGCAGATGCCGGATTCAGCCTCGTCGCCGGCCCGGCCCGGCGCGGGTTTCTCGACGCAGCCAAGGCCAATGGTATTGGCGTGATAGCTTCGCCGGGATCGAGTGCTGGGGAACATTTCAATGTAGCCAAGGTTCGATCCACTGTGACCAAGCTCGACGGTCATCCTGCATTGTGGTCGTGGTATTTGATCGACGAACCGGACATGCACAGCGTGTCGCCGGAGAAAGTGAAGGCGGCACACCGGTTTGTGAAACGGCTCGGCGCGACCAAGCCGACGAGCTTGGTTTTATATCAGGGCGACTCGGCCAAGTGGTACGGCGACATTGCGGACATCACAATGGTCGATCGTTATCCTGTGCCGTGGCTGCCATTGGCCAATTTCTCGCAGCATATTCACAAGACCCGCCTGGCGACCAATGCGGAACGGCCGTTGATTGCTGTGATTCAGTCGTTCGACTGGACGGCGCACCAGAGTATGTTGCCGGGTGAGGAGAATTTGCGGCCGCCGACGGAACGTGAACTGCGAAGCATGACGTACAGCTCGTTGGCTCGTGGCGCGAACGGGATTTTTTACTTCAGCTACGCGGACATGCGATTGAAGGAGCGTAAGTATCCGGAACTTTGGAAGTCACTGAAGCGGGTTGTGGGCGAGGTGCGCCGGCGCGAGGCGTTGTTTGCCGCCGAGCATGTGTGGTGGCCCAAGGCGCATCATTTCGAAAATCAGGACACGCGCTTCAACGCCGCGCTCGAGGCTAGTGTGCAGTCGGTATTGCTGCAGGTGAAGCGAGGCGACGGGTTGCTGCCGCCCGGCCATTACATCCTCGCGGTGAACACCACGTCGCTGCCGCACACATACCGGTTTCGGCTGCCGTGGGAAACCACCGGCCAAGTGCCGGTGCTGGAGGAGGGGCGCCACGCCACGACTGATGGCTCATGGGTTGTGGATCGGTACGCCCCATTTGCCGTGCATGTGTACGGGCCGCTGCCGGCTGGTAAGTAAGCGCTGTTATTTTCTACCAGTCAGTTTTTTAACCTTGGCTTCGAGTTCACCGAGATCGACCGATTTTGCGTTGCCGGGAAATTTTTGCTCCGTCACCCACCAGTCCTCGGTGAACGATGCCTTTGCACCAGGCTTGAGAATTTCTTGCGGGCCGATCGGCTCGAGTTCGCACATCGGTCCGTCGGGATACCAAATGGAAAGCGTCAGCCCGGCCATCTCGTTGTACGGGCGCTTGGGATAGGTCGGCCAGCCCTTGACGAACAACTGGTCGTTGCGCATGAGGTAGGCCATCCAGCCGGCTTTGCTGTCGAAGCCGAGCTTGGGTTTGCGCGGCGGCCCCTCGACGAGCACGAAGCCTTCGCGCTGGCTGATTTTTTCGTCCTCTGGCAGGAAGTTGACCGTAGTGCCGTTTTCGTAAATCACATGCTTGCGCGGCATGCGACTGTACTCCGTAACGGGTACTACGCAGATGCCCTGCCCGTGCACAAACGTCCGGCACCAGTAGCAAACCTGACTGGTTTTGTCAGAGACATTGATGACGGTTTGCTTGATGCGAAGGTGCGTGCCCTTGGCGGCGAGCTTGAATTCGCGGACGATCTGAAAGCCGGACGCCGCGTCTTTGCCGCTGGTGAACTTCGCCTCGCGGTTGCCGGTGACTTCGCCGGTATAAGGCCCGCTCCAGAGCAGGTCGTGTCGAGGCAATACCCGTTCCGGCCCGATATCAAACCGTCCTGCACTCGAGCCACCTTTGCCCTGGCTGTCCGACTCACTTAGGTAGAGCGCATTCACACCTTTCACCTCGTAAGACAATACCCGTCCGCCGGCTGGCGCGAGCACTACACGGGTAGTCTTGTTTATCAGCTCGATGCAGTTTTCGTAGCCGAACGCTTTGACGACTTTCACGCCCTTGGCGGCGGTCGCCGTGCCCTTGGCCAAGCTGAGTCCAAGCCCCAGCGCGAAGAGGCTCCTCGCAAACATCAACGGTTTCATCGCCGAAAACATTAGCTGTACGACGTATAATGGACAAGCCCCGGCCGCTGCTTGTCCAAGCGCGATACGCAATGACTTGCATCGATCCGTTGCCGGATGAAGAGTTTTCGACATGAGAATGTTCGCTGCGCTTGGCTTGTCGTTTGGAGTGCTCGTTGCTGGACTTGTCCAAGTGCAAGCCGAGCCGTGGCTGTTCACTGTTAACGAAAATAAGTCGAAGATTGATTTGAAGGTGACGCTCGACCTCGGCATCACCAATCAGTCTGACAGCGACTCGAGCAGTGTAGAGGGAACAATGATCGCCGAACTCACTCCCAGCTCGCCGCCGGGCGAGACCATCCACATAACCAGCGTCAATGCCCAATCGACAAAGTCCAAGCTGCAGTTCAAATACTCGTTTGGACCGTTTGGTTTGTTGGGTAAGGCCAAGTTTAGCTTAAGCAATCTCAGCATCCGGATCGATCCCGAAGATTCCGGGGAGGAGACTCAACTAGACGACGATGGCAATTTTACACAAGAAGGGAACAAACCCACATTAGCCGGCCTTGTGTTGTATGACGTCAATGTTGTTGGGCAAAAGAGCAAGGGAGAAATCGATCTCTCAAAC
>DBNL01000145.1:7314-12820 GCA_002299785.1 Verrucomicrobia bacterium UBA673
CCCCGAGGATCAGGAGCAGGAACCGTTTGACATTGTGGGGCAGTTGACGTGGGAAGGTGACGTGCCGGTGCTGAAGTTTGACTTCGACATTGAGCAGGAAGTGGAGAGCGACGAGTTTGAAGGCATCACGGTTTTGGTCTCGGCCAATGGCTCTGTTTTCGCTTATGGTGAAAGACTGGCCAGTCCGCCGCTGCTCGCCATCGCACCGACCGGGGGCAGCCAACTTCGTCTCGCTTGGGAGATTGGCGATTACATTCTCGAGGCCGCCGCCGAGCCGACTTTCGCTGAGCCGGAGACGATCGTACTCACTGACGGCCAAGCGGAGCATATCATCAAGCCAGACGGCGACCAAACGCATCGTTTCTTCCGCCTCCGCACGCCCTAGCCGCACGCTTGCGCTTGGCCAAGCGCAAGCGCAAAACTCGGTACGTGAATTTCGTGACCCACCTCGATTGCGCCGCTTGCGCCAGGCATTACTCCTCTGGCCAGCCGCAAAACCTCTGCACCGAATGCCACCGGCCGCTTTGGGTACGCTACGACCTCGACCGGGTACGCGATCAGTTCCCGGTCGAGTCGCTTGCCGGCCGACCAAGCGATCTATGGCGTTATCGCGAACTGCTGCCGTATGCTGACTCGGATAACATCGTGTCACTCGGCGAAACCGCCACTCCTATTCTAACTGCTGCGCGACTTGGCGCGGAGCTGGGCATGACCCATTTGCAAATCAAGGACGAGAGCCGTCTGCCCACTGGCAGCTTCAAGGCGCGTGGCATGGCGATGGCGATCACCATGGCCAACGAGTTTGGTATACGGCGTGTGGCCTGTCCCACAGCCGGAAACGCCGGGGGTGCGATGGCTGCATATGCTTCGCGGGCCGGGATGGAGTCGTTTGTATTAATGCCGGACGACACACCGATGATCAACATGAAGGAAACGCATCTTGCCGGCGCTCAGGTATTTCGCGTGAACGGCTTGATCAACGACTGCGGCCGCCTCGTCGGCGAAGGCCGGAAGCCGATGGGCTGGTTCGACCTCTCGACACTCAAGGAACCGTATCGTATTGAGGGCAAAAAAACGATGGGCCTCGAACTGGCCGAGCAGCTTGGCTGGGAGCTGCCAGATGTCATTCTGTACCCGACCGGCGGCGGCACCGGGCTGATTGGCATGTGGAAGGCGTTTGCCGAGCTTGAGGCCATCGGCTGGCTGCCAAGTGGCAAACGGCCGCGCATGATCGCCTGCCAGAGCGAAGGCTGTGCGCCGATTGTGAGGGCATTCGAGGCCGGCGAAAAACATGCGCCGCCTTTTGAGAACGCCCATACCGTGGCCAGCGGACTTCGTGTGCCGGTGGCGGTCGGCGATTTCATGATTCTTAATGCCGTCCGCGAGAGTGGCGGCTGCGCGGTGACTGCACCCGAAAGTTGCATCGCCGGCTGGATGGAGCGCCTGGCCAAGCTTGAAGGACTGGCCATCTGCCCAGAGACGGCCATTTGCATGGGTGTTCTCGACCAGCTGCTTGCCGGCGGCGCCATCCGGCCAAGCGAAAGCGTGCTCGTCTTCAACACCGGCGGGGCAATGAAATACCCCGACCTCATCGAGGAACCCGTCCGCCATATCGACCTTGGCCAAGCGCCCGACTGGCAAGCCATCGCCGAGGGTTGAACTGAATGCCGATTCCGAGTATCCAGAGTTCCGCATGCTCGCATTCCATTTAAAACAATGAAATCTCTACACATAATTATTGTTGTCGGTCTGATTTTGGTCGGCGGTTGTGCCACTCCGACGGAGCCTGGCTTGGCCAAGCGCACCGCTGTGCTGACAAGCGACAAGGGACCACGGCTGATACAGGCCGGGCCGATGATTGGCCATGTCGGTTCGCACGGTGCCAAGGTCTGGATACGCGCCAAGCGTGGCTCGATGCTCACGGCCAAGGCGGCCCAAGGCGGCAAGAAGCGAAACCGCCTCTCTGTCGAGGACTTGGGTAACGGTTTTTCAGTGCTGCATTTTTCGCGCTTGGCACCAGCCGCCGACACGCGAGTGGTGCTGACCGTCGAGCGTGAGGGCAGCGCCACTGAGACGGCTGAGGTCGCCTTTCGCACGGCGGCGGTGCCATCGGAAACCGGCAAGGTGCGAATAGCCTTTGGCTCGTGCAGCAAGGTGTCGCAGTTTAACAGCGGGCCAATTTACAAGGCGATCGCCGCTGAGCAGCCGGACATGGCGCTGTTTATCGGTGACAATTCCTACTTCATCGTTGCTGATGGCAGCGACAGACATTTCAACACTACCGGCCCGATGGGTGACTGGTCGTCGCCTGAGGCGATGACGGCGCGCCACCTCACCACCCGCATGCACCCCGACCTGCAGTCGATGTTCCGCTCGGTGCCGAGTTACGCCGTTTGGGACGACCACGACTACGGGCCAGACAACGCCGACCGCACACTAGGTTTGCGTGAGGAGGCGACGACGGTGTTTCGCCAAATGTGGGCCAATTCCGACTACGGTACCGACAGTGTTCCTGGTATTTTTAGTTCGTTTCGCAATGGTCCAGTTGAGGTATTCCTGCTGGACGATCGCTACTACAAATATTCGCCGCAGAAACATAAGGATGTCACGATGGCAACTGGCGAAATCTGGGGCAGGGCGCAGACTGACTGGCTGCTCAATGGCCTCAAGCGCTCGACTGCGCCGGTCAAGCTCATCGCCAATGGCACGCAGGTCATCACACGCAGCACCGGCGGCGAGGGGCATCGGAGGGAGGCGCAGAACGAGTTGCAGCGGCTGATCGATCACATCGAAAAATACCGCATTGATGGGGTTATTTTCCTTAGCGGTGATCGCCATTATAGTGAGTTGCATTACGAGGAGCGTGCCGGCCATCCGCCACTACTTGAGTTCACCAGTTCGCCGCTGCAGCAGGCTCAAAAAGTTGGGCCACTCAAAAACCGGCCCAACACATTTCGGCTTTGGGGGCTGAAGGGTAACAGTTACGGGTTGGTGACGGTGGACATCCCGGAACCGGACAAGGGTACCGTTAGGCTTGAGGTGCGCACAGAGGCCAACACTGTACCGGTGGTCGAGAACACCCGCTGTTCCTCCGCCTGGCAGTTAAGTGATTTGCGCTATTGAAATTTTCAAAGCACATCCAGCTCACACTAGGTTTTTTAATCGCCCTGCTGTCGCTGCCGGTTGGCCAAGCGACTGAGAGTGCGACCAGGCCAAATGTGTTATTCATCGCCGTTGACGATCTAAATGATTGGGTCGGTGTGCTTGGAGGGCACCCGCAGGCTCGGACGCCGAATATGGATCGATTGGCCAAGCGCGGCCTGCTCTTCACCAAAGCCTACTGTTCCGCGCCGGGTTGCAACGCGTCGCGCTCGAGTTTGCTCACGGGTTTGCGCCCATCGACGACCGGCATATACGCAAATGCGCACGATTGGCGGCAGGCGCCCAAACTGAGCGGTGCAGTCACGTTGCCGCGTCATTTCAGAAACAACGGCTACCTCACTCTTGGCACAGGAAAGCTGTTTCACGCCCACACGTTCTTCGGCAAGAAGAACCTCAACGGTTATCCGGACCCTGAAGCATGGGCCGACTATTTCCCGTCCAAGACGCAGCAGATGCCGGAGGAAGCCGTGCCGGAGAACTGGCCAGTCAACAGCAGTCGAAAATTTTACGGTGGCCACTTCGACTGGTCGCCGCTGCAGATTCCAAACGCTGGGATGGCTGACGCCAAGGTCGTCTCGTGGGCTAACAAACAATTAGCCAAACAGCATGAGCAGCCTCTGTTTTTGTCTGTTGGCATTTATCGCCCGCACGTGCCGTGGTACGTGCCACAGAAATATTTTGACCGCTTCCCGCTCGAAGAAATCCAGTTGCCCAAAAATTTGTCGGACGATCTCGACGATATCCCTGCCGTCGGGCAGGCGATGGCTAAACGCCAATGGCACAAATGGATCACCGAAAACGGCCAGTGGAAAATGGCGGTGCAGGGCTATCTCGCCTCGCTGTCCTTCGCCGACGACATGGTGGGTGAACTGCTCAAAGCGCTCGACAACGGTCCGATGGCCAACGACACGCTAATTATTTTGTGGGGCGACCACGGCTATCACCTCGGCGAAAAGGAAAACTGGGAAAAGTTCGCCCTGTGGGAAGATACGACCCACGTGCCGCTCATCATCGTCGACCCGCGTCGCACCCAGCCCGGCACTCGCTACGAGTCGCCGGTGAGCCTGCTAGACCTTTACCCGACCCTCGTCAAGCTGTGCGGCCTTGGCCTCCCACCGCAGCCGCTCGAGGGGCGCAGTCTGGCCAACCACCTCACCAAGCCAGGTGAGAAAAGCAGAAGCGTCGCCGTTACCACTCAGGGAAGGGGGAATCACGCCATTCGGTCGAGCCGCCACCGATACATCCGCTACGCTGACGGCAGCGAGGAGTTGTACGATCACAAAACCGACCCGCACGAGTGGAACAACCTTGCCGGTGACCCAAGCTCAGCCAAGGTCAAATCGAGCTTGGCCAAGCGACTACCAGGCGTTAACGCCGAGCCGATCGAGATTAACCCAAGGCCATGAAAAAAAGGACCTTTCTCCCACTGTTAACAGCGGCATTGTTGCTGCAGGGTTGCTTGATACTTGAGCGCCTGGTCGGGCAGTCGGCTACTCTTGGCCCGGCCAACGGCTCGCTCGTCATCGTCGGTGGAGGCGGGATGCCGAAGGTAATTTTTGATCGGTTTTTTGAGGCAGCTGGGGGACGTGATGCCAAGATTGTAGTCGTGCCGACTGCCGGCTCCGCCGCCGATTACGACGAATCGACCAGTTCTATGATGATGTTCAAAAGGGCTGGCGCAACGAATGTTCATCTTTTGCACACGCACGATTCGAAGGTCGCGGACTCGGATGAGTTTGTCGCCGTGCTGAGTGATGCCAAGGCGGTGTGGTTCGGCGGCGGACGGCAGTGGCGCCTGGCGGATGCATACCTCGGCACCAAGACGGAGGCGGCGTTTCACGGGGTTCTCAAGCGGTGTGGCGTGATCGGCGGCAGCTCAGCTGGGGCGACGATTCAGGCTTCGTACCTCGTTCGCGGTGCGCCGGAAGGGAATCATATCATGATGGCGCCCGGTCACGAGCGGGGCTTTGGCTACATCCGTAATTGCGCGATCGACCAGCATCTGCTCGCCCGCAAACGCGAGAACGACATGTTGCCGGTAATTCGTAAACACCCACACCTGCTCGGCATTGGCATCGACGAATCGACCGCGCTGTTCGTGCGCGGCAACACAGCTGAGGTCATCGGCAAAAGCAAGGTGCTCTTTTATGACATCGCTCTGGAGAAAACGGTCGGCGAAAAGTTTTACATAACACTCGATCCCGGCGAGCGCTACGACCTCAAGTCTCGTAGCAAACTCCCTGCCAAGTGACTTTTTCCCAAAGCCATGAGTGTCGCGCCAGCGTTTTGTGGTTTGGACGTCTCTGGCTCTTTGGAAGCCAGTTGAGCAGTGAGAAGTGAGCAG
>DBNL01000154.1:0-570 GCA_002299785.1 Verrucomicrobia bacterium UBA673
GGTAGGTGCGGTGGATCTCGCTCTGCTTGTAGTGGCTGCCGATGACGGCTGGATGCCCCAGACGGAGGAACATTTGCAAATCCTTAGTTACTTGGGTGTGACGCGCGGCGTGGTGGCTCTTACCAAGGCTGATCTTGTTCGGGACATCACTGTGCGGGTGGAAGAAATACGGGATCAACTTCGCAACAGTCCATTTGCCGGGGCCGACATCATACCCCTTTCCACTCACACAGGTGCTGGATTAGATGATTTAAAGAAAGCCCTGTCCACTTTCGTTGATCAGATACCGCCTCATGAAGATCACAAGCAACCCCGTCTAGCAGTGGATCGCATCTTCACGGTCCAGGGCATTGGCACGGTGGTCACCGGAACACTCACTCGCGGCACATTGCAAAAGGGGCAAATCGTCGTTGCTCATCCCCCAGGCCGTGAAACACGTATTCGCGGTTTGCAATCTCACAACCGCGAGCAGGAAGTGGCCCAGCCTGGCACGCGTACAGCGATCAACCTTGCGGGCCTGTCTCGCGATGCCGTGCCGCGTGGCGCGACGATAACCTTGCCCGAGCTGGC
>DBNL01000154.1:975-1962 GCA_002299785.1 Verrucomicrobia bacterium UBA673
CGTGTGCGCGTGCATCATGGCACCGGCCATGGGCCGGCAAGACTGGTTTTAGCGGTCGGCAAGGTCATTGAATCAGGCCAAAACCGACTGGCCCAGTTGCGGCTTGAACGGCCTATATGTATTTGGCCTGGAGATCGCATCATTATTCGAAATTGGCAGGAAACAGCTACACTTGCGGGGGGGCTTGTGCTTGATGTGAATGGAGATCGAAAGAAAATGCGCGCCCCTGCCAGAATGCAACTGCTTGAGGCGCGGATTTCGGCCCCTAAGAATCCGGAAACGTGGATTGAGACACAACTGACACGCGATGGCATTGTTAAACGTGACTCCCTTTTGCGCCCCTCCTCTTTTTCGCCAGCAGAAATCGACAAGGCTGTAACGCGGTTATTGACCTCAGGCAAGGCACGCCAGGCGGGCGATTGGTTCGCTGACATGGGCCGCTGGCAATCGACGATTGCCGCAATGTCACAACGCGTGGATGCCGAGCATCTCCACCGCCCTGAATTGCCCGGACTCTCCCTGGAAAAATTGCATCCGATGATGGAACAGGCTTTTCCCGGTAACGATCTTTTTCCTGAACTCATTGCGAATCTTTGCAGCAATGGGTTTAATCGTCGGCAGAATCATATTGCACGCAACAGTCACAAGCCTGCTCTTCCACCGCATTTGAGGGATGCGGGCGAAAAAATTCGGAAGTCCTTGCAAATGCCAGATCCGCCGGCGCGCAAATACTTCACTGAAAATTCAACTGGGCGTCAGGCCCTGCAGTTTCTCATTGATGCAGGTGAAGTGGTTGATGTGAGCCCCGATTTGGTGCTTTGGGCAGCCCAGTTCTATAGTTATCGATTGTTGGTCAAGCAGCACTTGCGCAAACATGGCCAAGCAACCGCGAGCGAATTGCGGATGGCGACGGATACCACGCGACGAATTGTGATTCCGCTTCTGGAAAAAATGGATCGAGAGGGTATAACGGTCCGGCGAGGTAAT
>DBNL01000154.1:2347-6367 GCA_002299785.1 Verrucomicrobia bacterium UBA673
TGCATTCAGGGGTTATTTTTTGGGCTGATCCCCAGTTCACAGGGTGGTCTTCGACAGCAGGCGCTTTGAAATTTTGATGGAGGGGGATTTTGTGTCGGGGTTGGCCTTGGTGGTTTGCCCGTCCGGCCAGCGTATTTCAAGTTCCCTGATCGGCGAGCCTGCAACGTTGAAATAAACAATCGGCTGGGATTGAGAAAGATAACCGTTGCCGGCCGTCATCTCCGCGGCATGAATTGTGCCGTCGTTATAATAAGCTATGATCCGTGTGCCGATGCCGTCCGGGTTGCCGGGTGATCCGTTCAAGTGCACGGACAATAGAGGTTGGCTGTCGCTCCGGTTTTTCCATGCGAGCAATTTGCCGTTGTTTTGGCAGACGACGAAGTCGGGCCGATTGTCGCCATCGAGGTCGCAGAGGGTCAGTCCCTTGGCGTCGCCGTCCACGATGAAGCCGGTCTCGGCGGGCGGCTCGACGCGGAACGCGCCATCGGCCCCGTACTCGAGGATCACCCCGATGCCGCCCCGCCACAGGCCGGTCTCCGGCTCGCGGGTGAACATGTTTTGCACGGCGACAACCTCGACGAGTCCGTCGGCGTCGATATCCGCGGCGACGACGCCGTAGCCGGGCGCAGCCTGCGCAAAGCGGGGCAGGGGTTGAAATGTAAAATTCCCTTTCCCGTCGTTGATTAGTGCACCGGACTCGAATGCGGTCGCCTTAAACTGCTCGGAGTCGGAGAGGCGTGCCTCTGTGTAAATCTCTGGGAGAATGGAGGCCGCGAAGGCCCGGTAGGTGGGAAACTTTTTGCCGAGCATCGGCATGCAGTGAGTGCTGCAGCTCTTGCCACGAACCGGTACGAGGCCGCCTTTCTTGTCCTGCTTGGCCTCGATGAGGCGCTTACGGCCGTTGCCCTCCATGTCGCCATAATAGAGCAGAGACGGTTTTTTTGCCGACGGCGTGCCGTACTTGGTGTTCAGGCCGACGTTCATCGCGATGTAATCCATATCGCCGTCGTGGTCGAGGTCGACTTGGGTGATCGAGTTCCACCATCCAAGCCGATCGGCGAGCCCGGCCTGTTTGGTCGCGTCGGCGAGTTGGCTTCCGTTATTTACGAACAGCGCAACCGGCCCCCACTCGAGGGTGACGAGTAGATCCTGCTTTCCATTGCCGTTGGTGTCTGACCAAAGCGCCGAGGTGACGAGTCCTACCCGCTCCAGTCCCGGCGCAACGTCTCTGGTCACGTCGACAAACCGGCCGTCGTCATTTCGCAGCAGACGACTGCGCGGGGTCTCCGGGTATTGGCCGGGGATGGATCGACTGCCGATGAAAATATCGAGGTCGCCATCGGCGTCGAAGTCGCCCGCCGCGGCTGTGCTGCTTGATTCGTTACCGGAAGGGAACACTGATGTGGCGGCACGGGTTAACCCGCCGGTGCCATCATTTAAATAGAGTCTGTCGGCGAGCACGGCCGCACCCGGTTCACACTCGACGCCGCCGCTGGTCACGAGTAAATCGAAATCTCCATCGGCGTCGGCGTCGAGCCACAGTGCCGCCATATCCTCGGCCGCTTGGTCGGCCTCGAGCGCGGGCTGTGCCGCGGCGCTTAGCTGGAATTTCCCATCTGCTTGGCGGAGAAAGACGGCTCCGGTTTGACCAGCCGCTCCGCTGACGAAGAGATCATGATCACCGTCGCCATCGATATCGCCCCAGGCGAGGCCACCGCCAAGTTGCGAGAGTTTGCTTGGAAGCAGAGGCTGTCGAGCGTAGTCGTCATAAGGTGTTTCGCTGTGCTTGAAGTCGAGGCCGACAGATTCTGAGACCTCGGTTAAGAGGGTTTCCTGCTCGCTAGGATTGGCCGGCTCTGGCGTCTGTCCACTGCTTGGCTCGGTGATAGTGTATTGGCGGTCGGCGGCGAGGTCGTTGAAGGTTTGCACCGCACCGCTTGGCCAACGCACGCTGAGGGTGTCGATGGTGTCGGCTTGACCAAGGCCGAAGTGCACCGTGTCGTCGTTGCAGGAAAGAAAGCCGGTCATCGGGTTGACTTGTCGGATTTGTTTCCCCGCTTGGCTCTCGATCTCGATGACCGCTCCCAGCCCGGCGCGATTGCTCCCGGTGCCGGCCAGTCGGACGACAATGCGGTGGCCTTCATGGCCGAGGTTCCTGTAGATACTCGTCGGCTCGTCGATATTGGCCACAACGAGGTCAAGGTCGCCGTCACCGTCGAGGTCGCTGTAGGCGGCGGAGTAGCTTATGCCCTCGTGGTCAAGGCCCCACGGTTTGGAGGTCTGCTCGAACTGTAAATCGCCTTTGTTTTGGAAGGCTAGGTTGACCTCCTTCATTGTGGGCTGTTCCTTCCACAGTTCCCACTCAGTCTTGCCGACGAGCATATTGGCGGTGACCGGGAAATCGGCGTCGGTATTCATGCGCGAGGCGCCGTTGGTGACGAAGACATCGACGCGGCTGTCGTTGTCGAAGTCGGCCAGCTTAATGGCCCATGTCCAGTCTGTGCCGGCCAGTCCGCAGAGAAAGGCCGTCTCCATGAAGCGCTTCGTGCCGGTATTGAGGAAGAGATTATTGCGCATAATCTGGCGCGGCCAGGCATTCTCGAGGAACCAGCGCCGGTCGCCCATGTCGCCCATGGTGACTTTGGCCTTGTAGTGTGTCGTAGCAGCCATGTCGGCGACAAACAGGTCGAGCAGTCCGTCGTTATTCAAATCGGCGCAGTCCGCCCCCATCGAGGACCAGCTAGTGTAAGGCATCGCCTGCTCCAGAACATCGGTGAATGTGCCGTCGCCGTTATTGCGGTAGAGGTGCTCCGGGTCGGTGAAATCGTTGGCTACATACAGATCGGGCCAACCGTCCCGGTCGTGATCCCACCACGTCGCCGAGAGACCATGACCTTTTTCCGTGATCCCGGCGCTCTCGCTGATATCGGTGAAATGCCCCGTACCGTCATTCTGGAAAAGGCGATCTGGACGGCCGCAAGTGTCGACGGTGTAGTTTGACGGCCCAACCTTACGCAGGTCGTAGTATTTCTCGAAATTAGGGAGGATTTTCGGGCGGCCGTTGCGCATGATGATGGGATCTTTAGAGGGTCGCCCACCAGGGCGGTAGTAGCGGTTGGTCAGTACAAACAGGTCTAGATCGCCATCCCGGTCATGATCGACAAACGACGGCGTCAGCGAGGCATCAATCATCGCCAGTCCCCGCGCTTCTGCCTCGTCGGAGAACTGCTTTCCGGTGCCGTCATTGATGAAAAGCTGGTTGGGCGAATCGTAGTTGCAAACATACAGGTCCAAGTCGCCGTCCCCGTCGAAATCGACCGTCGCAGCCCCGGCTCCCCAAGCATCCCCCCCGTCAACCCCGGCCTGTTGGGTCACATCCTCAAAACGGAAATCGTCTTTCTGGAGAAACAAACCGTTCTTGTCCGGGCCGTTGACCAAAAAAAGGTCCGGTTTGCCATCCCCGTTGAAGTCGCCGATGCAGACCCCACCACAGACAAAGCCAGAACTGTTGAGTCGGCTAAGCCGGTGATCCTTCGCGAGCCGTTGGGAGAACTCGACACCGGACTGCGCTGGCGAAAGCCGTTCAAACAAGGGCGCGCCTTCTCCCCGGGCGGTTCGTTCGCGAAGGGGCTCGGAAACAATGGGTGCCGAACCTGACTCTTCCGTGAAGGGGAGGGGAGCGCGATTACAGCCCACAGTAAAAAAAAGTAGACAGACTACCCAACTCAAAGTGGATTTGCTCATCGGCCAGAAATTCGTCGGCCATTTGAGAGGAATTGTCAATGCCAACAGTGAATATACGCAATATTTGGATACTATTGTAACCTGTTTGTGACAAATAATTGTAAGAAAACTGCATGTATAACGAAATATTAATAAATTTATTCAAAAAAGACTTGCCGTAACTTCTGCTTTTGGATAGTTACCTCCCCCCTCAACGTATTGGAGATACTGAGCTTTGAAGGAAAATTGTATTTTTCTGTCAAGGTTGGCGTATGTCCAATCTGAATTTTTTATTTT
>DBNL01000095.1:0-11344 GCA_002299785.1 Verrucomicrobia bacterium UBA673
CTCGATTTCCGCGATTGGGAGGATCGTCTTCGCGAGGTCGAGGAAGTGATCGAGATTCCCGAACTGCGCAACCAAGTTTCCGAGGTGCGCCAGAGTGCCCGCGACATCCGCCGCGAAAACAAGGAAAACGGCAAGCCGCCCAAGTGGGACTTGGTAGACATGCAGATCCTCCGCCCGATGACTGAGATCAATAAGCGGCTTGAGGAGGAGCTTTCATTGCGCCAGCCCAAGCGCGAACTCATCCCGGTCGATCACGAGCCCGTGCCGGCGCAGTACTCTGAACTCGTCCGCCGCTACTACGAACGCCTCGGCGGCCGCAAGGAAAAGGATGACACCAGGAATTAAACGCAGAGGAATCAAAGGAGGGCAGTGCGTTTAGTCTATGTCTGAATACGGTTCCATAGTTTTCCTGAGTCGCGACTGGTTGCCGGTGGCGCTGGGGGTGGCGGCGTTCGTGACTCTCGTGTCGCTGTGGGGCTACGGGCGCGCTCGCCTGCCGATGCACCTGAAGCTCACCGGCATCATGCTCAAGACACTTGGCATCGCGCTGCTCTGCTTTTGCCTGCTCGAGCCGCAGTTGGTGCGGGAGAATGCCACGCCGAAGGCAAATATCATCGCCATCCTGGCGGATAACAGCCAGAGCATGTTCATCCGGGACGCCGGCAGCTCGACCTCGCGAGCTGAGGAATCGGCCAAGGTGCTCAAGTCAGAGCCGGGCGACTGGCAGGAGGCGCTTGACGAGAATTTTCAGATTCGCCGCTACACGTTCGACACGCGGCGGCACTGGACCGACGATTTTGCATCGCTCGATTTCAAGGGCCGCGCCAGTTCGCTCATCGGCGTGACGCGCAAGCTTGGCGAGGACTTAAGCGGCCAGCCGCTTGCCGGCATATTGTTGTTCACCGATGGCAACGACACCGACTTTAAGAGTCTCCCCGATGGGCTTGGCCCACTGCCGCCGGTCTACCCGGTCGTCATGGGCAAGCCCTCCGTCATCAAAGACATCTCGATCACCAACTTGGTGCAGGTGGCGTCATCCACCTTCGAGGACGCGCCGGTGACGATTCGCTGCACTGTCGCGGCGACTGGTTTTCCCGCCGACCAAATTGAGGTTCGATTACTTGACCCGGAAGGAACGCTGATCGACACCCAGTTTCCTGTGGCCGGCCAGGCGAAGAATAAGAAAGATGAATATCAAGATTGGAATATAAAGTTTGAAGTCAAACCGGAGGCGCTTGGCATTTCGTTTTACACCGTCGAGGTTGGCCAAGCAGAACAGCCCGACGGCCAAGCTGCGGAAGAGGAGGCCACGATGGCCAACAACCGCCGCATCGTCGCGGTCGAGCGGCGTAGGGAGCCGTACCGAATCCTCTACGTCGCCGGCCGGCCCAACTGGGAATACAAGTTTCTCAAGCGCGCTCTTGACGACGATCCGCAGGTCGATCTCGTGGGCTTGATTCGCATCGCCAAGCGCGAACCGAAATTCGTTTTTCTTGGCCGCGAGGGCGAAAGCAGCAATCCGCTTTTCAAAGGTTTCCGCGGTGAAGACGACGAGGGGGAACGCTACGACAAGCCAATTCTCAAGCGGCTAAACGTCCGGGACGAGGACGAATTGAAGGACGGTTTCCCGAAGAGCGCTGCTGAGTTGTTCGGCTATCACGCGATCATTCTCGATGACCTCGAGTCGGCGTTTTTCATGCCGCATCAGCTTGAGTTGATTCGACGCTACGTCTCAGAGCGCGGTGCCGGGTTCATGATGCTTGGTGGCCAGGAATCGTTCACGCAGGGCAACTACGAAAACACCCCCATCGCCGAGTTGCTGCCGGTTTATTTGGAGCGCCGCGGCTCGGTCTCGCCGGTGGACAATCTCGAGTTTGACCTCACTCGCGAAGGGCAGATCAGCAAGTGGTTGCGCCTTCGCAAGACCGAGGCGGATGAAGAGGATCGTCTCGAGAATATGCCCAAGTTTCGCGTGCTCAACCAGGTTGACCGAATCAAGCCTGGCGCAAGCGTGATGGCCTCGATGACCGACGAGAACGGAAGCAAACTGCCGGCGCTCGTTGTTCAGCGCTACGGCCACGGCAAGTCGTCGGCGCTGCTCATCGGCGACATGTGGCGCTGGCAGATGGCCGGTGACGGCAAGCGCGAAGACCTCCCCCGCGCATGGCGGCAGATGATCCGTTGGCTCGTCGCCGATGTGCCCAACCGCGTGCAACTCACCACCGAGGCCGACTCCGGCGCGAGCCGGAAACTGATCGTCCGAGCGCGCGACGAGGAGTTCAAGCCGCTTGGCTTCGCCAACGTCGCGTTGAGCGTGTTGCCGGCCGGCGATGAATCGAAGGCCATTGACTTGTCGGTCGAGCCGGCCGGCACCGAGACCGGAGCGTTCTGGTCGACTTACAACCCGCGCGAGGAGGGCGGCTATGTGGCGCGGGTCAAGGTGCGTGACGAGGATGGCAAGGTGATCGGCGACGTCGAGAGCGGCTGGGCCAGCAACCCGGCAGCGGACGAGTTCAACTCGCTGCAGCCCAACGTCGCGCTGATGCGGAACTTGGCCAAGCGCACCGGCGGCCGAATACTCGCCATTGGCGACTTGACCAAGTGGGCGAAAGAGTTGCCGACGAAACAATCGCCCGTGATGGAGTCATTCCAAACCCCGCTGTGGCACCTGCCGTGGATATTCGCGGCCGCGCTGCTGCTTTTGGTCACCGAGTGGTGGCTGCGAAGGAGGCACTGGTTGCCATGAGGTTGTTGTTGATGAGCTTGCTGCTTTTGCCCTTCGCCAAGCTGGACGCGGAGGTCGATGTTTTTAACGTGGTAAATGAGCGCCGCGTGATGATCATAACAGGGGCAGGCGGCGAGAAGGAATATACAGAGCTGTTCGCGAAGTGGGGGGGAGACTTGGCCAAGGCGTTCGACGGCAACGCTGCCGAGATGGTGCACATCACCAACAAGCCGGAAGACATCGACGGGCGAAAAACCGTCGAGTCGACGCTGAAAAAATGGGTTGAAAAGCCGGAGGGCGAAATTTGGATTTTACTCGTCGGACATGGCACATTCGACGGCAAGGCGGCCAAGTTCAACCTCGTTGGAAACGATGCCTCGGACGCGGATTTTAAGCATTGGCTCAAGCCGCATCGCGGGCCGCTCGTTTTCATCAACACCAGCTCCTGCAGCGCGCCATTTATTCGGACACTCTCCGGTCCAAACCGCGTCGTTGCCACCGCGACCAAGAGCGGATACGAGCAAAACTTCTGCCGGTTTGGGGGCTACATGGCAGCTGCGCTTGGCAACGCGGAGGCAGACCTTGACAAGGATGGTGCAGTGTCGGTGCTCGAGGCGTTCCTGATTGCCTCACGTCAGGCCGGTGAATTCTATCGTGAAAATGATCGCTTAGTTTCTGAGAACGCACTGCTTGACGACAACGGCGACGGCATGGGCACTCCGGCCGACTGGTTTCGTGGCGTTCGTACGCAGAAGAAGGCCAAGGGTAAAAGCAGTGCCGACGGCAAGTTGTCGCGTCTGGTTTTCCCGGTGATTCCTCCGGCGGAAAAAGGCATTCCCGCACCGCTTCGCAAAAAGCGACTTGCTATCGAGGCAAAAATTGAAACCCTTCGTTCGCTCAAAAAAACACTCGATGCCGAAGTCTACTACCGTGACCTTGAAAAACTCTTCCTCGAGTTGGCCACCACCAACGACGAGATTGAAGCTGCGCAGCAGGAATAAGTCTGCAACCCTTCTTTATTGGCTTCGATGCCTCGGCGTGGTATTATTTCCATTGGAATTACTCGCAAAAGTATGAGGGAATTAGTCATCGGCATCGACAGCGGTACGCAGTCCACCAAGGCGTTGGTAGTGGACGCAAACAATGGCAAAGTCCTAGGCGAAGGCGCGAAGGCTCACCGCTTGATCGGCGGCCTCCCTGCCGGAGCGAAGGAGCAGCACCCCGCCGACTGGATCGACGCCACCCAAGCGGGCATTCGCGCGGCGCTGAAACAGGCCAGGGCCAACGCCGGCGAGGTGCGTGCGATCGGTGTCAGCGGCCAGCAGCACGGCTTCGTGCCGCTCGACACAAAAGGCGCTGTCATCCGTCCGGCCAAACTGTGGTGCGACACCTCCACCGCCGCCGAGTGTGATGATATTATGGCCAAGCTCGGAGGCCTCAAGGGCTCGGTCAAGGAACTAGGCAACGCAGTGCTCCCCGGCTTCACCGCCAGTAAAATTCTTTGGCTCAAGAGACATGAGCCGAAAAATTTCAGGCGCTTGGCGACGGTTTTGTTGCCGCACGATTATTTGAACTTCTGGCTTACCGGCAACGCAGTCATGGAGTACGGCGATGCCAGCGGCACCGCTTTACTCAACGTTCGCACCCGTAAGTGGTCCAAGAAAACGTTGAAGGCGATCGACGCTGGCTTGGAGGCCAAGCTGCCCAAGCTTATTTCCAGCGATCAGGCGGTTGGCACATTACAGGCGGCCACAGCCAGGAGGCTTGGCCTACACACTGATGTGCTTGTGAGCGCTGGCGGTGGCGACAACATGATGGGAGCTATCGGCACCGGCAATACTCGCCCAGGAGTCGTGACTGCCAGTTTCGGAACAAGCGGCACAATTTACGCCTGCGCAGGAAAACCGGTGGTTGACCCCAAGGGCGAGATCGCCGCATTTTGCGATTCTACCAACCGCTGGCTGCCTCTGCTATGCACGATGAACGTCACGGTGGCGACCGAGTTGATCCGTAAAGATTTTAAGTGGACGCACGCCCAGTACGAGGCTGCCGCGCGCAAGGCCCCGGCCGGCTCTGATGGTTTGTTGCTGCTTCCGTACCTCGAGGGCGAACGCACGCCTAACATGCCGGACGGCACCGGTGTTTATTTCGGTGTCCGAGCCGGGACTTTTACCGAGAAACATTTTGCCCGCGCGACGATGGAAGGCGTCACGCTTGGCTTGAACTACGGCTTGCGCCGACTCGAAAAACTCGGCGTCAAGCCGACGCAGATCCGTGCCACCGGCGGCGGGGCGAACTCCAAACTTTGGAGGCAAATCATGGCCGACGTTTTCAACGCCCAAGTCGTCACGCTCAAGGTTGGCGAGGGCGCGGCTTACGGAGCGGCGCTGCAGGCGCTGTGGAGCCTCCGGAATCATAAGGGAGACAACGTGAGCATCGAGGAAATCACAGATCGCTTTGTGAAGCTGAACACGCGTGAAACCGCCGAGCCGAATGCCGAGAACGTTGCTGTGTACCGCGAAGTGCAGGCACTTCAGAACGACCTCTCCAAGTCCCTCCGCAAACCGTTTGCGAAACATCGGGCACTTGTGAGCGGTCAGCGGTGAGCAGTCAGAGGTGGGCGGGAACTGCTCACTACTCACCGACAAGAGGCTTGCCTTGGCTAAGTGCTTGGCCACAATTGGCGGCACATTATCATCATGAAAAAACGTATTCTGTTTTTTGCCCTTACCATGCTGCTGCCGTTGGCCGGCTTGGCCAAGGAGAAGCGACCGAACATCCTGTTCGCGTTCGCCGACGACTGGGGTAAGTACGCTAGCGCCTACGCCAAGGTCGAGAGCCGTCCCGGCGCGAACACCGTCGTCAAGACACCGACGTTCGACCGCATCGCTAACAACGGGGTGTTATTTAAGCACGCCTTCGTCACCGCGCCATCGTGCACGCCTTGTCGCAGTTCGCTGCTCTCCGGCCAATATTTTTTCCGCACTGGCATGGGCGCAATTTTGCAGGGAGCCAAATGGGATGCCGCCATCCCGTCGTACCCGCTGATGCTGCGCGACTCCGGCTATCACATTGGCGAGACCTACAAGGTTTGGACTCCTGGTTCTCCTGTGGACGCTCCATACGGTGCCGGTAAATACTCCTATGAAAAGAGCGGTCGGATGTTCAACGGCTTCTCGCAGATGACGACCAAGCGCGTGGCCGGTGGCATGTTGGTCAAGGATGCAAAGCAGGTTCTTTACGACGAGGTGATGGGCAATTTTAACGCGTTCGTCGATGACTGGAATCACGACAAGCCTTTCTGCTACTGGTTTGGCCCGACCCTCGTGCACCGAAAATGGACAAAGGGCTCAGGCAGGGATTTGTGGGGTATTAACCCGGACGATTTGAAGGGCAAACTGCCAAAGTTTTTGCCAGACGTGCATGAGGTGCGGCAGGATTTTGCCGATTACCTTGGCGAGGTGCAGGCGTTCGACACCGCGCTTGGCCTAATACTTAAGCGGCTTGAGGTGTTGGGCGAACTGGATCACACTGTGGTCGTCATCAGCGGCGACCACGGCGCGCCCGGTTTTCCCGGTGGCAAATGCAACCTGTATGACTTCGGCGTGCAGGTGCCTCTGGCCATCTGGTGGCCCGGCCAACCCGGCGGCCGTGTGGTGGATGACTTCGTAAACCTAATGGACTTGGCCCCGACCTTTCTCGAAATCGGCGGTGTGAAACGCCCTAAAGTAATGACGGGCAAAAGCCTGGTACCGGTGCTCAAGTCGAAGAAGCAGGGTCTTATTGACAAGAAACGCAACTGGGTAATCACTGGTCGTGAACGCCATGTGGCTAGGGCCAGGGAGGGACTGCTACCTTATCCGCAACGTGCGCTTCGCACCGGGGACTATTTGTACATCATCAACTTCGCGCCGGATCGCTGGCCGATGGGCAACCCGTACAACATCACTGCTGACAGCGCGCCGAATTTCAAGACGCTCGAGAACAACACTTTCGTCACCTATGGCGACCTCGACGCCAGCCCGACGAAGGCGTGGCTTATCGAGCGACGCAATGACGAGAAATGGAAGTGGCACTACAACTACGCTTTCGCCAAACGCCCGCGTGAAGAATTGTACGTGCTCGCCGATGACCCCGACCAGGTCAACAACGTAGCCGACGACGAAAATTTTACCACCATCAAGGCGAAACTGAACAGTCAGTTGATTGGGCGCTTGAAGAAAGCCCGCGACCCGCGCGTCCTCGGCGACGGTTCCACTTTCGACAAGCCGCCGTACATCAATACCCAAGCCAAGGGTCGGAAATAACGCCCTCGCTTGGCCAAGCGGTCAGTGGTGTTTTTTTCGTAACTTTTCCCGGCCTTGGCCGTCTTTCAAATTTACCTGTTATGACAACACGAACACTGACTCTCCTTGTTACGCTGATCGGCGCGATCGCTTCAAGTCTGGCGGCGGCCAAGCGGCCGAACGTTCTTTTCATCTTCACCGACGACCAGCGCCCGGACGCCTTCAGCGCGTTGGGCAACCCGGACATCAAGACGCCCAACATGGATCGCATCATCAACAGCGGCTTCGTTTTTAACCAGGCGTACATCCAAGGCACGATGACCGGCGCCACCTGTTTGCCGAGCCGGGCGATGCTCATGAGCGGCAAGGGGCTGTTCCGTGCGCCGCTGAGGCTCGACTCCGGGGTGCTAATGCCGCAGGTGTTCAAGAAAGCTGGCTACAAAACGTTCGCTACCGGCAAGTGGCACAACGGCGAGTTATCGTTCGAGAACTGTTTCGATGAGGCCGAGGCGGTGTTCTTCGGCGGCGCGGCTCGGTCGCATGTCAACGTGCCGGTTCACCAGATGATCGCCGGGCTGATGGTGCCATACGATGCCGGGGAAACATTCTCCACCGACATGTTCGCCGCTGCGGCGATTGACTTCATCGAGCGGCAGTCGAAAACGGAGCAGCCGTTTTTCTGCTATATCCCGTTCACCGCACCTCACTCGCCGGTGACGCCGCCCGGCAAGTGGGCGGCGATGTACGACCCAAAAAAAATCACGCTCCCTCCGAACCACTCCGCGCTTCGCCCGGACTTGACCGACAAGCGGCAAAGCACCGGCGGCCGGGGCGGCGGTCGCGGTGGTCGCGGTGGTCGTGGCGGCGATGCGGCGCCGGTCGATCGCGCCAAGCAACAGTACGCCGCTTACTACGGCTTGATCTCGCACCTCGACCACCACATCGGCCTCGTGCTTGACACGCTCGAGAAAACTGGCCAGGCGGAAAACACCATCATCCTTTTTGCGACCGATCATGGCATGGCGATGAACAGCCATGGGCAGTCCGGCAAGCAAAACGCCTACGAGCACACGTCCCGCGTGCAGATTTTCGCCAGCGGCGCCGGTGTCCCGAAAGGCTCGTCGGATGCGCTTGTTTATTTGTACGACATTTACCCGACACTCTGCGGGCTGACCGGCCTGCCGATCCCCGACGAGGTTGAGGGGAAAAGCCTGGCCGAGGTCATCCACGGCAAACAAGCCAAGGTGCGCAATTATCTTTTCACCGCGTACATGGACGACCAGCGCGCCATCCGCGACGATCGGTGGAAACTGTTTTACCGTCCCAAGGAAGATCGAGCCGCGCTGTACGACTTGAAAAACGATCCGCATGAGTTGAACGATCTTGCTGCCAAGCCGGAAAACAAGGATCGCATTGCAAAGTTGAAAGTCGAATTGGCCAAGGCGCAACAGTTGTACGGTGATACGCCTGAAGCCACCGCGCGTCTCATGCGCAGTCGCGGTGGTCGTCCGGGCGCTGCTGGTGGTCGTCGCCCGGCTGGTGCCGGCGGAATTGTGCTCCCGAACGTTGACGCGCCCACTTTGGCCAATCGCGTCACAGAAAAATTTCTCGCCTACTCCAAGGCTGAGTCCGGCCTGACCAAGGGGAAGTTTCAGAAGATTTGGATGCAACTGCATGCCGAGTGGGCCCGTGATGAAAAATTGGTTGGTCGACCAGACCTGATTCAAGGTTTTGCCAAATTGCTCGGTGAACAGTCCAATCAGCGTGGAGACCGAGTCGTTGGCCAAGCGGATCGTGGAGGCCAACGACGGACAACTGATCGCTTGGCTGGATCAATCGGCACGAGCGCTGTCATTGCCCGGGCCTTCAGCTTTGCGAGCGATTCTGACGGTGACCGGGAAATCACAGCTGCTGAGTTTCAATCCGCTGCTAAAAAATGGTCTGCCGACGGCGACAAAAATAACGATGGGACGCTAAGTCTGGCTGAAATTTCCTCGGTCATCGAGGGGTTCATAAAATCCATGCCCGCGCCCCGAAGCCGCCGCCGGTGAACGGTGGCGGGGGGAAGCCTTATACGCAAAAAAGCTTGTCGCGAAGGACTGGTGCGGTGAGAATTTTTTGGTTATGAAATCACTATCTATCCTGTCCGTCATCGCTATTTTGCTGGCAGGTATCGTTGGATCGCAGGGACAAAACGAAGTCAAGCCGACGGTATACGAGAAAATTCCCGCCATCGACTTGTCGCAGTTCAGCGAGAAACAACATGCCGCCATCATAAAGCGCGCTAACTCGGAAGGGTGCGACTGTGGCTGTAAAATGACCGTGGCTGAGTGCCGCAATGACGACCAGACCTGCGGCAAAAGCATCACGTTGGTCAAGGCGATCATCAAGGATATCACCGGCAAGGACGTCAAACTGGCAGCGACCAAGCCCGAGGCAGACGATCGCATCGGCAAACCGTTGGACATCAAGTTCACCTCTATCGATGGCCAAAAAATCGATGTGTCCAAGATGAAAGGCAAAGTGGTACTGATCGATTTCTGGGCGACGTGGTGCGGCCCGTGTGTGGCTGAGTTGCCCAACGTTAAGCGGGCCTACGACAAATTACACTCGAAAGGATTTGAGATCGTCGGCATCTCGCTCGACAGCAAGGAGAGCGCGCTGCGCCGGTTCGTCAAAAAAGAAAAGATGCCATGGCCGCAATACTTCGACGGCAAAGGCTGGAAGAACAGCATCTCGACATCACACGGCATCCGCAGCATCCCGGCAATGTGGTTGGTAGATAAACAAGGCAACCTAGCCGACCTGAACGCCCGTCCTGATCTTGAGAGCAAGGTTGAAAAACTTCTCGCAGTGCCTTCACCCGAGTCTGATTAACGGATTAAACCGAATCTTTTCCTTCACGAAACGCCGTTGGCCAAGTGCTGGGCTAAACGGTGTTTTTTTGTGAACTATTTCACCACCATGACACCCTTCATAATGATCCAGTGACCAGGAAATGTGCAGATGTAAGGGTAGTCGCCGGGTTCCTCGGGCGCGGTGAAACGTAGGGCTGTTGCGGAGAGCGGGGCTACCATCCGGGTGGCGTGCAGCACTTTTTTTGACTTGGGAACGTACTGGCCGCGCTGAGCTTCCTTGGAATCCTTGGCCATTTCGTTGGCTGCCATGCCCACCTCCTCACTGGCACCCGGCATTATGATCACGATGTTGTGTGCCGTGGCGTCCGGGTTGGTGAAGTCGATCCGGACCGGCTGGCCGGCCACCACCTCGAACCGTGTGATGTCGTAAAGCATTCTCTCCTTTACCGCCGAGATTTTCACGACCTTCAAGTTTTTCTGTGAATCAAATTGCGCGTCCTTTGCGGAGTAACGTTTGTTAGGTGACATTTTTTGGCGCAGGTTGAAGGCGGTCATGAAAACGGCCAGTTCAGGATGCTCGGCGATCAAGTCGGCATTACCTTTCCACAATGGCTCGATCATGCGCGAGCCGAGCGCGGTGCGGATGGCGTAGCTCAGGTGGCCGATGTTCGGATGCTTAATCGTGTCGAGCAAAGCATCGAGTGCGGCGGGTGTGCCGATGTAGCTAGCGGCGATGGCGGCCTCCATTCGCACGAGGCTGCTCGGGTCATTAGCAAGTTTTCGGAGGAGCGTCGGGCTGTTTTCGAATTGACTGTGCCAGTAGCGGAATTGATGCGTCGCTGCGGCACGCGCGCGGTGGTCGTCACATTCGAGCAACTCACCGAGCAGTTGAGTATTGGTGGCGTCGATGCCGCGATAAGTCCATACGGCTTCGATCTGGTGGTGGCGATGCCGAGGGTCGGTTGGGTCGAGCTTGGCCACCCATGAGTCGATCGCGGCCTTGGCCTTTGCCGGATCGCGATCGCGCAGTTCACGCTTGGCCCAGTAGCGGTAGCGGTATTCGCGGCGCTTTAAAATGTCGAGTAGTTGGCCAAGCGGTTCGCCGTCGATCCGCGGCATCTTCTGCGGCTTGGCCCCTTTGGGCATGATCCGAAAAATCCGGCCGCTCACCCGATCGCGCCGCTCGTCGCGTAGTGAGTATTGGGCGTGGCCCTTGACCGGGTTGTACCAGTCGCAAACGTACATCGCGCCATCAGGCCCGTAGCGCAGATCAACCGGGATGAAGCTTAGGTTGCGTGAGAAAATGATGTTGCTGACATACTCCTCTTCGTAGCCAAACTCGGATTCGTGCCAGCGATGGAATTCGACGCGGTTGGTTGGCTTATACCGTACCTTGACGAAGCCTCCCTGCATTTCCTCCGGCCAATTGGGGAAATCAACAAACTCCTGGCCGCAGGTGCCGGAATAGGCCCGCA
>DBNL01000095.1:11681-11833 GCA_002299785.1 Verrucomicrobia bacterium UBA673
GCCAACCGGACGGGGGTGCTGTACCGGATAAGCAGGGTCAAGCGAGTGGAAGGCTTGCGCATAAATGGGATAGCTCGCCATGTGCTGGCCCCAGTCGTCGAATGTCACGCCCCATGGATTGGTGCTTTGGTGGGTGCCGAATGCAGTCAATC
>DBNL01000155.1:0-1512 GCA_002299785.1 Verrucomicrobia bacterium UBA673
GTGGCGCTGCCGGAGAAGATCTTCGACGCGGTGGTGAGCTGGGCGTGGATTTCCAGCCCGATGACGATTTCCCATTGCATTGCTGTCAATCCTCTCAGTAGCCGGCCGGAGCGCGCTGGTGCCAGTCGGTAACCTGCTGGTACTGGTGCGCGATGTTGAGCAGACGGGCTTCGCTGAAGTAGGGCCCCAGCAGCTGCATGCCCAGCGGCAGACCGTTGGCAAACCCGGCGGGCAGGGCGATGCCCGGAACCCCGGCCAGGTTGGCGGTAATGGTGTAGATGTCGGTCAGGTACAGGCTGACCGGGTCGTCGATCTTCTCGCCGATCTTGAACGCCGGGGTCGGCGAGGTCGGGCAGAGGATCACATCGACCTGTTCGTAGGCGGCCATGAAGTCGTTCTTGATCAGGCGACGGATCTTCTGGGCTTTCAGGTAATAGGCATCGTAGTAACCGGCCGACAGCGCGTAGGTGCCGACCATGATGCGGCGCTTGACCTCGGCGCCGAAACCTTCGGCACGTGAGCGCTTGTACAGGTCGGTCAGGTCGGCCGGGTGGTCGCAGCGGTAGCCGAAGCGCACGCCGTCAAAGCGGGACAGGTTGGAGGAGGCTTCAGCCGGGGCGATGACGTAGTAGGCCGGAATCGCCAGCTCGGCGTTCGGCAGGCTGATTTCCCTGACTTCGGCGCCGAGCGCCTGAAATTGCTTGACCGCGGCGCTGATGGCGTCGCTGGTCGCAGCGTCCAGGCCGGCGGCGAAGTATTCCTTTGGCAGGCCGATGCGCAGGCCCTTGAGCGAGTCGTTCAGGCTGGCGCTGTAGTCCGGCACCGGCTGGTCGACGCTGGTGGAATCCTTGGCGTCGAAACCGGCCATGACCTGCAGCATCAGCGCGCAGTCTTCGGCGGTGCGGGCCATCGGGCCGCCCTGATCCAGGCTGGAAGCGTAGGCCACCATGCCCCAGCGCGAAACCCGACCATAGGTCGGCTTCAGGCCGGTCAGAGCCGTGAAGCCGGCGGGCTGGCGGATCGAGCCGCCGGTGTCGGTGCCGATGCTGCCAAAACATTCCTGCGCCGCGACCGATGCCGCGCACCCACCACTCGAACCGCCCGGTACGCGCTCCAAGTCCCAAGGGTTGTTGCTCCGCCCGAACGCCGAGTTTTCCGTCGAACTGCCCATGGCAAACTCGTCCATGTTCACACGGCCGAAAAGCACCGCGCCGGCGTCGCGCAGCTTGCGGACGACCGTGCCGTCGTACGGCGAGCTGAAGTCGCCAAGAATTTTCGATGAGCAATTGGCCGGCTGGCCCTTGGCACAAAACAGATCCTTCAGCGAGATCGGCACGCCGAGCAGCGGTTGAGCGGCGTGAGTGTTGCCTTTGGCCAAGGCGGCATCGGCGGCGTCCGCTTGGCCAAGCGCGTCGTCGCGGTCAATGCTCATGAAGGCATTGACTTGGCCATCAACGGCGGCGATGCGGTCGAGGCATGCCTGCATCGCCTCGCGGGAGGAAACTTCCTTGG
>DBNL01000155.1:1850-2480 GCA_002299785.1 Verrucomicrobia bacterium UBA673
AGGTGAGGCCGGAGAGAGTGAGTTCGTGCAGCATCACTCGACGATCTTGGGCACTATAAACAAGCCGTTGGCCTGCTTGGGCGCATTGGCCAAGGCGGCTTCCTGCGTGATAGACGGGTGCACCTCGTCGGCACGCAGGACGTTGGCCAATGGCACGGCATGGGCCATCGGCTCGACGCCGGTAACGTCGAGTTCCTCAAGTTTTTTCACGTAACCGAGGATGTCGCCGAGTTGATGGCCTAGCTTGTCCTCCTCCTCAGGTGTCAGGGCGATTCGTGCCAAGTTGGCAACGTACTGGATGTCAAAATCGGTGTTGGCCATAAGGGTGATCGGGGTTATTCCTCCTCGAAATTCCGGTCAACAAGGTCTTCAAGCTCGTTGACGGCGTCAGTTGCATCGCTGCCCACGGCAGTCAAGGTGAGGGTGGTGCCGTGGCTTGCGGCCAGCAGCATCAGGCCCATGATGCTTTTGCCATTCACGCTTTCACCCTCTTTTTCCACCATGATTTCACTGGCGAACTTGGTCGCTGTTTTGACAAACATCGACGCTGGGCGAGCGTGAAGACCGAGTTGATTTTGGACAACTACGTCTTTGCTAACCGCTGAATCGCTGTTTTCCTTGTTGCTCATC
>DBNL01000155.1:2882-4836 GCA_002299785.1 Verrucomicrobia bacterium UBA673
AAAATAGGTTTTTCTGAATTGACGCTGGCCAGTTCTTGGGCAGCATTGACGGCCGTGCAAGGAGGCTCGTTTGGTTTGAACAAAAACGAAGTTCCTGTACTCCAACATCCATTATGATTCGTTATCTCAATGACACTATCATGCTGGCCGTGACGGCTGCGATTCTGGCCTGGCCCAGCTCGGTTCTTTCCCAAACTGCCGAAAAGGCTCTTGCCAAAACGGTGAACATCGACGTGGTCGATTCTCTCGAAAAACAGGCCGGGATGTACGGCAGCGAAATGATCGCCGAGAAAATGCCGGTGGCCGGCGTTCATGCCTCGACCATTGAGGAAATCGAGGGCGGCATAGTGACCGCCTGGTTTGGCGGGGCCGAAGAAGGCGCTTACGACGTGGTCATTTGGATGTCGCGCAACGAAGGCGACGGGTGGTCCAAGCCCAAGCCGGTCGCAAACGGAATCGACGAGGCCAAGCGAATCCAGTATCCGTGCTGGAACCCCGTGTTGTTTAAGCGCTCCAACGGCATGCTACTGCTCTTTTACAAAGTTGGCCCCAATCCGAGGATGTGGTGGGGCATGATGCAAAAATCGAAGGACGACGGGTTGACGTGGGACAAGGCGGTTCGTCTGCCGGCTGGCTACGTCGGCCCGGTTAAGAACAAGCCCATCGAATTGGCCAACGGCACCCTGCTCTGCGGATCAAGCCTCGAGGACGCCGGCTGGCGCGTGCAAATGGAGCGCTATGTGCAGAACCGGTACTGGAGCAAATCCAAGCCGCTCAACTCCCCGCTAGACTACGCTGCCATTCAGCCCACTCTGCTCGCCTACCCTGACGGGTCAATCCAGACGCTGTGCCGCACCAAGTCCGGCCGCCTCACCGAGTGTTGGTCGCACGACGGCGGCAAAAAATGGACCCGCATGAAACGCACCCAGCTTCCCAACCCCAACGCCGGGGCTGACGGCACCGTGCTAGCCGACGGCCGCGCACTGCTTGTTTACAATCATACCCGGCGTGGCCGCTCGCCATTGAATGTTTCCGTTTCAACGAATGGCAAAATATGGGAGGCCGCCCTCGTGCTGGAAAACCAGCCGGGCGAGTACTCGTACCCGGCAGTCATCCAGACAAGTGACGGCAACGTGCACGTGACGTATACCCACAACCGTACGAACATCAAGCATGTCGTCATAGACCCAGCCAAGCTGCTCACCCAGCCGATGGTCGAGGGACAGTGGCCCCAGTAACCCCGCGCTTGACCAAGCGCGGGATTCAGCAATAACGCTCACGGGTTTATGCCGGACGAAACCTCCAGCCCAACACCTGATCAGCTATGGGAAAAGGCGGCGGCGTATCTCGAGTCCGGCGAAACCGACGGGGCACAGAAATGTCTGCTGCACTGGGCACTGCTGGTCGATGACTCGACAAAAAAGGAGTGGCTGGACCGGCTGCCACCGGAGTTATTCAAAGCCCTCTCCTGCATTTTAAAGACTGCCGAAACCGTCTCGGCAAACCACAGCGACACGGCCCTTGCATGGATCTCAATCGGCCAAGTCTGGCTCGATCGGGATCAAGCCGAATGGGCGCACTCCTGCTTCGAGAAGGCAACAGACACAGGGCCGGATATCGCCATGGCCCACCACCAACTCGGTCTTTCATGGCTCAAAAATGGTGACGTTGAAAAAGCGCAGAAATCGTTCCTGCAAGCGACAAAGTTGAACCCCGGCGATGCCGCCACCTGGCACAACCTTGGCAAGTGCCATCAAGAAACCAGGCAAAATGAACGTGCTGTAGAGGCGTATGAAACGGCCTTGGCTATAGAACCGGATCACCCTCTCGCCGGAGTTGCGCTGGCTTCCATCCGCCTCGCTGAGTCAAACGCCCGCCTGTCTGGCGTAATCGAGCACCATCCGTACAACACCCGCGCCCGTCATAATCGCTCGTAGATTTTGCTGCTGCAGGG
>DBNL01000111.1 GCA_002299785.1 Verrucomicrobia bacterium UBA673
TTCGCGTCGAGCGGCAGGCGTTGGTTGCACTGCCGGAGACCGGCGGCATTCTGTTCGGCATCCGGCTGGAGGTTATCCCTCTGGCTGAAATCCGTGCCGATGAGCGGGCGCGGCTTGGCCTGCTCGAGGCGTTGCAAACGATGCCCGACGCTATCGCCGACTATAAAAACCTCACTCCAGCCCGGCCCAGGATGATCGAGTTGTTGGGTTGATCAAGCCGCCGCACTATCACCCCTCGAGGATGGCCATTGCGGTGGCTTGGTGGGTGGTGTGGCTGAGGCTCAAATGGACGTTGCTGCCACCGCGAGCCTCGAGCAGTTCCTTCCCCTTGCCGTGCAGGATGAGGTATGGCGCGCCGGTGTCGCGGTGGGCGACTTCCATGTCGAGCCAGCTTAGCTCGGCGGTGATACCGATGCCAAATGCCTTGGAGATCGCTTCTTTGGCGGCGAAGCGTGCGGCTAGGCTTGGCGCGGGGTCTTTGTGCTTTAGGCAGTAGTCGATCTCGGCGGGGACCATGATCCGCTCGATGAAACGGTCACCGAATCTTTGGTGCGAGTCGCGGATGCGCCCGATCTCGATAATGTCAATGCCGACGCCGAGGATCATTCCGTCTGGGGGTAGCCGTCCATCAGCTCAAGTATTTCGCGTACTGCTTGGCCAAGGCCAACGGTGACGGCACGGCTGACGATGCTGTGGCCGATATTCAATTCGTTGAGGTGCGGCACAGCGAAAATGCCGCGCGTGTTTTCGTAGTTGAGGCCGTGGCCGGCGTTGACGCCGAGGCCAAGCGACTTGGCCTGTTCAGCAACCTTGGCCAAGCGCTCCAGCTCGGCGGTGCGCTTGGCTACGTCGCTGTATCCCTCCGCGTAGGCACCGGTGTGCAACTCGATGAACGGGCTGCTGGTCGCTGCTGCTGCCTTGATTTGCAAGGGGTCGGGATCGATGAACAGGCTCACCTCGATGCCGGCTTGGCCAAGAGTGGTTGCTGTTGCGGCGATGGCATCGACTTGGGCGGCGACATCCAGCCCGCCTTCGGTGGTGACCTCGGTGCGGTTTTCCGGCACAAGGCAGACGGCTTGCGGTTTGAGGCGCAGGGCGATATCGAGCATCTCCGGCGTATTGGCCATCTCGAAATTGAGCCTCGTTTGTAATGCCTCGCGGATGCCCCAGATATCGCGGTCGAGAATGTGCCGACGATCCTCGCGCAGATGGGCGGTGATGCCGTGCGCGCCGGCGGCCTCGACTTGGCGGACGGCGTCAATGGGGCACGGTTCGCCTTGGTCTAAGCCTCGATAGCGTGCCTGCCGCAGCGTGGCCACATGATCGATATTGACGCCGAGTCGCAGCACCGTTTCGTCTGTTACTTTTTATCGGTGGCCTTCGTGGGCTGCTTCGGCTTGGCCGTGCGTTGCTTGGCCGGAGCGGGCGGCCACTCCAGTGTTGGCGTGGGAAAACGGGGGTTGTCCAGCCAGCGGGAAAGCAGGGAAAGCTCGAAAGCTGTCAGGCCCAGTTGCGACTTGCGGGTGATCGTGAGCCGGTTACCGTCGATAGTTGCATCGGTGATGGTGTTACCGAGCTTCGGGCGCAACGCGGTGAGGAACTCAATGCCCTTGGTGTTGTTGACGAGTTGCTCGCGCCGGTCGGATAGGATGGCGGCGAACTGGATTAGTAGGTTCCATTTTTCGAGTCGTTGGCCGGTGATTTCCCAGTTGTAATAGACCAGATTTTCCTTGCTTGTGAACTCGGCGAGCAACTTGGCTGGGATCGGTTTCTTCACCGGATCCGGTGGGAAGACACCGCCGACGATATAGCCCTTGTCGTCCGAGTTGCCGACGGTGACGTAAGGCGCGAACAATGGCACATTGCCCCAGGTGAGTGCTGGTTTTTTAGCGTCATGCACGACTTGGCCGATGAATTTTTCCCCCTCACCGCCGGGTTTTTTGAAGTTGCCAATGCGCTTGGCCAAGCCGGAGATAGACTCTTTTGGTGCATCGACTTTCATAGAGAAAAACGACTGGAACTTCGTGCGCGACTGCGACCAAGCGAAGAACTGGTCGTTGGCTGCATGCAGCCCGAGCAGCGTGAGGATCGGCTGAGCGGTGCGCAGGCCCACGCCGCGCGCAGCGGTGAAGCTGGCCAGCGGCTCGGTGATGGTACGCGTCGGGATTTCCCATTTCGGCACGCCGGCCGACAGCGGCTCGGTGAACTCCAGGACGACCTTGTTGTACAAATTATCCTTCTTCAGGCGCGAGGTGATGCGGATGGTATTCGCCCCCTCTGGCAACTGGTCGAGGATGACTTCGGGCAGCGAACGGGCGTCCACCGTGATGCTCAAGTGGTGCTCCTCGTCGGCCGGGAAGGGGCGACCGGTGTCAGCAATTCGCTCCGCCGCTTTTTTTAAATAGTTGAGTGTCCCCTGCCCAGAGCCAAACAGCAGCCAGCCGTCGGCATAGCCAAAGCCAAGGGTGTGTCCGTTGTCGAAGTCCACGAGCCAACCGGTGAATCCAGCCACGGTCTGTTCAAGCGGTTCGCTGCCGCTCTGCTTGGCCAGTTGCTGAAGGCTCTTGACCCAAAGCACGCCGCGTTTTTTTTCCAGTGCCGTGATGAGAGCGACGTCCGGTCGGTCCCCGGTCGGCGCGACACTGAGGAACAACTCACTGCGCCCGAGGTCGGGCAGCAGTTTTCGCAGGGTCGCTTCTCGCTGGGCGTTGTCGCCTCCCATCCGCTTGGCTAGTTTGCCGAGTACCTCGTTACGGAATGCCTGGGTTTGCTTGAGTGCCCAAATAGAGCGCAGCGTCTTGGCGTCGTCGTGCTTGATCAGGTTATCGATACCGGCGAAATGCGCTTTCAGCAACGGCTCGGCCTGCATGCAAACCAAACCAAGAGATGCCAAGATGGTTATCAGGGATACGGACAAAACTCGCTTCATAGGCAACACTCATTGCCAGAAAACGCCTGGGTAATCAACCGCAAATCATGCTTAAGCCCCATCTGGCTTGCCCCAGTGCTTACGGTACTCGCGCGATAGCATTGCGTTTGCCTCAACGTCGTCTGCGATTTGCTCGTGCTTGGGATCAAACTCTAGCACGCGGCCAATGCGCGTGGCTATGTTGCCAAGGTGGCAAAGTGACGACGAGAGATGGCCGATCTCAATGTCGGCGTTTGGCGTGCCGCCTTCACGGATAGAGCGGAAAAAATCGTCGTGATGCGCCCGTAGATCCGGGGAGCCGCTCATCTGCTCGCGCAACTTGTTACGGGGTCCGATCAGTTTCCAGCCGCCGTGCTTGCCTAGTAGCATGAACCCGTTCGTCCCATAAAAGGCGTTGCCGTTCTCGTAACCCTGCTCAAAGTAAGGTGCCCATATGCGCTGCTCGAAAATGAGTTGTCGCGGCCGGCCATCCTCGGCGCTCGGTGCGTACTCAAATAGAACATTTTGTGTGTCGGGAAACTGTTGGTCATCATCGAAGAAATATTTTCCGCCCAATGCGGCTATTCGTCTCGGGTGTGTCGTGACACCGAGGCCCCAGCGGGCGATATCGAGGTCGTGCACACCATCGTTCCCCATGTCGCCTGTGCCAAACGCACGCCACCAACGCCAGATACCATGTAGCATGTTCCGCTGGTACGGCAGCTTCGAAGCTGGGCCAAGCCACGTCTCAAAGTCAAGATGAGATGGCGGTGCACTGGGCGCAGCCTTACCAATTGACGAGCGCTTCTGGCTGTTCCATGCCTTGGCCACCAGCACACGGCCGATCGCTCCATTGTGCAAAAGCTCCATCGCCTTCATCACATGCTTGGTGCTGCGCGACTGGGTGCCCACCTGCATGACACGCTTGTTACGCCTCGCCGCCTCTATCATAAGCCGCCCCTCGTGGACGTTGTGCGAGCAAGGCTTCTCCACGTAGACATGTTTGCCGGCCTCTGCGGCGAGGATGGCAGCTGGTGCGTGCCAGTGATCTGGCGTGGCTATGAAAACGGCGTCCACACTTTTCACCTCCAGTATTTCCCGGAGGTCGCCCACCTGCTTCGGTTTGATGCCGGTACCGGACTCGACCAACTTCGCGGCGTTAGCCTGGTGGCTTGTATCAGGATCGCAGACAAACGCGATCTCGACGTCCTTTCGCTTATTGATATTCACGATGTGATTGCGACCCATGCCACCCGGGCCGATGATGCCCAGAGACACCTTTTCATTGGGGCTGGCGGCACGCAGACCGCTAGTCAGGTGAACAGTGGCCAGGGTACTGATTGAGACGCTAGAGGATTTGATAAACTGCCGTCGGGGTGTTCGTGAAGTGGAGGAAGTGTTCATGTCAAAAGGAGTGAATGATTGAAGTTTACTTCGCTACGTCCCGTCGTGCAATACCAAGTCAGGCGCTTGGTCAAGTGGTGTGATTTATTTTATGGGAAACGTGAACTCG
>DBNL01000113.1 GCA_002299785.1 Verrucomicrobia bacterium UBA673
TAGTCGCGAAACTGATCCTCAGTTTTATCCTGGTTGGTCCCGACCAGCGACTCGGCGTCCGCAGGCTTGGGATAACGCTCCTTCACAAAGTCATCCCATTCCTCAAGGTCGCCCAGCGGGTTTTGAGGATCAGTTGGTTTGCCCGGTTTTGTCATATCTCTTGTTCAGTGAAAATTGACCGAACGCTCTCATGTTGTCAAACCCGGCCGGTCAATTCAAATCGATGCTCAGGGTGGCGAGGATCATGTTCGCATTGTAGTCGTTGGACCCTTTGGCGCTGGGTTCATCGTTATTGAACCAGCCGTACTGCACGTTGAACATCGCCGCCTGACCTAGCCGATGCCGGATGCCAAGTACGATGCCGTAGCGCTCGGCGTCCAGCCCATAGGCGATCGCGCCGGGAAGATTCGAGCCGCCGTAATCCACCCGATAATAGGAACGCACCAATGTCAGGTCGGTCGCCTGACCAAGCGCGTAGCTGAGATGATCGACATAAAACCAAACGTCGCCCTCGAACGGCTGCAGGCCAAGCGCCGGCGACTCGATCGTGCCGGACCACGTATCCGTGTAGCCGATACTGGTGGTGGCAACCAAGCGGGAGTGCGGGAGTGAGACGATCGACAAACTGAAGACGTCCGACTCGTGTTTGCCTGCCAAATGACGGCCACCGTCGCGGCTCGGACCGCCCCACGGCTCGTTGAACGACTGCGTGTCCAACTCGTAGTCGGTGCGGTGCCGCTCCCACCGGAAGCCGGGTAGAAATTTCGGGAACCGCCGCCAAGTGAAGCCAAGGTCGATCACGTCACCACGGGCGCGGCGGCGGTTAATGTGCGCCGGATAGCCGTTGCCGGATTCGTCCGACAGATCAGTGTCAAGCGGATGCTTATAATCGCTGCGCGAGTCGCGCCACTTATAGCCGCCGCGCACTAGCCACTCGGTGCTCGGTGACCACGCGAACCCGGCACGATATCGTGCCAGACGGCCGACCTCGTCGGTCTCGCGCATGAACCCCTCCGCGCCCCACTCGCTGTCGATGTGCCCGTCCTCGCGCAGGTCGATGCTCTCCTGTCGCAGGCGCGCGCCGAGTGTGAGTACGGTATGATTCAGGCCTGTGTAGCTCAGTTGCATGTTGCCCTCAACGCCGGTGCGATCCTGTCCCGACGCAAATCGCGCCGGCGACGAACCCAGAGCTAAGCCGGTGGCGATGCCCTCCCGCCGGGTTGATTCGCCCTGCACGCCGCCACTTAGCGTAAGGTTACGCCACGGCCCCATCAGCGTCGACGCGTTGAGGAGATGCGAACGCTGCTTTGTGCGAATGGCGTTGCTGCGGTCGCCCATCCACGGCGCCTCGCCGGGGTCGTTCGGCGACAGGGAAACGACCTCGAGTCCCGCGGCACCGTCAAACTTGGTGAAGTGGTGACCCAGCGACACACGCCACCAATCCTTCAACTGCCGCGTCAGCCGCAGCGAGTTCGCGCCGCGCTCGAACTCCCGCTCCTCGCCGATCTGCGTGAGGTAGTCCGGATTGGCCCCAGTCGCCGGCAAACTAAAAAACTCGGCATGTCCACGCTCCATTGCCAACTCACCGAACTCGATCGTCAACGCGTCCTCGATCTGCGTGTCACCGAACTCATGTTCGGCACGGAGCGACAGGCGATGAATCGTCTCATCCACGGACTTGGTCGCCGGATAAACGGCGCGCGCCTCAAATTCGCCGACCGGCACGCCGCCCCACTGCTGCGTGGCCAAACGGCCGTTGCGGCCAAGGCTTTCGAAGGTGAAATCGAGCTTCGGCGCGTCGAGCTTGGCCAAGCCGGCGGCGAGCCAGAAACGATCGTGGTCGAGGTGAGGCGCATTGGCCAAGCTGAACGGCGAGTGCTCCATGCCGTCGAGCCAACCACCGGTGCTAAGCCCGAACTCGCGCCATGACTCATAGCCGACCTCCACGTAATCCAAACCGGGGCGTTCGATGCGAAGGCGCGTCAGGTGATCCTCATCGCCGCCAATGAAGCGGCCATCGAACTCGACGTTTGCTCCGCTCTTGGTCTGGCCGGTGGCCGTCACTTGGCCAAGCCCGAGCGAGAGTCCCCCGGTCATTCCCCAGTGTTGGCGGAACGACTCCTCGCTGCCGCTGATCGTGATGTAGCGCGCCATAGGCGCAGCAGTGAAAACCGTTTTAGTCGACTCTAACCACGCCACGCCCTGATCGATCCAGCCGCGAATCAAGCTGATCTCGTCGCGGCTCAGGGTAGGGGCCTTGCCTTCCGGTGGCATCTCCAAGTCCTCGACCAAGTCGGCGATGTAATGGACGAGCGAGCTGTTGGCGCTGTCACCGGGGAGGATCGCCACGCCGAGTTCGCCGCCTTTGATCGCCGAATCGCGGCTAGTCATCCGGTAGTCGCTCTTAGGCCGATTGTCGCCGTGGCACTTAAGGCAGGAACGCTCCAGCAACGGCAGGATGTCAGTGGCAAAATCGACCTTGCGCTCGGCAGGCATCGGCAGTTTGCTGATATCAATCGGCTCCTGTGCCCCCGCGCCCACGCCACTCAAAAGGATAGCCAACAGCGTTCGCATCAGTACAACAGGCGCGGGCTGAAGTTGGAGCCGTGCACGGCCGAGTGGCAACCGGCAGACCAGCAGGTGCCTCCACGTAGAAAGCCGGTGTGATCCGTCTTGCCAATGAACACCCCGGCACCGCCGGTTTGGATTTGCGCGTGGCAACGAAGGCAGAGGTTGGCGTCACGCTGGATGAGCAGGCCGCGGTTCATTGCGCCATGCGGCTTATGGCAACTCATGCAACCCTCGCGTAGCGCCTCGTGCTCAAATACATGCGGCGTAGACTGTTCCTTGTGGCACTGGACGCAGACGGCGTCGCGCTGTTGCAGCCCCAGCCCGCCGGCGGGCTGATGGATTTTTTGGCCGTGCGGGTCGTGACAATCGATACAGGTCATGCGCCCTTCGAGTACGCGGTGATGATGCGGCATCGTGAACTCGCCGTGGGTCGAGATATGGCACTTGAGGCAGGCCAGCGGGTCGTGGCGCGGATTCACAATGTCTGCCGCCAAGCCGGTCTCAACGTGTTTGCTGCCGGCGCCGTGGCACGATTCGCAACCGGCCACCTGTCCCCAGTGAGTATCGTCACCGCGATAAAAACGGCCGTGAGCACTACTGGGGAAGTCGCCATGGATTTTCTCGTGGCACTCGGCGCAGGCCTTGTTGCCGACGAACTTCGCCCCGGGAATCTGCGGCGGCGCGGCCAGGGTCACGGGAGTGTATTGAGTCGTCGTGCACGAAATTAGGATGGCGCTGGCCAGGGCGAGACACAGCAGAGCCGGGAAATTCAACAGCCACCCAAGCGTTTGTCGAATCCTGTTGGTTTGTGTTCTCATCGGTGACACCACCGCTGTCTGGCCAAGTGGCTGGCCGACTCGATCAGCGGCCGCTGGTGATCTGTTTTACTCGGTAGTACCGCTCGCCAAACCATGACCGCTCGGCATGGAAGACCACCCCGGACGAACCGGCGCTTTTCTCGTGCACTGAAACCCAGTCGATAAGGTTTTCTGACGACTCAAGCACGTAACGCTCGCCCGGCACGCTTGGCCAAGCGAGGCGCACAGTCGGCGGCCAGAATTGGCTCTCGATCTCCAATTCGATCGGCAACGGGGAAATCAAGTAATCCTGCTCGTCAGCCAAGGTAGTGTGCAGTGTGAACTCACTTGGCGCGTCGCTGACAGTGTTGACCTGCACCACCCAGTCGCCCTCGAGGCTTGGGATGTTGTCATCTTCGCGCAGAACGATCTGCTCCGGTGCCTCGCCGAGGTGGATGCTGTTGCGGTAGTGCAAGCCGTCGGTACTGATCAGCTCGATGTCAGCATCGGCAGTGAGGCCGGTAGCCTCGAGTAACGCCGCCGGGGTGCCAGCAGGGATGCTCCACAAAAAGCGCGCAGGCGTGCCCGGCTGGGCTTGGGCCGGCTCGCTGCCGGTAGCGTTGGCCAAGCGTATGATGTCGCCGGATGTATTCGGTGGAGAACCGCCGCCGCAGTCACCGTCCCACGTTGCCCGGATGTCGTAGAGGGCCCGCTCGGTGACGTTTGTATCGGTTTTTTGTACCGTTAGATAAAGCAACTCGCCCGGTTGCAGCGGCAGATGTCCCGTGTCATCGATAACGATCTTGGCAAAATAAGAATCGTTCATATCCACCTGAGCGTAATCGTCAGCGGTGTTATCGCCGGACGGGAAGCCGCCGTAGCTGGCAAGCAGTGAGACCTTGGCGTTATTACGCTTTTTCACGGAGGACAACTCGACAGTCAGCTTGCTCGAGTCGCTGCACGTCTCGACGGTCCAGTAGTGAGTCTCATTGTCATGAATCCTGCCACGAACTTTTTTACCGTCCTTGAGGGCCTCGGCTGTGTCCTCACGAGTGTACGGCTTACTCCCTTCGAGTTTGACTTCGGTATCCTCCACCTCACTGCCCATAATTTTGACGTACCAACTTATAAGCATCGGCTCGATCTCAGTATCAGTATCATCAAGGCCAACTCGGCGATCCCTAACTTCAAGCACCCAGTCACCCATGGCGCGTTCGCCGCTCAGAACATCAAGCGCCTCCTCAGCAAGGTTGTGCGGCCCCGGCCCGATCAATTCGACCGTGTCGAGCCGCACAGCTGTGCTCTCAGTGCGGATCGTCAGCGGCGTGGAGGAGCGCGCGGCGGTGAAGCGTACCGTGTTGGTGACCCAATCAGCGCTTTGCGGGATGGCTTTGGTCAGGCTGATCGCGCCCT
>DBNL01000109.1:0-1881 GCA_002299785.1 Verrucomicrobia bacterium UBA673
CCGGTTCTCTGGAGGGGAAAGGGTTTAAGCCAGGTGATCTGCAGCGACCGCAAGGCGTATGTTGCAGTCGATCCCGCCACCGGTAAGACGGTTTGGCAAACACCCGGCGGCGGCGACTCGACACCGGTTATCTCCGGTGACTGGATGGTCGTTTACAGCAAGGATAAACAGGTCGGGCTGGCAGCATATCGACTGGCCGGAGATGGAGCAACGCAGGCCTGGCGTTTTCCAATGTCAGAGCGGCGTTCGCAATCGACCCCGGTGATTTATGACCGGCATACTTACCTGACAGGCGGGGAGTGGCACATGTGTGTTGAACTGGTCACCGGCAAACGGCGTTGGAAAGAATCCAGGCAAAGCACGATCTCCTCCCCGGTGATCGCTGACGGCAAGTTGATTGCGCTCGAGAAAAAAGGAAGCGACCTCGTGATGATCGACACCAACCGGAAAGAGCATCGAGAACTCGGCAGGACACGCATCAAGGCCATGAGGTGCCCCTCGCCGGTGGTGGTCGATGGCAGACTGTACCTGCGCATGGCCAACAACCTTTCCTGTTTCGATCTGCGGGCCAAGCCCGGTGTGCAGTGATCCCGCCCGACTAAGCGCACTTTTTTGTCGCGGTTTTTTTTGGAGGCGGCGTATACTATCGGGAGCATTAGTGCCATGCAATTCGGGTCGCTCCATCTGGTAACCAACCTATTTCTTTCGCCGCTGGCTGGGTACACGAATCTCCCATTCCGACTCGTGCTACGCGAGGTGGGCGGCCTGGGCCTGACCACGACAGACCTCGTCAACGCCCGTTCGCTACTCGAGCGCAACTCAAAGGCAATCAAGCTTATCGAGACAAATGAAGCGGACAGCCCGTTCGCGGTGCAGTTGTTTGGTGCCGTGCCGGAAGAGATGCGCGACGCAGCGCTGTACCTCGAGTCGATCGGCGTAGACTCGATTGACATCAACATGGGTTGCCCAGTGCGTAAGGTCTGCAAGACCGGCGGTGGCTCGGCGATGATGACCGAGTTGGACAAGACAGCACACCTCGTGAAGACAATGGTCAATGCGGTCAAGTTACCGATCACGGCCAAGATGCGTCTCGGCTGGGATGACAACAACATCACCGCACCCGACTTGGTGCGCGTGCTCGAAGATGTCGGCGCGGCGGCGATTTTCATTCACGGGCGGACACGCGAACAGGGTTTCACCGGGACGGTGAATCTCGCGGGCATCCGCCAAGTGGTCGAGGCGGCACAGGATATCCCGGTGATCGGCAATGGAGATATTACCACACCTGAATCGGCCAGGCACATGATGGACGCCACCGGCTGCCACGGGGTGAGCACAGGCCGAGGTGCGTTTTACAACCCGTGGATTTTCAAGCACACCGATCACTATCTGCGGACCGGCGAATTGCTACCTGAGCCGAAGTTTGCCGAGCGGGTGCGAGTGATGCGACGACACTTCGACCTGATGCTTGAGGTGTTCGGAGAAAAGCGCGGCTGCCTGATGTTCCGCAAAGTCGCTCCGTGGTACGCCAAGCGCTTCGGTCCAGTGAAGCCGTTCAACAAAGCGGTCGTGCTGATCTCGACACGCGAGGATTTCGAGTCAGCGCTGGCCGACTACCTCGAGTGGCGGCGACAGTTTTCCGATGATGACGGAGAGCTCACCGAGCGCTATCGTCAGAACCCAATGATGCCGTCCTTTATGAAGGACGGTAACGAATCTGCCGACGCGAAGCGCAAGACCATCCCCGTGCCCAAGGGCCCAGTTGAGGTGTGGTAAAAAAATCCCGCAGGCCAAGGCCAGCGGGATTTGTCTAAAACTTGTTAATACAAAAACTTATTCACCAGGTGAGGGCCGGCTCGGGCGCTGACCGCCGCGACCTTC
>DBNL01000109.1:2234-16143 GCA_002299785.1 Verrucomicrobia bacterium UBA673
CCGCGACCTTCACCGCCACGGGACGGACGCTGGCCGGATGCACCTCCGCGGCCACCGGAATTTGGACGCAACTCGTCTTCGGTCAACTTGCCATCCTTATTCTTGTCGAGCTTCTTAAGGGCTGCAACGGCACCCTTAATTTCCTCGGAGGAAATCTCACCGTTGCCATCACTGTCCAGTGCGCTCATCACAGGGAACATCCGCATAAAACCACCTGGTCCTCCCTGACCACCACGGCCACCGGACTGCGATCCACGCTCACGGCTTGTTCCGGACGGACGTTGACGACGCTCGGCGCCCTGACCCCGTTCACGACGCTGAGCACCTTCACCCCGCTCGCGACGCTGCTCACCGGCTGCTCCGGACGGGCGTTCACGGCGCTGAGTACCTTCACCCCGTTCGCGACGCTGTTCACCAGCTGCTCCGGACGGGCGCTCACGACGCTGAGCACCTTCACCCCGTTCGCGACCACCGCGTTCCTGCGCGATGGCATCACCTGCCATCATGCCAAAACATGTGACAGCCATTACTAGTTTATATGTCATCTTTTTCATAACACCAAATCAATGGTCTGCTTCAAATATACGATCCATCCTGAAGATGGGTTACAATTTTAGTACACCCACGGACGAGCTTGCTTGATGGATAAAGTTCCATCCCTGGTAATCTTAAACTCAACTTCCATCGCAAATTTTATATCTTCCAAGGTTGTCCCGTATAATTTACTGAACTTACTGTGGATCTTGCCCAAATACCGGTTCATCTGCTCGAGTTGGCCCCCGGTCATAATCAACTTATCATCTTTTAACTGATTGGACTTGCGCATCACCTTGTAATCACTTGGACGCCACCAATCCAACAAAAGTTCTTCAGGGATTGAATCAGCATCGGGATTGGTCACCAGATTCTCGCCAACCTGGGTATTGAGGTAATAGTTGCCCTTGGTCTGGTACAGGATGTCGTCGGTAACCGCGACACCATTGGCCAGTTCGTTGGAAAAGTTATGGTGAACGAGCACACCTATAGCTGTGGTAAAATGATCGATCCGGTAGAACATACGCTCCTCAAAAGCGCGGAAATTCCACAGGCTGGCAAACACTTGCTTGATTGTCTTGGCCAAGTGGCCCTCGTCCGACTTGTGAGTGAACGAGTCGTACAGGCCGGCGCCGCTGAAGTCGGGAAGATCTTCGTTATTGGTGCTTGAACGGCAGCGAATCCCTTGGCCGTTGGCGAAGGATTTCTGCAACTTGGCCAAGTCCCCCATCATCCAGTCGGGCATGCTGCCGGACTTGACAAGTTTACGAAACGCCTTGAGATCTTTGATCTGTTCATCGCGGTTTTCCTTGAACGACTCGGTGCCCAGCATTGCACGGGCCTTGCCGTACAAGCCATTGTGCTTCATGAAGGCATCGTAAAAATGAAATGGCACGGCGTGGCCCCTGGGCACGGTGCCATCAGGGAAACCCAGCGTGTGCAGTGTGGCGAGGTTGGTAGCCTTAACGCCGAATGCTGCTGAGTCTTCAAAGCCGATTTTGTCGAGTGACTTAATCTCTTTAACTGACAGGTCACGCTTGGGTGTCTGCACCTTAGCCGGGCGGATGGCAGCAAAATGTTTGTCAACCTCGTCGGCCGAGGCCTCACGCAGTTCGTAGCCGTTGGTGGTGACCTTATAGTAAACAAATTTGCCAATCAGCGAGGTGATTTCCTTGTTTTCCGCTGCACCGGTAATGAACGCATTCGGAACACTGTCCTGAATCGCTCGCAGATTGACGTGCGATAGGGGCGTTTGTCGCATAGCAGTGATCACACCAGCAACTCGCGGCATTTCATTCGGCAACATCTTGTAGATAACGATGTCTCGTGAAGTTGGCAATTCGTCGGTCTCAATAAGGCGCAACCGCCCGTAAGACTCCTGCGTGTTCAAAGGTAGAAAACCTAAGTCGCTCTCGAGATCTTCATCGAGCACCACGGGGAATTCGGCGGCATCGTACAGATCCTTTTCATCAAAGTAGACCGATCGGGCACGTGGCATCGGATAATAGCCAAGTTTACCTTTAAGGTAAGGCATATGTTTGGTCAGCATTTCGTACGAGAGCTTGATGCGCTCGAATGGATAACGATCATTAGGCTCATACTCGAAAGTAAACATGCCCGGCTGGCCGTTGGGCGACTTCTTGAGCGGGCGATAAACAAGCACGCCACGCATTGAGCCGTCTCCACGCTGGATTCCGATCTGGCGCATGAAAAATGGATGTCCCCGGTGGGTCTTGGTGTTGATGAAGTACAACAAGGGCTCCCCCTTGCCTACATCCTCAATCTGGAACTTCACGAACTTCCAATCTGCGAGATGCTGATCGACCATCACTTCAGGACCTTGATAGGAAAGTTTTTCGAACATTTCCCTATCCGGGATCGAGGCAACACCGTCCTTAAAATCGAGTTTCCCCGGCGGAATACGCTTCATCTCCGGCTCATTGCCTCGCTCAAACGCCCGACCACCCCGACCCTCTCGGCCCTTGCTGCTGCTTCGACCACTCGGACCGCCAAAACCGCGGGGGCCGCCGAAACTTGGGCGTAGTTCATTACCGTCGATTTTACCATCACCATTTTTGTCCAGCGTAGCCAGGGCTTTCTCGGCATTCTGAATTTCTACAATGGAGATTATCCCATCCTTGTTTTCATCCAAAACTGCCATAACAGGAATAATCATTCCGCCCGGACCTCGTCCTGCACCTCGCGAAGGCTGCGCCTGCAATGTGAACGTCACGGCAAACACCACGCCAACTGTTTTGAATAGGATAAGTCGTTTCATAAAAAACTGTCGAAAACAGATGCCTGTTTTCGAAATAAAGTTACAGCTAAAATCAATTGATCATCGGCTCTATGCACTCAGGTCCCTCGAAGCGGGGGTTGTTCATCAGCGGCGTGATTGTCAGAGTATCTCTCCTGGCCTTCATATTTTTTTTTGACCTTGTACCTGCCGGAACCCTGTACCACCCGACAACACATATGGATGTTACTTTCGTTTATTTAAATAGTCGTCAATCTTCAATTTGGTGGATTCATCCATTTTGATGAGAGGAGGCCAGGTGCGGCGATGGCCTTCAGCGGGGAGTTTTTTTGTGGCGTCGATACCGAGTTTGGTCCCGACGGCGATCTCGGTTGTGGCGTGGTCGAGGACGTCGGCAGGGCCTTTGGTGAATATGCTGTCGCGCTGCGGGTCGGTGCAGGCGCAGAGGTGGAAGAGCACTAAGCTGGTGTTGTGCACGTCCACGTCGGCATCGACTACGATGATGTATTTGGTAAACATCATCTGACCCATGCCCCAGAGGCCATTCATGATTTTGTAGGCCTGCATCGGGTAAGTTTTTTTGATACTCACGAAGACGAGGTTGTGAAAAACGCCCTCGGCCGGCAGCGCGATATCCACGATCTCCGGGAATGTCATCCGCAGAATGGGCATGAATAGTTTCACGCTGGCGCTGCCCATGTGAAAATCCTCCATCGGCGGGATACCAACGATCGTCGCCGGGTAAACGGCATTTTTCCGGTGGGTGATGGCGGTGATGTGAAACACCGGATACGGCTCGGGCAGGGTGTAGTAGCCGGTGTGGTCACCGAACGGCCCCTCCTCACGCAGGGGTTCGGTGGGGTCGATGTAGCCTTCGATCACGATGTCAGCGTTGGCCGGAACCTCGAGGTCGTTGGTTTCGCACTTCACCATCTCGACCGACTTTCGGCGGAGGTAGCCGGCGAGCAGGAATTCATCCAGCCCGTCAGGCATCGGCGCGGTCGCGCAAAACGGAAACACCGGGTCGCCGCCGAGGAAGACGGCCACCGGCATCCGCTCGCCGGTTTCATAGTAGCGGCGTCCGTGACGCGCGGCGACTTTTTGCAGTTGCCAATGCATGCCGGTGGACGAGTCGTCGTAAATCTGCATACGATACATACCTAGATTGCGGTCGCCGGTGTCGGGGTCGCGCGTGACGACGCAGGGCAGCGTGATAAAGCGCCCGCCGTCGAGCGGCCAGCACTTGAGGATCGGTAGGTCAAGCAATGTCGAAGATTGAGGGTCTATAGCCGACACGTCGTTGATGTCAGGTGCGCTTGGCCAAGGCTCGGTCCGCGGGGCCGTAGCCTCGAAGCGATGAATAAATTCCTTGCACGGACCGGTCTTGGCGCGCTTGGGCTTGGCGTGGCGCAGGGTCAGCGCTTGGCCAAGCAGCTCAAAAGTCTCACGGATGCCGGTGGGCGCCTTGGCCTGGATGAGTGAACCCAGCTCGACGGCGGCAGCATTGACGCTCTCGGCGCCGAGCGCCATGGCCATGCGCCGAGCCGAGCCCATTGTATTGATGGCGAGCGGGTGCGCGGATATCTGCCCATTGACAGTGGGTTGCTCGATGAGCAGCGCCTGACCACCGCCCGACTTTTTCATCTCCCGATCGGCTAACTCGGTGATCTCCAACTCGGTGGCCAGCGGCTGGCTGATGCGAGTCAGTTCGCCCGCCTGCTCAAGGGCTTCCAGGAATTCCGCGTATGATTCGTAGGCCATGATGGATACTGGACCCGGCTCCACGGCACGGGAGCCGAATTCAGGCAGCAGTTTATTGACTCGACTCCACTTGGCCAAGCCCTACGATGCGCGCATCCAAAGAATCGTGCTAAAGAAGTTTATGAAGAAGATAATAATTCAAGTTATCGGTCGACTGACTGCGGTCACCGCCTTATGTATTGCGCTTGGCCAGGCGCAGGTTGAAGCCAAGCCGAACGTGCTGTTCCTTTTAGCCGACGACCAATGCTTCGAGACGATCGGTTCGCTTGGCCTGACCGACATTGACACGCCAAACCTCGACCGGCTTGCGAGCCGTGGCACGCAGTTCTCCCGTGCGTACAACATGGGCTCGTGGAGCGGCGNNGGGAGAGAAAACCAACCTCGCAGAGAAAGAGCCGGCGAAGGTGAAGGAATTGCACGCCGCCATGTTGAAATGGCGCAAGGAAACCAAGGCGCCCGTGCCCACGGAGAAAAATCCGGGCTACGATCCCAAGGCGGTGTTTCAGGCGCCCAAGCGGAAATAGGGTTGCCCAGCGGGCGCGTATGCGCGACCATAGCGGCTTCATGAAAGGGTTTCCGTTTTCCTCATTGGGCCGGCTGATGCTGGCGATTTTTCTGGTGGCTCCGTTGCTGCTCCGCGCCGCGGACAAGCCGAATGTACTGTTCATATTCGCCGATGATCAATGTTATGAAACCATCGGCGCGCTTGGTTACACGGATATCGATACGCCGAATCTCGATCGGTTGGTCAAGCGCGGTACCACCTTCACACGCGCCTACAACATGGGCTCGTGGAGCGGCGCGGTCTGCGTGGCCAGCCGACACATGCTCATCACCGGACGGCACATTTGGCGGGCGCGAACGGCATCACAAACATTGCGTAGCAGTAAAAAGTCGACCGACGAGCAAAAGGCCGCCCGTGAACAGGAATTTAACAATCTCTGGCCGCAGGTCATGGGCCGCGCGGGGTACCAGACTTTTTTCACCGGCAAATGGCATATCCAGGCTCCCGCCGACAAGGCGTTTCAAGTTGCCAAAAATATTCGCGGCGGGATGCCAAACCAAACACCACAGGGCTACAACCGGCCGCTCCCTGACAAGCCGGATCCGTGGAGCCCTTACGACGTGAAGTTCGACGGCTTTTGGAAGGGCGGCAAGCACTGGAGCGAAGTAGTAGCGGACGACGCGGTGGACTACATTGGCACCGCCAAGAAAGATGAGCGGCCGTTCTTTATGTACATCGCGTTCAACGCGCCGCACGACCCGCGCCAGGCGCCCAAGGAGTACGTCGATCGTTACCCACTGAGCCGCATTCAGGTTCCTCAAAATTATCTAAGCGAATATCCTTACAAGGACGATATCGGCTGTGGCGCCAATTTGCGCGACGAGAAACTCGGTCCATTCCCGCGCACTAATCACGCAGTGAAAATTCATCGGCAGGAATACTACGCGATCATCGAGCACATGGACGCGCAGATCGGCCGTATCCTCGACGCGCTCGATGCATCCGGCCAGGCGCAGAACACCTACATATTCTTCACTGCCGACCACGGGCTGGCAGTGGGCCACCACGGGTTGTTTGGAAAACAAAACCTTTACGAGCACAGCACGCGTGTGCCGTTCATCGCAGTCGGCCCTGGCATCAAGACCCACCACAAGATCGACTTTCCGATTTACATGCAGGACGTGATGGCCACGTCGCTGGATATCGCCGAAGCCAAGCGCCCGGCGCAGGTCGAGTTCCAGAGCCTGCTGCCGTTGTTACATGGAGAGTCTGCTGAATCCAGCGTCAAGGCGGTGTATGGTGCCTATCTCGGAGTTCAACGCTCCGTGACGATGGGCAACTGGAAACTCATTCTTTACCCGAAAATCTCGAAGGCTCGCCTTTACAACATCAAGCGCGACCCGCTCGAGATGATCGACGTCGCCAACGACCCTGACCGGGCAAAAGTCATCAAGCGCCTTTACAAGCGCCTGTTGAAACTGCAACAAGCCAACGGCGACTCCCTAGACCTCAAGGCGGCCTTCCCCAACTTGGGCTGACTTTAATACCTTGATTCAACGATAACTTTGATTAACCGAACCGAGTACCCGGTGATGCAGCGGGCTTTTTTATTGGCTGTATTAGTGCTTGGCCTTGGCCAAACGGCGTCCGCCGTTGAACACTCCGCCGTTGCGCCGGACAGCCGAGGCACCTTTCGCGGGCGCCCCACTGTTGCGGCGGTGCGCGTTGTCCAAGCGCCTGACATCGACGGCTACATCGACGACGACGCATGGTACTTGGCTAAGCCAGCCGGCGATTTTCTACAAAAGAATCCCAACGAAAACATCCCACACACCCAACGTACAGAATTCCGCGTGGTATACGACGATAATGCGCTATACATCGGCGTATGGTGTTTCGACGACGAAGCGGGCCTGATCATTGCAAATAACATGGAACGCGACGGTCATATGCGTTACGAGGATGTAGTCAATATCACGCTGGACACGTTTTTAGATCGACGAAATGGATACTATTTCTCCATCAACCCCAATGGGGCACGGGGTGACGCCACCATCAGCAACAACACCACAGTAAACGGCGAGTGGGACGGCGCATGGATGGCACAGAGCCAAAGCCACTCCTGGGGTTGGAGCATGGAGTTGGCCATCCCTTTTAAGTCGATCAGCTTCGACGAGTCGGCTGACACTTGGGGGCTGAACGTTTACCGCAACATCGGCCGCGCCGGCGAACGCGCCCAGTGGGCAAACTCCCGCTCGGCCAGTCGCAGCTACTTCGTCTCAGATAGCGGCGACCTCACCGGCTTGTCCGGCCTCCGGCAGGGTCTCGGTCTGGACATCACGCCATATGCCATCGGCAAGTATCAGAAGGATTACGATGCGAACGACTCCGACTTACTAGGCGATTTTGGGTTCGACATCCGCTACCGGCTCACCCCCAGCCTCACCGCCATGGCCAGCGTGAACACCGACTTCGCCGAGACAGAGACCGATATGCGACAAATCAACTTCACGCGGTTCCCTCTATTTTTCCCCGAAAAACGGCAGTTTTTCCTGGAGGACTCCGGTATATTCGGCTTTGGCGGAGTAGGGTCATCCCGACGGAGCTCCCGCAACTCGTCAGACACCCTGCTCATGCCGTTTTTCAGTCGTCGAATCGGCCTAAGTAATAACGGTGGGATTATGCCAATCCAGTTTGCAGGTAAAATAACTGGCCGTGTTAAAGATTATAATATAGGCCTGCTCAATGCTGTGCTCGACGGAGAGGAAGGCCTACGAAATGCCTTTGTCGGCCGCATCAGCCGCAATGTGCTTGAGCAGTCGTCGATTGGTTTCCTAACCACCGTGGGTGATCCAAACTCGGATGAAATGAACTCCGTGGTGGGCACAGACTTCCAGTATCGGAATAGCAACTTCATCGGTGGAAACACTCTCGAGGTCAACCTTTACGCGCTCGGCACATACGTGGAGGACGGCGGCGGACTTGAACCCGCGTGGAGCGCCAACGCCCGACTTTATGACCGTAACATCGAGTTGGCTGCCAGCGCAATTGAGATCGGAGACGACTTCAACCCGGCGATGGGATTCGTCCAGCGGCAAGGCACTCGAGTCTACAAAATTGCTGCAGACTATGTCCCTTACCACGACAAAATCGACTGGCTACGAAACACCCGGCACGGCTACGAGGTGGAACTCTACACCGACCTCGGCAACGATGTCGTGAATACCAAGCAGCAATTCAACCTCATGTCGCTCTACCTCGAGAGCCAGGATGTCATCAAGTTCGATATTTCCCACCTGACCGACCGACCTAATAAAGATTTTACCATCTCGGATGGCTCGATTATCCCCGCAGGAAACTATGACTGGTGGGAAGTGCGGATGTTTGCCTACATGGGCATGCAGCGTTCATTGTTTTTGCGACCGATGTATCGAGCCGGCGGTTTTTATGATGGCACGCGCCAAGAAATCTCCCTCGAGACCTTTTATCGCCCATGGCCCAAACTGCTTGTCGGTGGCGAGTACTCAGTAAACCTGATTGACTGGGACGCCCTCGACGAGTCCATCATCAGGCAAATTTCCGGCACCCTACGGTACAGTTTCACCCCCGACCTGGTTTGGTTCAACCTCGCCCAATACGACAACATCTCGAACTCAATAGGTGTCAATAGCCGCCTTCAGTGGGAGTACAAACCGGGTGCGAAGATGTTCTTCGTGGTCAATCAGGGGTACATTGACGAGATGACCGGATTTGTGATGAAAGACTTCGAAGTCGTGGCCAAGATAGGGGCGCTGTTCCGTTTTTAAGGTCTTTACGCTCGAACCACGCGACATCACCACTCACAATACCGCATGCACTTGGCTCGGCTCAAACTGCGTGATTTCCGGAATATCCGGCGGCTCGACGTCGCGTTCGAGCCGGGGTTCCACGTACTGCTCGGCCGCAACGCGCAGGGCAAAACAAACATGCTCGAGGCCGTTTACCTGCTGGCCACGCTGCGCTCATTCCGTGGCGTCGGCAACGCGCAAATTATCCGGCACGAGCGGAAGGCCTTTTTCGCCGGCGGACTCGCGATTGGTCAGGAGGAGAATGACATCCGCTATTATTGGTCGGCGGCCCAACGCAAACTAACCATCAACGAAAAACCAATCCGGCGCATCGCCGACTACCTCGGCACACTTCGCACCGTAGTCTTTTGTACGGAGGATTCACTGCTGGTTAACGGACCGGCCAAGTCGCGCCGCCGTTTTCTTGACCTACTGCTCACACAGACCCGACCCGGCTATCTGGAATTACTGCACCGCTACACCGAAGCGCTGCGCTCGCGCAACGTACTACTCAAGCGTGATACGCCCGACCTGAGGCTACTCGACAGCTTCACCCGAGAACTAGTTTATAACGGCGAAAAAATTATCACTGCCCGGCATGATCTTGTCAAAAAACTCTCACCACTCATCCTATTGGGGTACCGAAAAATCGCCACCAAGACGGAGGACGCCCACATCGACTACGCGCCAAGCGTGCGAGAGGATTTTGCGGTGGATCTGGCCAAGTCGAGAAGCCGCGAGCAGCGATACCGAACGACGCTCGTAGGACCCCACAGGGACGAACTCAAGCTGACGCTCAACCGGCAGCCGGTGGCGCAATACGCCAGCGAGGGGCAAAAACGTACCTTCGCCATCGCGCTAAAAATGGCGCAGGCCGACTTCCTCGGTGGTATTCACGGCTCACCACCGATCCTGCTGATCGACGACGTAATGGGCGAACTCGACGCTCGGCGTCGGGCTGGCTTGTTACCATTGGTCAGCCGCGTTGGGCAAGTGTTCATGACGTGCACCGAGGAAAACTGGCCCAGCGAACTCACCGGCCACCTTCACCGCTGGCAGGTCGATCAGGGAGTAGTGAGCAGAAAGAAGTGATCCGCTGAAAGATCAACGCCAAAAGGCGCGGCACATTCCCTCCGTGGAAAAATACGAGGTTGCCTTGTGTCGCCCATTCAGGGCTTGGCGAAGAGACGGCCAAATAGCTTGTTGAGCAGCACCTTCCAGGTGATCTTGGTGGCGACTTTGTCGAAGAGCGGGCGCAGGTCGCTGAGTTTCTCAACGTCCTGTACGGTGTAGTCCTCAATGTTGATGGTGACATCGCGGGATTTTCCGACGTCAGCGAGGTTGGTGAATTTCAGCCGTTCCCACGAGAAGGTCAAGGTTTCGATGGTGAAGTAGAGCGGCGACTCGCCGAGCGCGAGCTGGGCCGACGATTTCGCCACGGCGTCCGGCAAGGAGATGAGATTGCGTTCTCCCCCCTTGGTTTCCACGAGATTGAACTCGGTGATGCCGATGCGCACCATCCGGAAATGCGGCTTGAGCTTGCGGCGTACGTTCATCAACTCCGAGAAGTCGCAGTCGATAAACAGGTCATCGATTCGTAGCATCCTCGCGCCGCCGTACTTGGGTAGATTGTATAGGGTGATGTCACGGGCGGAGACGGTGGAGTTTAGAGGGAAACCGATGTCAAGATGCCCAATCCTAGCATCCATACCCTGCTCGCGAAACTCGCTGATGATGATCCACTTTACCAAAGCGCCCTTGGTAAGGAACAGCCCGATTGCCAAGACTAGTAACAGGATGAGCAGGCGAAAAGCCCAGCGGAACAAAAACCGCATCGCACGAATTTACCAAAAACCGGCCCGTGTGACAACGCGAAACACAGCTCAAGCAGGTCGAGCTTGACCAAGTTCGACCTGCTTGATCACCTCACGGTGGTTCAGCTTGCCGGTACCAAGCTTGGGCAGCTCGTCCATCACCCGCAGATCGCGCGGCACACAGAGGTTGGTCATCCCCGCCGTGGCGATGGCCCCGCGCACCTCGTTCAGCGACAACCCCGGCTCGTTGGTGACAGCGACGAGTTTCTCTCCTTTCTCCGTGTCAGGCAACGCCACCACTACCACTTCGCATTCCTCACCATGCTGCGGGAATGCGCCCGCCAATGCGTCCTCCACCGCCGTGAGGCTAACCATCTCGCCGCTCACCTTGGCAAAGCGCTTGGCCCTGCCCCGGACCCAGAAGTAGCCGTCGGCATCAACGTGGATGATATCTCCAGTGTCATACCAGCCGCCTAGCGCCTGAAACGCCGCGTTGGCATCGGCATTGAGATAACCCTTCATGATGTTCGGGCCGCGGACGAACAGGCGACCGGCATCCGTCACGCCGTCAATCGGCTCAAGCTTCCACTCAATGCCAGGCAACAGCCGTCCCACGGAGCCGAAACGATTGTCGGCCTTGGTATTGGCGCAGATCGCAGGGGCGCACTCGGTCACCCCATACGCCTCGTTGATGCGTACGCCGAACTTGCGCGCCCATGTATCAGCCGTAGCCTGCTGTACTTTTTCCGCGCCAGCGAGCAGATAGCGCACGTTGCGGAAGTCGTACGAATGCGCCTTGCGCGCGTAGCCGTTTAGGAATGTATTTGTGCTGAGAAACATCGTCGCGTTGGAATTGTACACAGCAGTCGGGATTTGCCGGTACTGCAACGGCGACGGAAATACTGTGGTGCGAATCCCCCGGCACAACGGCAGCAGCGTGCCCACCACCAGCCCGAAGCTGTGAAACATGGGCAGGCAGTTGAAGAGGCTGTCCGTATCCATCACGTCCACGGCCGAGAACAACTGCCGCAGGTTGGCGAGGATGTTGCGGTGAGTCAGCTCGACCCCTTTGGGTACGCCCTCCGACCCGCTGGTAAACAGGATGACCGCCGTCTGGCCGGTTGGGATGCCGAACTGCGACCGGCTAAAAGCGAACCGGTGCCTGAGGAACACGCTCAGCTTGGCCAAGCCGGAGATGCGTTTCCGGATATCCTCGAGATAAATGAACTCGATGCCAGCCGCCTCCATCGGTGCCACGTCCAGCTTGGCCTTGGCCAGAAAAACTCGGGAAGTAATGACCTGTTTCAGCCCGGCCAGCTCCGAGCAAGTGAGCATCAGCGGCACGCCGCTGGAGTAGTTGAGCACAGCCGGGATTTTGCCGATGCGCCACAGGGCAAGCAACGAGATCGCCGTGCCGTTCACGTTAGGCAGCAGCATGCCGACCCGCACCTGTTCGTCATTGAACAACCGCCGGAACTGTCCGCCAAGCACCTCCGCACCGACCATCACCATCCGGTGACTCAGGGCCTGACCGGTGATATCCTCCAGCACCACCGTGCCGGGACGCTGCCGCGCCCTCGAGGCGATCTCGGTCAGTACGTCGCTGTGACCGTGGTCCATCTCCACTTGAAACTGATGCTCGATCATCCGCTCACGAAGCCACTGCGTCAGTCTCTCACGCACGTCACTCATGCCACTGAATTGCCCGACCGGCGGCTGCAACACATCGCCGAAGTGAACGCTCAACCTGGGGAACCACTGCTTCCATCCCGGCTGCCGCGACCAAGGCAGGCGGAGCGCGTTACGCAAATGGCAGGTGATCACCTTGGCCCCGGTTTTGTGCAACAGGAAACCGGTGCCCTCGAAGAGCTTCATCAGGCAGCCGGTCTCCGAGATCCGGCCCTCGGCAAACAAAACCAGCCGGCCGCCACTCTGCAGAAAATTGGCCATCTCCTTCACAGCGAACGGCGAGGCGTGATCCACCGGGAAGGTGTAGCGATTCACCATCATGAACCGAAACATCCAGTGGCTTTCCGCCCTCGAGGCAGAGGTGACAAAGCGCCAATCCTCCCCCACACACAGGCCGAGCAGCCACCAGTCGAACCACGACACGTGGTTGGGGATCAGGAGCACCGGCCCCGGCGTGTCCAGCACGCCGCCGCCGTAAATGCGAAGGCGAAACAGAACACGGGCCAGCAGTCGGCTGATGAAACGGATAAAAAGCATCGGCTCAGGATCGAAAAAACTCCGCCGGTTGTAGCGGGATCACAGCCAAACAAAAGCCAAAAACCTCAGCCACAGACTCTCACCTCAACGCCGAGAGCATCCGCTCAAAATCCAGTCGCGCATCGCCTGGCGAAGCGGAGTATCCTGCTGATGCGAAACAGCACCCCAATCAGGTGGCAATGAAGGCACGACTTTTTTCATTTCACTTGGGCTTGCGGGCGGTCCTGGCCTAATACTCCCTCGCCTCGTCGTGCGGTAGGTAGTAGAAAAATCTATCCTCCGAGCCGAGTAACAAATCCGGCTTGCCGTCGCCGTCCCAATCGGCGACAGCGATCTTTCGACGGCCGCTTTTGCCGGCGGTGCCGGAATCACAGGTGCAGTGTCCGGATCCATTTCATGACAAAAAAACCGATGGGCGAACCCACCGGCTGATAAATCAGTGACGCTTGGCCAAGAGACTAGCCTAGGCGAAAAGCTTGGTGACAGCCCTGGCCTTAACCAATTCGCGCGGCTGGTTGAGGTGATTGAACACAATCGTCTCGGGATCGATCCCGAAGGCGTGATAAATCGTGGCCAGTAATTCGCCTGGGTGCACAGGATCCTCGACTGGCGCCGAGGCGGTTCGGTCTGACTTGCCGTGAACATATCCACGCTTTATGCCGCCACCGGCAATGCAAGCAGTGTAGCAGTACGGCCAGTGGTCACGTCCGTCGGCATCATTTCCATTACCGGAAGTACTAACACCTTTTAGAGGGCTCCGACCAAACTCGCCCACAGCGATTACCATTGTCTCGTCGAGCATCCCGCGTTGATCAAGGTCCGATATAAGGCCAGACAACCCGCCATCAAGCATCGGTGCGGATTGATCCTTCATGCGCTTGGGCAGACCTTTGTGAACATCCCACGAGTGATTGTCAGAATTGGCCACCTTGGGCCAAACGACCTCAACCACGCGAGTGCCCGCCTCCACAAGACGGCGGGCCAG
>DBNL01000109.1:16537-24916 GCA_002299785.1 Verrucomicrobia bacterium UBA673
TCGAAGGCATTTCGCGCGCGGCCGGAGGCGACGAGGTTCAGCGCGCGATCGTAATAGTCGTCCAGCTTGAGATTGGCCACGGCCTTGTCGATGTCCGGCGAGGCGTCGTTGATGGCATCACGCAGGCGGGCGCGGCGGCGCAGGCGCAACTCGAACACGTCGGGACGCATCTTCAAGTCGTCCGTCTTGATGTTGTCCATCTTGTTCATGTCCATGTCGCCTCCGTCTGGATACAGATAGTAGGGGTCAAACGACTTGCCGAGGAATCCGGCGGTGCCTCCCTTGCCGACCACGTTGCTTTCCTGCAGCGGACGCGGCAGCATGACAAACGGCAGCATCGGCTCGGTCGGTGGCTTGAGGCGGATGATCTGCGAGCCGAAGTTCGGGAAGTCCTTCGGGCTGGGTGGCTCGAGCTGGCCGGAGGGACTAACCTTGTCGGTCGTGTAGCCGGTCATCATCTGGTAAATGGCCGCCGTGTGGTTAAACAAACCGTTGGGCGTGTAGCCCATCGAGCGGATCATGGTCATCTTGTCGTTGACCTTGGCCAGTTTGGGCATGATCTCTGTGAAGTTGATACCGGGAATCTTGGTTGGGATCGGCTTGAAAATAGAACGCACATTTTCTGGTGCATCCGGTTTGGGATCCCACAAATCAAGATGACTCGGGCCACCCTGCAAATAGCAGAGTATGACGTGCTTGGCCTTGCCCCAGCCGGGGCCACCCACGTGTCCAGCCTGAGCGGCCCGGGCCTGCAGCTTGAACATGTTGGCCAGGCCGAGGCCCAGCATACTCGAGCCGCCAATGCGCAGCAGGTCGCGACGGGTCACTTTCAAGTGCGGATCGCACAAGTCCTTTCCGAGTTCTCCGGGTATTGTAATCATGTTTTTTCTTTATATTTTAACTCAAAAAATTTCCGTTTTTTAAAAAACTACCACTTTTTCGACGCGCGTCAACGGTTGAAGAGGAAAGCTGGGCTGTTAATCAGAGCCCAAGCAATGTCCTGCGCGGCGGTTAAGCGGATGCTTTCCTGATGTTTCCCACTCAAATCCCTAGCACGGCGCAACTCCGCCAGTGTCGGGTCGATCGTCAACGGTTTCTCAGCCTTGACCAGCCCATCCTTGAATCCCTTGAGCTTCGGATCCACAGGCCGGGGCTTCTTTGCCTCGGCCAGTTCCTTGATCTTGGCGGCAAGATCCTTGTCCCCCGACTTGAAATAGTCGGTGATCCGCTTGAGTTGCTCATCACTCCGCTTATCACCGGCGAGCGCTAGGATCACGCCAATGTCCGATGGATGGCCAATCTCCACTTTTTCATCTGTGGTAACGAGCAGCCGGAATTTGCCGATCGAGTGCTTCTTGCTGTTGTAATTCTGGTTGAGCGTGAAGATCAGCCGCGAGCCGCCCTCTACACCGAACTTCTCCTTCGGAATAAAAATCGCAGTGCGATCGGTCCCCTCTTTTGGATGTGTTGCCCAACCACTGTTGTCAACCTTGCCATCGACGACTTTTTTGACGTCAAAGTCTTTTTGGCTGAAATCCGCCTTGGCTTCCTTGAATTCTACCTTGGTGGACTTGCGCCCCTGCCCCTTGCCGGTGGAGATGGCCTTGAGGTCGAGTTCAGTGAGGACGAAGTTGCCGTCATCATTGCGACCCGGTCCCTTCTTCGGCAGCTTGTCGTCGGCCAGCAACTCCAGCCGCACGCCGGTGATGCCGATCAACCCCGTATCGGCGGTGACCGTGTAAACCGTCCGCTCAAGCTTACCGCTGGCGAACACCACGCCGCCGTCGCGCTTCTCCAGCTTGGAGCCGTTGGTCGCCTTGAGTTTGCCCGGCTCGAGCGCCGTCCACTGGGTAGTCTCGGAGGCCGCCTTCTCCCACTTGGCCAAGCGCAGCGCCAGGCCGTCATCAAATTCCTTGAGCGCTGCCTCGGCCTTGGCGATGCGTTCCTTTTGTTTGCTATCCGCCTCGGCCTCGCGCGGTGCGATCTTTGCTTCATAGGCCTCGAGTTGGGTCTTGGCCAAGGCGATAGCCTCCTCTCGCGCCTTGGCCCGCTTGGCCTCTCGCGGCTCGATCTCCTTTTCAAACTTGGTCAATTGATCGAGTGCAACCTTATGCTCGGCCTTGACGTCTGCAATCGTCTGCTTGGCTGCCCCGACTTCACCAGGGGTGGCGTGACGGTTGAGGACGCGCAGGAACAACTCCTCGATCATTTTCTCATTGTCAGACTGGGTGGCAACAAGCTTGGAGATAGCGTTGTCGCTGGAAATGATCGCATTGTCCACCGTTGGGCCGCTGACCAGCGACATGACCGATCCAAGTTGAAGGTCAGTTGAACGCTCGCACTCACAAGCGCTCTCGCGGACTGGGCGACCGAGATTGCCAAGGAAGCCATCTGCTAATTTAACACCAACATCTGGCAACTGCGCGGCACGGGTGCCCTCCGACACACCAGGAAACTTGATGGGAGTGCCGGTGACACGATAAATGGAGTCAAGTAACACCTCTGCAGGAAGACGGCGTGCCTTGGCATGCGAGAAGTTGATCGTGTCATCCTCATTCCACTTGTTCGTCTTTACGCTCAGCTGGTACGTGCGAGACTTGGTGATGATTTTCACGATGTGCCTCACATCGTAACCGCTCTCGATGAATTGCGCCGTCAGCCAGTCAAGCAACTCGGGATTGGTCGGCGGGTTACCGGCACGGATATCATCAATCGGCTCAATAATACCTGTGCCGGTCATATAGGCCCAGAGGCGGTTCACGTAGCTTTTGGCAAAATATTCGTTGTCAGGAGCCGTCAACCATGCAGCAAATTTTTGCCGGCGGTTACCCTTTTCTGGAACTTTGTGAACCGTCTCAAAAGGAAAGACCGGAGCGGTCACTACACCGGTTCGGTCATGCTTCGTCTCACCTTCCTTACGATCATAAATGATTTCGTATAACGGCTTGGCCCCCTCGACCGCCGTTCCGCCGATGCGCTTGTCTCCGGACTTGTCATCCTTTTTCAGGCCCACTCGAGCAAAGTAGGCGGTGGTCTCATAGTACTGATCCTGTGTCCAGCGCTCGAACGGGTGGTCGTGGCACTTATTGCAGTTGAACCGTGTGCCCAAAAAAAGGTGCGTCGTGTTTTCCATGATCTCACTTGGCTCACGCAAAATCTTGAAGTAGGAGGCAGCCGGATTTTCCTTGTTTGAACCATTTGCCGTAATCACCTTGCTAGCAAATTCGTCATAAGGCGTATTGTTGGCGACCTCGTTGCGGATCCATTTGCGGAACTGTGACGCCCCCTCGGTGCCGAGAAATTTGCGGTTGACCTGAAGCAGGTCAGCCCACTTATTGGTCCAGTGGTCGATGTAGTCAGCATTGCCCACCAGTTGATCGATTAGTTCGTCACGCTTGTCCTTGGAGTCGCGCTTGTCAGCAATAAATTTGCCCGCCTCCTCTAAACTGGGTGGCAACCCGGTCAGGTCAAGGTACACCCGGCGTAGAAACTCCTCGTCCGAGGCCAGGCCGGACGAGAGTGTCTTGGTCCGCTTCAGCTTCGCTGCGACAAATTCATCAACCATGTTGTTGGCCGATATATCCTGCCACTCGAAGCCGGAGCGGTCGCCCATCACAGTCACGATGGTCGAGGCGTACGCGCCCTCGTATCGGGCCAGCATTGGCGCTTCACCACGGCGCTCGGTGCTCACCAAGCCGGTCTTGTCCGTCGTGGCGACGTCGGAGTTGCCGGTCTCGATAAACGACTCGGCAGTGACGTCGCGCTTCTCACCGTTGGCGTAGGTGGCGATGACGCGCATCTGCTGCTGGTCGCCAATCTTTTGCACGACTGAATTTCTAGGGAATAGCTCGATGCTCGCGACTCGCACCGAGCCGGTGTCGAGTTTCGCACCGTTGGAAATCCATGATTTGAGAATCTCGTAGTAATCATCGCCCATCTTCGTCAACTGGCCACCTTCATGCGGCACAGCAGCAGAGCTCTTTAGAAGAATCAGGCTGTTGTCCGGGGCTGCAATATTCACACGACGACTGGCCAGATCATCGGTAAAAGCACGCACGTCATAGATCGGATCATACCCGCGCAGCGACAGCTTGAAGCCATTCCTCCCGTCCTTTGAACCATGGCAGGTGCCGGCGTTACAACCGAGTTTCGACAGTACTGGCATTACATCGCGTACATAGTCTGGAATAAAGTCGCCACTCACGCCAGTCACGCGAACGCTGATCGTGCTCGTCTGGTTTTTGTGAAAAATCTTGAGCTTGGCCTCACCATTCTTTACCGGTTCAACCATGCCAGTCTTGCTTACCTTGATTACATCGGAATCGACCGTAAGAGAGAAGTCACGTGTGGCGTCGTAGCTCTCACCATTTGCCTTCACCGCTGTTAGCAACATCTGAGTGTAGTCGAACTTGCCATCGAGCTGGATTTCCTGAGGTTCAACCGCCAAAGCGATGACTTCCGGCAATTTTTCTTCTGTCATCGGTACGGACAAGAAGGCGCGCTTTAAACCGAGTGATTGGCTGTCGAACAAGCGAATTACCCCGTCAGCACCGCCAACCGCCACCGTCTCGCCGTCCGGACTGAATGCTGTCGCAAAAACCGACGTACCCAGCGAGACCTTCGCCAGTAGCTTCACCCCCTTTGTATGATATTCACCTGAAAGCTTTTTGGAGTTTCCGTCTAATGGACGTTCAAACGCTTTTTTTAACTCGTCGCTCACGCTGCTGTCATAGTCAGATTGATAAAGGTGGACCGACCCGGTGCCGTTGTAACTGCTGCCGGCTATGATCTTTTTGCCTTCCGGCCCGAAATCGAGACCAAAAATACGCCCCGGCATTGGAGGGAACTTGCGCACTAGATTTGAGTTGTCGCCAATCACCCGCTTTGTCACCCGCGTCAGCCTGAAAACCTGCGGCACCCCGTCCGAACCACCCACCAGCACTTCCTCCTTTTTTGGGTGAACTGTGATGGCGTGAATACCACCCTTGAGCGCGCCCGGCGTAATAGAGGTGATGTTGTCAACGAATCGCTGCGTCGCCACCTCAGTCAACTTCACCGCCATGTCACGGCCGACCGAGACGAGGTGATCGCCCTTGTTGTTCCAAACCGTGTCGAGCACCCATTCGTCGTGGCTGTCCTTGAAGAGTACCTGCTTTCCACTCTTGACGTCGAAAGCACGCACAGTTGAGTCCGGCAGACCGACAGACACCTTTGAGTTGTCAGGTGACCAACTCACACCATAAACAGTGTCATACCCAACCGGGATCGACATCGACAACTTCTTGCTCCCGACATTCCAGATTTGAATCTCCCCCGATCGTGCTGGCAGCCCCCCCGCCACGGCCAACTTTTTACCATCACTGGAAAACTTCACCTTCTGAACACGCTCCGACAGGCCAATCAGTCGACCGGCCAAGCCGGAACCGTCAGCATGGTGCAGCAGCACCTCGTGAAATCCAGCAACGGCAATCAATGTGCCGTCCGGCGAATAGTCGATCGACGAGATGACCGGTGGCAAACTGTAAACCGGAGGGTTCTCCTTATCGTAGAGTTGCTTGGCACCCGCCGGCGTGTCATCGGTCGCACCCTCAGAAACCCATCGGGTGATCATAGCGATTTGCTCCGCAGGAAGAGCCCCCCCCTTCTGAGGCATCTCCGCCTCACCATCGATCGGCGTGATTAGCGTGACCAAATGACTCTCATCCGGTTTGCTTGGAACAACCGCCTTCTCCCCGCTCTCACCACCCTTGAGCAACTGCTCAAAAGTCGTCATCACATACTCACCCTTGGCTTTGGCTGGTTGATGACAGCCGTGACATTGACCTTGGAAAATCGGCCGAATGTCATTGTAGAAACTGACCTTCTTCAGCTTAGTCTCTTCGGCGTTGACACACACTGCTGACATTAGCAGCCCCGCCATAATTCCGTTAAAAAACCTCTGTATCATCATGTTTCTCCCGCAGTTATGCAGCTGGGCTGGACGCAAATCATTGCCCAAACATTCAACGGTGGGAAAAATAGAACATATTTTCAGTCATATTTCAATTTTTTTCTACCAATAAAAACGTCTAGATAAGCGTTTGGTTTGGCCTCGCCTTGGCCAAGCTTGGCCAACATGATACCCCGAAGTTTTCGAAAACAACTCCAATCAACCATGTTACTCCGAATCACTTTCCTGCTGACGCTGAGCAGCTTCTCCCTTCTGGCCACCGAACACAAACTAGAGTGGAAGGCACTGCCCGACCTGCCCAGCGACCTCGGCGTGGCCGGGCCGTTCGCCGGGGTGCACAATGACGCGCTCATCGTCGCCGGCGGCGCGAACTTCCCCGACGGCGTGCCGTGGCGCCCGACCGAAAACGGCGGAACCTCAAACAAAATCTATCATGACACAATTTACATCGTCACGAAGGACGACCTCGACTACTCAATCACCGAGGGCAAGCTTAGGCTCCCACATGTGCTTGGTTACGGTGTCTCGATCTCGACCAACAACGCAGATTCTCTCGCCGTTCGCCAACTTGGTGTGCTGTGCATCGGCGGCGAGTGGAGGGAGGAGGGCCTCACCCATCGATCGGACAAGGTATTCGCACTTAGCTACACGAGCGGCAAAATCAACATCGACGAAAACTACCCACCCTTGCCTAGGAGAACAACAGCTGCCGCCGGAGCATTGATTGGCAACACAATTTACATTACTGGAGGGGACAGTGGTCAAGGTGCGACCCTGAATTTCTGGTCACTCGACTTAGCCAAGCGTGATACAGAAGAATTCGAATGGAAAGAACTCACTCCGTGGAATGGACCTGCTAGAACACACCTCTTAGCTGCCAGTCAAAATGACGGCTCAGCAGATTGCCTCTATATATTCAGCGGGCGCATGAAAGACAGCAAAGGCCAATGGCATATGCTAAGTGACGCATACAAATACAGCCCCAAGTCAGACAAGTGGAAAAAAGTGAGCGACATACAAGCCAAAGAAGACACTCAACCTCGTTGTGTCATGGCAGGCACCACCACCTCGGTTGGAACAAACAGTCTCCTGCTGTTTGGCGGGGCTGATGGAAAGCGTTTTATCACACTGGAAGGTTTGTCCGCTCAAATCGCAGCCGCCAAGGCCGCGGGTAACCAACAAGCCGCAGTCGATCTGAATGCTGAAAAACAAAAAATACAGGACGCCCACGACGGTTTCAGCCGCGATATTCTTCTCTACAATACAGTCACTGACAAATGGCAAAAATTTGCAAACTTCGAGGAAGGCTCACGCAATGCCACAGCACCGGGAATAACGGAACGTGTCCCCATCGGCAGCCACGTCACGACTACTGCCGTGCAATGGGGCAGTTCGATCATCATTCCCACCGGCGAAAGCAGCCCCGGCATTAGGACTAAGAATATTTGGAAAATAGATCTGGCCAGACAAAATGAAAACTTTGGGACTACAAACTGGATTGTAATGGTCTCCTACATGGGTGTCCTCATCGGGATCGGAATCTATTTTTCACGAAAAAACAATTCTACCGAGGATTATTTTTTAGCTGGTAGGCGAGTCGTTTGGTGGGCGGCTGGCTTAAGTATTTTTTCGACCATGCTGAGTGCCATCACTTATCTTTCCATACCCGCCAAAGCGTACGCCACAAATTGGACCTGGTTTATATTTAACATGACCATCCCGGTGATGGCGCCGGTTATTATATATTGTTTCCTCCCCTTTTATCGACGCTTGGGTATCACAAGCATCTATGAATATTTAGAGATGCGATTCAGCACGGGTTTACGAAAGCTTGGCAGTGCCAGCTTCGCCATCTTCCAACTCGCACGCATGGGCATAGTTATACTGCTTCCCGCGCTTGCGCTGTCTTCGGTTACCGGTTGGGATGTTATATACTGCATTATCACCATGGGAGTTTTGAGCACAATCTATACAGTGATTGGCGGCATCGAGGCCGTTATTTGGACGGATGTCATTCAAACAATCGTCCTGGTGGGAGGCGCATTGGTTGCGTTTTTTGTAATAGTTGGGGAAGTGGACGGAGGATTTTCAGCCATTATTGAAACGGCCTCCGGGCAGGGTAAGTTTGAGATGGTGAACACCAATTTTAGTTTTGTAAGCGGCATCGACACAATTTGGGTGATTATCCTCGGCGGCATCTTCGCCCAAATCCTCAGCTACGGTACGGATCAAGCCGTGGTGCAACGCTATCTCACCACCCCTACTGAAAAGGAAGCCGCCAAAGCCATTTGGACTAACAGCGCCCTGAGTATTCCGCTGTCGATTCTCTTTTTCGGGGTCGGCACGGCATTGTTCGTCTATTTCCAACAACAACCATCAAATCTGGAACCGATTTCAAAAATCGACCAAATCTTTCCCCACTTCATTCT
>DBNL01000109.1:25299-34926 GCA_002299785.1 Verrucomicrobia bacterium UBA673
ATGTCGAGTCTCGACTCAAGTATGCATTCCATTGCGACGGCATTCACAACAGATTTCCTTTCAAAAGACCGGGATAGCGAATCGCTGCTAAAATTGGCTAAGCGTATCACGTTGGTCCTTGGTGTCCTCGGCACCGTTTCGGCAATATATATTGCGTCACAAGACAGCAAAAATCTTTGGGATATCCTGATGGGCTACGTCGGCTTGATTCTTGGTACGCTGGGGGGCTTATTTACTTTGGCCATATTCACCAATCGCACAGCAAGCGTTCACGCTTGGACCGGGGTCATCGTAGCGGCGGCCGTTCTATATTATGTGAAATTTCACACCGAAGCCCACCCGCTGATCATCGGAGCCATTGGAACAGTTACATGTTTTCTGTCCGGTTGGATTGCTAGCCTAATCATCCCGGCACAAACCAAAAACCTCGACGGCCTGACTTGGACGAAACTCAATCAAAACTAGTATTTGGACAAGCGAGGGTTAAGCTTTGAAACTTGGCTTTGCCGGATGACTGGGGTAGGCAATGGGCCTTACCGCGGGAAGTGACTTGAGGCCCACCATCGAAAACGCACGCTCCATCCATTTCGTCGGCATTTGCGGCACCGCAATGGCCTCCGTCGCTGCTGCGCTGAAGGAGCGCGGCAGTGCGGTCAGCGGCTCCGACCAAGGCATCTATCCGCCAATGTCCACCTTCCTAGAGGAGCGCGGTATCGAGGCCAAGCCGTTCAGCGAGGCCAACCTAGAGCACAAGCCGGATCTCGTCGTCATCGGCAACGCCATCTCGCGCGGCAACATAGAGGCCGAGTTCGTTCTGGCGCACAAGCTCAATTACTGCTCACTGCCGGAGCTTCTAAAGCACCATTTCCTGCGCGGTAAACGCTCACTCGTCGTCTCTGGCACCCACGGAAAAACAACGACCGCATCGCTGCTCGCCTGGCTGCTCGATCATAACGGCCTCAACCCCAGCTTCCTCATCGGCGGCATCCCAAACAACCTTGGCCAGGGCGCACGTTTCACCGACAGCGACTGGTTCGTTATTGAGGGCGACGAATACGACACCGCGTTTTTCGACAAGCGCAGCAAGTTCGTCCACTACCTGCCCGAGGCCGTTGTCATCAACAACCTCGAGTTTGACCACGCTGATATTTTTGGGAGCCTCGCCGAAATCCAAACTTCCTTTCAACGCCTCATCAACATCGTCCCGCGCAACGGCCTGCTATTAGCCAACGGCGACGACGACAACATCGAGTCGCTGCTAGGCATCGACCACTGCCCCGTGCGCCGCTTCGGCTTGGGTATCAATTGCGACGACTCCGCCATCAACTTGGCCTATAACTCGAACAATTCCGAGTTTCGGCTCGGTGAAACGACATTTCGCATCCCAATGTCCGGCGAGCTCAATATCCGCAACGCCCTCGCCGCACTGCTACTCGCTCGCTACGCCGGACTAAGCGACGAGCAGATTCAGTCCGGCCTCGACTTGTTCGAGGGGATCCGCCGCCGAATGGAAATTCGCGGCGAGGCCAGCGGTATCACAGTGATTGACGACTTCGCCCACCACCCCACTGCCATCCGGGAGACACTCAAGGCCATTGGTCAGCGATACCCCGGCCGCCGTATCTGGGCTATCTTCGAACCACGAAGCAACACCACCCGCCGCAGCCATTTTCAGACCGAACTCGCCGAGGCACTTCGCTTGGCCAAGCGCGTTGTCGTGGCAGGAATCGCGCGGCTCGAGCAAATACCCGCCGAAGAAAGACTCGATCCAGCCCGACTGATGGAAGATATCCGCTCCGCCGACACCGAGGCGGATTATATCCCCACCGCCGATGAGATCGTGGAACACGTCGTCGGTCAGGCGAAGGAAGGCGACATCCTCTGCGTCCTCAGCAACGGAGGCTTCGGCGGGATTCACCAAAAACTCCTCGACGCCCTAGCCAAGTAAAAACTACCGGCGACGGATGCTGAATGTCGTGGAGCGCGAACTCGAACGGTAGTAATACGGCCGTTGATAACTCGGCACAGAAACGCGCGGCGTGAAGATGCTCTGCGGTTGAGCACGAATGCTACGGTTGATGGCCTTGACCGTGGAACCCTCCAGCAGCGAGTAGCGGTTAGTGTACTTTTTCTTTTTCTGCGCTTCTTTATAGTACGGCTCGTTCTTGGCCATGTAGACACTGCCCTTCGGCGGCGCAGTGATGATCGTTGGCTTACCAGCCACAGATCGCGCCTGCGGTTGCGATTCGACGGTTGCAGTCTGAAATGTGTTGCCGTGAAAACTCAGCGTCAACGGCACGCCGCCCGCCTCGATCCGCACCCGCCCGGCAGCGGCATCAATGTGGAGTATCCGAAGCGACCCGCCGGTGTCTCCCTGCCCAAGCGTGAAGTGGGCGGTGCGCACCGGATCGGTGGTACGGTCCACCTTTGCCACGCAGACCTTGTACGCCCCACGTAACCGATAAATGCCAGTCAGTTTGTAGTCGATGCCCTCGGGTAGCGTCGGCGCCTCGACGGCCTCGTATGTCTCTACTCGAAACTCCACGCCGTCGTCGGCGCCCTGGTAAGACACGGTCGCCGGTTTGCCGTCGCCCTCGAGCAATTGGCCAAGCGGTCGCCACTCGTTTTTGCCTTTTCTAGAGTAAACCTGATAGGCTAGGCCGCGCACGGTCTCGAACTCAAGCTGCACCGTCTCCCGCTTGGCCAAAGGAACTGTGGAAGAGCCTTGCGGCTTGGCCTCTTGGGCCTCGGTGCCAGATGCCACTGAAGCCTTTAACAGCACCAAACCTGCCATGATAAGAACAGCGATGGCTTTCATAAGTCGGAGGCTAGTCCTGCCAGACCGATGGCGCAAGCCTTGTCCATTGCCAATCGCGGAGGCCGGGCATAGACTCGGCTTCGCCTTGGCATGAATGTTTCCGGCTCCACAATCCTGATCACCGGCGGCACCGGCTCCTTCGGAAACCGTGTCGCCGCTCAACTGCTCAAGCAGTCCCCCGCTGAGATTCGCATCTTCAGCCGCGACGAAAAGAAGCAGTGGGAGATGCAACAGGCGTTCCCACAGTTCCAATATCTCGTCGGCGACGTGCGCGAGGAGGCCCGCCTCGAGGAGGCCATGACCGGCGTCGATCTCGTCTTCCATGCCGCCGCCCTCAAGCACGTGCCGTCGTGCGAAAAATTTCCGTATGAGGCCTACAAGACAAACGTCGGTGGCTCGCAAAACGCCTGCCGCACCGCCAAGGCCGCCGGGGTGAAAACCTTCGTCGCCCTCAGCACCGACAAGGCCGTCAAGCCGCTCAACGCCATGGGCACCAGCAAGGCGATGATGGAGAAACTCGTTAGCAGCCAAAACCAAAACGGTGGCGACACGAAATTCTGCTGCGTGCGCTACGGCAACGTGATGGGCAGCCGCGGCTCGGTCATCCCGCTGTTCAAGCGGCAGATCGAAAACGACGAGCCACTCACGCTCACCGTGCCGGAGATGACGCGCTTTCTTATGACGCTTGACCAGTCGGTCGGCCTCGTGCTTCACGCGATGCAACACGCGCTCGGCGGTGAGATCTTCGTGCGCAAGTCCCCGGCCTGCACTATCGCGAATCTCGCCGAGGCGGTTCGCCGAAAATTCAGCCCGCAAGACGCCGACCACCCTGTCAACGTCACTGGCATTCGGCCCGGAGAGAAACTGCACGAGACGCTCGTCAACGAATACGAAATGCAGCGCGTCACCGAGGAGGAACTGTTTTACGCCATCCACCCAGAGTACCGTGTGCCGGATCACCGCGCTGCGCAGCCGCTCGGCACCGAGTACACCTCCGCCAACACCCGCCAACTCGACTCTGCTGCCGACATCGAGCCGCTGCTCGACAAAATGGGCGAGGTCGAGTTGTACATTTGACCCGCTTGGCCAAGCGCATGCCAAACCCGATCCGACAAATGTTGCGCCCTCGTTCCGCCGCCGATTTCACTGCGCAACTCATTGCCTCTGGTGAGGTTAAGACAGCACTCGACATCGGCTGTGGCACCCGCTCACACCTCAGCCAGTTCCGGCCAAGCGTGCAGACCACCGGCCTCGACGCCCACGCCGACGCCATCGACCTGGCCAAACAGCGCAACATTCACGACCACTACATCCAGGCGAACATTCTCAGCGACAACCTCGACGCCACGTTCGACCTCGTCACCCTCTTCGGCCTCATCGAGCATTTGCCAAAAGCCAGCGGACTTGACCTGCTCGATCGCGTCGAGCGGTTGTCGGCCAAATTTATTCTACTCGAGACACCGCACGGTTTTGTTCCGCAGGGGCCAGAGTTCGGCAACGAGTTTCAGCGGCACCACTCCGGTTGGTTCATCAACGAATTCGAGGGACGCGGTTACACAGTCCACGGCACGACCGGCACACGCTACCTGCGTGGCTATATGGCCGGACCGAGGTACAGCTTCCCCGGTTGCCTGCTGCTCGACGAGGCGCTGACGCTGTTGCTTCGCATCAACCGAAAACCAAAACACGCCTTCAATCTGGTCGCCATAAAGGATGTGCGAGGCGTCCCCGCACGCCACAAAAAGGAGGCTCAGCCTTGAGGCTGCTCATACTAGGCGGTAGCGGCATGTTGGGTCACCAACTTTGGCGCGGGCTTCACTCGCAACACGACACCTGGGTGACGCTTCGCCGTCCGGTCGCCGACTTCGCAGTGCATAATTTATTCGACGAAGCCAAGGCGATCCAGTTCGATGACATCACCGACGACACCGCACTTGAGCGTGCCCTTGACCAGGCGAAGCCTGAGGCTGTCATCAACTGCGTCGGCCTCATCAAGCAACGCGACGAAGCCAGTGACAAGGCACTCACCCTGCGCATCAACGCCGAGTTTCCACACCACTTGGCCAAGCACTGCGGTAAAGCCGGTGCGCGGCTGATTCATTTCAGCACCGACTGCGTCTTCGCCGGCACGAAGGGAAATTATACAGAGAGCGACCCGTCGGATGCCGCAGATCTTTACGGCCAATCGAAGCATCAAGGAGAAGTCTCCGACGCCCACTCGGTCACCCTTCGAACCTCGGTGATTGGCCACGAACTCGGCACCAACCTGGCGCTATTAGATTGGTTTTTGAGCCAGCAATTCCAAGCTGTAAACGGCTATACAAAAGCAATTTATAGCGGTTTCACCACTCTCGAGATGGCACGGATCGTCGATCTGATCCTTACCCAACATACAGGCCTTTCCGGCGTGTGGCACATCGCCAGCGAACCAATTTCCAAGTTCGCTTTGCTGCAATTGTGCCGCGAAAAACTTGGCTGGGAGGGCGTCATCGAGCCGAATGACGAGTTCGTCTGTGACCGCAGCCTCAATGCCGATCGCTTCAATCAAGCCACCGGCTACACGCCACCAAGTTGGGAGGCGATGATCAGCGAACTCGCGCAGCAATCATGAGCGATCGGGCGCGCATCATCTCTGTCATCCCGGTGTACAACGGGGAACGCTTCATCCGTGTTACGCTCGATTCGCTCGCCGCGCAGACGCTCCGCCCTGACCGCGTGATCGTGCTCGACGACGCCTCGACCGACGGCACCGCACAACTCGTCGAGACGTACGAGCCACTCGATTGCGAACTGATCCGCAGCGAAAAAAACGAGGGGCTTTTCTTCAACTTTAATCAAGCGCTCAGCTATGCCACCGAGTGCGATTTCCTGCATTACATCTGCGCCGACGACGTGCTGCTGCCAGGCTTCATGGAGCGGATGACCGCAGCGATCACAGACGCGCCCGCGCCGGCGTTCAGCTACTGCCTGCCGGAGTTCATCGACAAGGACGGAAACCAACTCGACGCCAAGCCGTCGAAACCATCGGCTGACACGTACGAAGTTTCCGCCAACGCACTGCTCGCTCAACACAGTGAATGCAACTCACTCATGCTCGGCGGCGTGCTGATCAAGTCACTTGGCCAGGCGTGCCCCATTGCGTTCCGCACCGACATGCCGCACGCGGCTGATTGCGTTTTTTATTCCGACTTGGCCAAGGTATGCAAGCAGCGCGTCGCAGTGCCGGAAGTGTTGCTTCAAATCCGCCGGCACCCGTTCAGCATGACCAAGCGCAACGAAGAAAACATACAAAGCTGGGTGCTCGACGAGTGGGAGGCGATCCAGCATGCATTCGGCCTGATGCAGCAACAGGGTTTGACACGATGGCTGCGCCGGCAAAAGTTGCGCTGCATGTTCGCCGCACGCTCACGCGTCAAAATGCAGCAGATAGCCGACGAAAAACCGGATCATGCCCGGCGTATTTACGAGTCCGCCCGCCCGAAGGTGCCGTGGCTGCATTGGCAACTCGGCTGCGTCACCGTCTTTTTTCGCGACCTGTTTTTCGGCTCATCGATCAACAAGGAGCAATGGCAGTAGCAGCAAAATGAATTTACCGTTTCTCTCAATCGAACGTTCGATCGGCTGGCTTAAACCATTTGGCGGCACAGCGTTAGTGCTCATCGTCGTCACGCTGTTTTTGTTTTGGGACAGCTTCGATCCGGCGCTGATTTTATTCTCCAACGACGGCCCGCTTGGCTCTATCAGCACCGACGCGATCGAGATGCCCGGCACGTTTTCCGGCTACTGGCACGACTTGAACTGGCTCGGCTACGAGCAGCCCAGCGCCTCGCCCGGCATTTACATGGCGCTTGGCCTGTTACTGCAAAAGTCGGTGCTTTACCTCAAGTGGTGCACACCGATTTGCCTGGTCATCCTCGGGCTGTCAGCCTGGTTTTTCTTTCGCACTCTCGGCTTCTGCAATCTCGCCTGCACAATTGGTGCGGTCGCGGCCGGGTTCAACATGGAGGTCGTCTCGTACGCCTGCTGGGGATTGCCGTCGCGCTCGCTGACGTTTGCCACCACGTTTCTCGCCGTAGCGTTCATCGTGCGCGCTATCAAGTCGCGTCCGTGGGCAAACCTCTCTCTAGCAGGCATCTGCGTCGGGCTTGGCCTGATGGAAGGCTACGATATCGGTGCGTTGTTTAGTCTCTACATCGCGGTATTTGTGCTGTTTGGATTCGTCGTAAAGCGGCTTGAGTCGGACAAACCGATTGAGCTAGGCCAGGTAGCAGGACGCGGGTTAGCAGGCGTTGCAGTAGTTGCGGTAGTCGCCGGATTAGCCGCCTCCCAAACGATGTCAACCCTTGTTGACACCCAAATTAAGGGTGTTGGTAGCGAACCACAAACGCCCGCGCAACGCGACGCGGCAAAAGAACGGCAGTGGACATTCCTCACACAGTGGAGCCTTCCGAAAATGGAGACGCTGCGCATCGTCATCCCCGGTCTTTACGGCTACCGTCTCGACACCCCGCGTCCGTACGATGGCAACAAGCTTCGTTCGCTCGACGGCGGAAACTACTGGGGCTCGATGGGGCAAGACCCTGTGCTCGATCGCGTTGCCGAGGTGGAAGAAATCATCGCCGCGTTCGGCCAGCGCAACGTCGTCCCCGGTGAGTTGGCTAGTGCGTTGAACGTTTCCGTCCAGAAGGCGACACAACTGATGGCTCTGGTTCAAAACAAAAATCAGTTCCTGCAGCGCCACTCCGGGTCGGGCGAATACGCCGGAATCATTGTCGTGCTGCTTGCCGCTTGGGCGCTGTTTTTCGCGCTACAAAAACGCACAAACATTTACTCACCACCCGAGCGGCAAATGATTCTGTTTTGGGCCGCGCTAGCCGCCGTGTCGCTACTTTTGGCTTACGGACGGCACGCGTTGTTTTATCAACTCATCCATCAATTGCCATTTTTTAACACGATGCGAAACCCGATTAAGTTCCTGCACCCCATGCACTTGGGACTTATTGTTTTATGCGGATACGGCGTCGATGGTCTGTTGCGCCTGGCCAAGCGCGAGATGGCTGAGCCAAGCCGCGCGGTCAGGCTTTGGGTGCGCGGCACGGGCATCACCGCTGGAGTGATGCTTCTTGGCTCGCTGATTCTTGGGGCGTCAAAAAAATCGCTCGGGCAACACATCGCTTCACGCGGTTTCGATCCGGCTGTTGCGCAGGCAATGGCCGGCTTCAGCGCGATGGAAATCATCCTGTCCGCGCTACTGCTTGGCGGTGGCGTTTTTCTTATCGCAAAAGTGATGCAAAGCAACACGGCGGCCAAGTGGGCAGTGGCGCTTGGCTTACTGATCGTGATCGACCTGACACGCGCCAACTCGCCGTGGGTACAGTACGACGATTACAAGAACAAGTACGAGGCCAGCAATCCGCTTATAAGCACCTTGGCCAAGTCGCCGCACGAGGGACGCGTGACAATCTCTCCCCTGCCCTCCGGGTTGCTTAACCAGCTATATCGTATCGAGTGGCTGCAACATCAGTTCCTGTACAACAACGTCCAGTCACTCGACCTTGTGCAAATGCCGCGTATGGCTACCGACCATGAGGCATTTGAGCGGCGATTCACCATCACCGGCGACACGAACACGCATTACCTCGCCGGACGTCGCTGGGAACTCACCAATACGCGCTGGCTGCTCGGCGGCACTAACGACGTCGCGTTTTTCAATCAGCAACTCGATCCCGACAAAGGGCGTTTCACGGTGGCCACGAACTTCGCTGTTGGCCTCCGGCCCGACACAAAAAACCCGAACGCGCCGGGCACAGAGGACTTCACTACAAAATTCAACCCGGTCGGCCCGTACAGCCTGATCCGGTTCGACGGTGCACTGCCCCGGACCAAACTGTACAGTCATTGGCAGGTGCAGACGAATGACGCCATGACACTCGAGACCTTGGCCAAGAGGGAGTTTGATCCCCAAGCCACAGTAATCATCAACGCGCCGATCGCCCCGTCCACTACCGCGCTTGGCCAATCGGCAGGCGAAGTCATCACCCAGTCGTACCGGCCGAAAGAAATACGCCTCACAGCCCAGTCCACCAGCGATTCGGTGCTACTCCTCAACGACCATTGGTCGCCGCACTGGCGTGTCACGGTCGATGGCCAACCTTCGGACTTGCTACGCTGCAATTATGTGATGCGCGGCGTGCGGCTTTCGCCAGGACGGCACGAGGTGGTGTTCCGCTTTCAGCCACCGCTAACCTGGCTTTACGTCAGCTTGGCCTCGCTGCTCGGCGGCTTTGGGTTGCTGGGTTTCGTTATTGTGGACGAACGGAAAAAAACTTCGGCGTAATGGGTGAGCAGCAAAGTTACTATCGCGAGAACGAGGAGTATGCCGAGTTCCTCGAGGGGTGGGATCCCAGTTTTTACGCCAAGTACGCCGACACGCTCTGCCCGGACGAACCCGGTGGCAAGGCGCTCGACGTCGGCTGCGGCGTGGGCCAGGTCGTGCAGCGTTTGATGGATGCCGGGAATGAGGCGCACGGTGTCGAGGTGTCCGGGCCGAACATCGAAAAGGCCAGGCGAATCAGCGAACGCTGCCAGCTTTACGACGGACGCACGCTACCGTTCGGTGACACAAGCTTCGACAGCATCGGCGCGCTGAACGTGCTCGAGCACGTCGAGGAACCGGAAGCGTTCCTTGCCGAGTTGGTGCGCGTCACAAAACCGGGCGGCAAGGTCGTCGTCTCGAGCCCGAATTTTTTCCGTGCGCTTGGTCTGCGTGACTACCATCCCCGCATGCGCGGCCTCGGCAACAAGTGGCG
>DBNL01000112.1 GCA_002299785.1 Verrucomicrobia bacterium UBA673
CCCCTCTACGTCAAAGCACCCAATTGAAGCACAGCCTGCTTAACAAATCTGAGCTTAGAGCAGTCTACCTGTACACGATTTTCACTAGATCCGTTAAAATCTCGGGTCTCCAAGCTAAGTTTAAATCGCTTTGTTAGTACTCAAGATACTAGATAAATTTTGTTTTTTTATTCCGGAGCTGCAGTGGTTCCAATTTTCGCCTCTGCATAAGAAGATAATTTTTTCGCTGCAAGGTGACTACCGCCAAAGTGCCGCATTAGCTACCAAGCGCTCAAGCAGTCGTTCATCGGCCGAAGGGAAATCTCGCTTGGCCAAGCACTCTTTCGTGGCCCATTCGTACGCGGCGCAGCCGATGGTGCGCGGCTCCCCCTTGGCCAACCGGCAAAGGAAAAATTTCAGGTGAACTGTTTTCCCGGGGTAGTCGTGGGTGATTTCCGCGAACGCCCGGCCAAGCGAAACCTCAATGCCCAGTTCCTCGCGAAGTTCCCGAACGAGGCAATCTTCAAAGGTTTCGCCCGGCTCGCGTTTGCCTCCGGGGAACTCCCACAAGCCAGCCAAGTGACTACCTTTGAGACGTTGGGTGATGAGAAGTTTTTGCTGGCGGAAAACCAGGCCGGCAGCGACGTCGATGGGCTTAACGGCCAATGCTCTTATAGGTAAAACCAAGCTTCTTCATCTCCGCCGGGTCAAAAAGGTTTCGTCCGTCGAATAGGATCGGCGCCGTCATCGAGTCCCGCGCCTTGGCCAAGTCCAGCTCCTTGAACTGCGGCCACTCGGTCGCCACTACAAGTGCGTCACAACCTTCAGCTATGCTGTCCATTTCATCGACATACGTGACCCTCTCCGTCGGCAGCAACTCCCTTGCTTTCTCCATCGCCTTGGGATCGTGCACGCGCAGCGACGCCCCTCCCTTCAGCAAGCGCTGGCAAACCTCGATCGCCGGCGACATGCGGACATCGTCCGTGTTCTGCTTAAACGCCAAACCCAACACACCGATCGTCTTATCCTTCAAAATCCAAAGCGAATCAGTGATTTTTTTAAGGAATCGGTCCATCTGCGCTGCGTTAATTTCTTGCACTTTTTTCAATAACCCAAAATCGTAACCAAGGTCGTCGCTGATGCGGATGAACGCGCTCAAGTCTTTCGGAAAACAACTCCCCCCAAAGCCAAGCGACGCGTTGAGGAACCGGCGCCCAATGCGCTCGTCCATCCCGATCCCATTTGCCACTTCCTCGACATTCGCACCGGTCGCCTCGCAGATTGCCGCCACAGCGTTGATGTACGAAATTTTCATCGCGAGGAACGAGTTGGCAGCGTGCTTGATCAACTCCGCCGAGTTGATGTCGGTGAAAATAATCGGCGCGTTGAACGGCTCGTAAATCTCCCGCATCGCCGTCACGGGTTTATCCGACCGCGTCCCAACCACAATACGATCTGGATTCATAAGATCTTCCACCGCAAAGCCTTCGCGCAGGAATTCCGGATTACTAACGACATCAAAACCGCAATCCGCCTTGCAATAACGCTTGATCGTCTCCGCAACTTTCTCTCCGGTCTTGACCGGCACGGTGCTCTTGTCGACTACAACCTTATAGGTGGTTGTTGCATCAGCGATGTCGCGGGCCACTCGCTCGATAAAGCTTAGATCAACCGATCCGTCGTCGAGTGGAGGTGTCGGCACGGCGATGAAAATGACGTCCGATTTCTCCACCCCCTCCGCCGTACTCGCGGTGAATATGAGCCGCCCCTCGGCCACATTCTTTTTGACCATCTCCTCGAGGCCCGGCTCAAAGATCGGAATGCCTCCGCCCTGCAGCAACTTGACCTTGCCTTCGTCGCAATCAACGCAGATGACATTGTGGCCGACTTCAGCGAAACAAGCGCCAGTCACCAAGCCTACATAGCCTGTTCCGACGATTGCTATTTTCACAATTCTGGAGGGGGCTACTTGCTATCAGGGACAGCAGGTGCCGGCGGTAGAACAGGAGCCGACGGCTTGGCAATCTCGGCCGTTGGCAACGTCGCCGGTTTAGGTTTTGCTACAAGCGGATCGAGCCTGGTTTGCGCCGCCTCAAGCAGCGACGTCGCTCGATCCTTGATAATGGCCTTGGCCGAGTTGGTCAAACTTTGGTACGTGCTGATTACATCCGCCTCGACATCGGTGGCCTCCTGGCAAATCGCATGGCCAAGTTTGGCTTCATCAGCCCAGAACCCATTGGCATGTTGGGCAAGATAGCTTTTGAATGAAGCCTGCGCCTTTTCGTAGTTTGCCGCCTCAAGCCAAGTTTTCGCGCTCAGTATCAACGCCCGCTCGGCGACGGGTTTGCCCGCCTGATCGGTACTTACGTTCGCGTAAGCCTCTGCTATTTCCACCAAGTTCGTCGTGTCCGAATTCTGAACAGCGAACAATGCCGACTCAGAGGCAGCCTTGGTTTGAGCCATGTCACTCTTATAAAACTGGATTCCTCCGGCAGCAAGAATGACAGCCACCGCGCCGTACAATAGTTTGCTCTTGTTTTCTTCAAACCACTCAGCCCCGTGGTACATGATATCTGATTCGTTCGAGTCGCTCATAAACAGGGCAGGAATCAATTGCAGGATAGGTAAAAAAGGCAAGCAAAAACAGCAGAGAAACAGAATTCCCGTCAACCCTTCCCCACTAACTGCCGCAGCACGTAGGAGAGAATTCCCCCGTGCCGGTAGTACTCAACCTCGATGTCCGTATCGATTCGGCATAGTACAGGCACCTCTTCGTCCGCACCGTTGGTGCGGATGATTCGCAGCGTCAATTCCTGCTGTGCCTTGAGATCGTCACTCAAACCAAGCACGTCAAATTGCTCTGTGCCGTCGAGCTGCAGACTACCGACGCCGGTGCTTTCGTCCTTAAACTGCAGAGGCAACACACCCATGCCGATCAAGTTTGACCGATGGATACGCTCGAAGCTCTCGCAGACAACCGCCTTAATGCCAAGCAAACGCGTGCCTTTAGCCGCCCAATCGCGTGAACTACCGGTGCCGTACTCTTTGCCGCCGATGACGACTAGCGGTGTGCCTTCGGCACGGTATTTCGCCGCGGCATCAAAAATGTCCATCGGCTCACCGCTTGGCTGGTGCCGGGTCACGCCACCTTCGGTACCGGGCAGCATCAGATTTTTGATGCGCACATTGGCGAACGTACCGCGAGTCATCACGCGGTCGTTGCCCCGACGCGAGCCGTAACTATTGAAACTTGCCTGCTCTACGCAGTTATCGACGAGATAACGTCCCGCCGGCGAGTCAGCCTTGATCGCGCCCGCCGGTGAAATATGATCTGTCGTCACCGAGTCGCCAAATAAACCAAGCGGACGCGCACCGACGATCTCGTCAATCGCACCGGCCTCCATTCCGAACCCTTCAAAAAATGGCGGCTCCTGAATATACGTGCTCGCCTCGTCCCACTCGTAAGCATGGCCGACGCTCGACGAGATCTCGTTCCACTTCGGGTTCTGATCGGCGAAATTGCTGTATAGTTTGCGGAACACTTCCGGCTGTAGCGCCGTTTGCATGTGTTCACGCACTTCTTCCAGGCTTGGCCAAAGGTCGCACAAAAATACATCCGTCCCGTCCTCCGCTTGGCCAAGCGGCTCGCTCGTCAAGTCAATATTCACCCGCCCAGCCAAAGCGAACGCCACCACGAGCGGCGGCGACATCAGGAAGTTGCCACGCACATTTTGGTGCACGCGCGCCTCGAAATTCCGGTTGCCTGACAGCACAGAAGCAGCGATAATATCATTGTCTAGAATCGCTTTTTCGATCCCGGCATCAAGCGGACCAGAGTTGCCGATACACGTCGTGCAACCGTAGCCTACGAGGTTGAAACCAAGCTGATCGAGATACGGCTGCAGGCCGGTTTTGTCGAGGTAATCGCTCACCACACGCGAGCCCGGCGCAAGGGACGCCTTCACCAACGGTGCCAGCTTCAAGCCCCGCTCAACCGCGTGCTTTGCCAACAACCCGGCGGCCAGCATCACGCTTGGATTGGAGGTGTTCGTGCAGCTCGTGATCGCGGCGATGACAACGTCACCGTGTCCAAGCGTAGCGGTGCCGTTTCCCTCCACCGGTACGTCGGCGGAAATGCCAGCCAAGTCGGCGGCTCGACCAAAACCGCCCTCAGCGACCGACTTTGAAAAGAGTTCCTCAAACTTACTAGCGAGGTTCGGAACCTCGATGCGATCCTGCGGACGCTTTGGCCCGGCCACGCTTGGCTGTATCGAGTTCAGTTCGAGCGTGAGGTTCACCGAGTAATCTATCTCTCCCTCGACCGGGATGCCAAACAGCCCCTGTGCCTTGTAATAATTCTCGTAAGTCGCGCAGTGATCCTCGGCGCGGCCGGTGGAGCGGAGGTAGTTGACTGTCTCTCCGTCGATCGGGAAAAACCCCATCGTCGCACCATACTCGGGGGCCATGTTGGCGATTGTGGCGCGATCGGTCAGCGGCAGCTGCTTCGCTCCCTCTCCGTAAAACTCGACGAACTTCCCGACCACCTT
>DBNL01000108.1:0-3427 GCA_002299785.1 Verrucomicrobia bacterium UBA673
CAGACATGCGCCTGGCCAAGCGCTCGCAATCCCGCCTCTCCATAAAGCCGAGCAATACCCCCGAATCTATCTGATTGTGTTTTAACGATGCCCAAAACTCTTGTAAAAACTTCAAACTGCAAACGGATAATCAGCTACGCCCCTGCAACTCTTCAGTTGCTATGAATGATAGCCCGCGGTCTCCGTTAAATTGGCTTCAAAAGCGTCGGTCGCTGGAGCCGACTTTTCGGCAGCCCTCCAGCCAATCCTCAAAACTCATCACTCCCTTCAATAACCAAGTGTTTTCAAACATCCAGGTTATCGTATTCCAACAACGCCGCAAGCCAGCGCACTTCAAGATCCTAGAGGTGCTGCTCGACGAACGGTGCCTGCGTGAGCTCTGCCCGCGACTGGCCAATCGTATCGGCTCGAAGTTGATTGATGAACCGCGAGTACCAACTGACAGTCTGCTGTAGATCTTCCAAGCGCTGTTCCAATGCCGGGAATATTTTTGCACTAGTTTGGAATAACTCCTTGTTCCCTGCGCTGTTCCTGCGGCTCGCAAGAAAAACAAGCATCAAGGCGACAAAGCCCAATATGATGCCGAGGGTTGCTTTTGCAGTTCATCTGAAAAAGCTGCACTCAAAAAAAAGAAAGCAGGGCCAAGCTGCATACGGTTTAGCCCAACCCTGCTACCTCTTCACTCGAAGAGGTTTTGGGAAACATTCAGCCCAAGCCCCGGGAGAGTCAATCCGTTTTCAGGCTTTTTTTAGAACCGATTTCTGCGCTCGCCTTGGCCAAGCCGGTTGGGCAAACTGAGCTTTTTTGTGAGGGGATTCACCAAAATCATCGCCGGCCTGTTAGGCTTTTCCATCGCCACACCAGCCTCCCTGCACGCGCAGGAGACCGCGGCGCTCGACATTTGGACTGCCGCCGCCAAGGGCGACATCGACCGCCTCAATACGCTGCTCGCCGAGGATGACGAAGCTGCTAACTCCTGCGACGAAGCCGGCAACTCGCCCCTTCACCACGCTGCGTGGAACAGCCAACTCGTAGCGATGCAACTGCTTCTCGGCTACGACGCTGACATCAATCTGCAAAGCGACCAACTCTGGACGCCACTCCACTGGGCCACGCGTAACGGACGGGCGCAGTCGGTCGGGTGGCTACTCGATCACGGGGCCAAGGTGGACGTCCAGGCGCACCTTGGCCAAACCGCGCTGCACATCGCCGCAGAGCAAAATTACAGGGCAAGCCTCGCGCTGCTGCTCGCCGCCGGGGCTGACCCCAACGCGAAAGACATTAACAGCCAAACGCCGGTTCACCTCGCTGCGCTCGACGGCTACACGGTAACGGCGACTCAACTACTTGACAGCGGCGGCAACATCGAGGCCAAGACCAGATGGGGCGCCACGCCGCTCAGCGCCGCCGCCGCCCGCGGTCGCACATCGACCGTTGCCGCACTGCTTCTACGCAAAGCCGATGTGGATCCAAAAACCGACGCCGGCTGGACGCCGCTCTTCGCTGCTGTCGTCGGCAAATACAGGGGGCCGGCGCAGTTCCTTCGCAACAGCGACGCAGATATTCACATCATCACCGAGGCCGGCAACACGCTACTACACGCCGCCGCCTCGAGCGGCATGGACGAATGGATCGTCGATCTGCTCGACGCCGGGCTCGGCATCAACGCGGAGGACGCCGGCGGCCGGACGCCGCTCGACCATGCCCGTGAAAATCTCTGGGAGGAAACCGCCGGGCTGCTCGTGGCCAAGGGGGCCAAACCAGGGCGAAAGCTGACGCTGCATCACGCCGCTATTTCCGGCGAGCTGAGCAAAGTGCGGCAGCTTGTCGCCGCCGGGGCCGACTTGGCCAAGCGCGATGACTGGCACCTACCGCCGCGCAACCGGACGCCTCTCCACTACGCCGCCGCGGGAGGCGTCGTGGCCGTGGTCGATTCCCTGATTCGAGCCGGGGCGGACCCACGCGCGGTCGATTACTCTGGATGGACACCGATGATCGTCGCATTGGCCAAGCGCCACATTGAGGCCGCGAACGTGCTAAAGAAATGGCAATCGCTCCCCGGCATCGTAAGTGTGAACCACGATGGGCAGATGAACTTCGAGGTGATCGGAGTCGATGGCACGCAATGCGACATCGAAGTGTCGGCGGACATGAAAAAATGGAGCCGCATTGGACAGGTGAGTCTCGAAAACGGCCGGGGCAGTTTTCTGGATGCCCGCCGTATCTGGCTACCCCACTGCTTCTATCGGGCTAAGCCGGTGGAGTAGTTTCAAGCCGACTCCAGCCGCGAACGCCTCGCCGCCCAGGCGAACGCCAACGCCGAAAACAGCATCAGCGTCGACTCCGCACCGAGCGTCAGCCAGGCGGCGGCGGTGTTGCCGTGAATCGGCAGCAGCCAAAAATACAGCACGCCGGAGACAATGCAGCACGGCAGGCAACACAGCACCGGCAGCTTGTCGCGATGTTCCGCCCACAGCGCCCAGGTGAACATCGCCGTGCCAACCGCGAAAAACTTTCCGAGAACTAGTATCGGCAACAACCCCGCCGCACTCGCGTAGGCCTCCCCGAAAATCAGCGGGTACAGCCACTCAACGATCAGCCAGAGAACGCCGGAAAAAAGCAATCCAATCGCCGCCGCGCCGCCCGCCAGAAGAAGCACCCGCCGTCGGAACATCGCCACGTCGGCCTGCCTCCATATCACAAGCCGCGGCGCTATGATGATGCCGAAGTAGTGGAGGAACATTTGCAATGCAACCACAAGTTGTTGCGCCGAACCGAACAGCCCGCTGTCGGTTTTGCCGAGTAAAAAGTAGGTCATCGGCAGCGCCATATTGGCCAACAGGAAATAGCTCAAGTTGAACGCCCAAATCAGCCTTGCCTCGCGGAACAACGCACCAGCCTTAGCCAAGCGCTCGAGGCTTAGGCAACGGAAGCCCAGCTCGCGCGACATCCGACACCACACGAAACCGACCACCAGGGCGTTGACCCCAAGTAGCACAAACAAGTCGCTGCCAAGCGCCTGGCCTTTCTCAAAAAACAGGATGAACCAAAGGCTCGCCGCGACCGATGAGAGCAGTTGAAACCGCGACGCGCGCGGCATCTGTTCCGTGGCCTGAAACAGCCAACTGTAGTCAAGACTGAGCACGAGCAGAAACAGCGCACCGGCCAGCCACGTCCAACGCTCCACCCCCTCGAGTGGGCTCAGCCAAATACCCGCTGCCCAAAGCACAGCTGCGACGAGGCCCAACACGAGCCGAAACGTAAAAATCGCCGGTGCAATCCCATCCGCCTTGGCCGTGCCCTTGGCAACGTGCCGCACGGCGACGGCGTCCAACCCAAACGCGAGGCACAACTGCAGCGTCATCGCCAGCGTAATGATCGTGCGCGACACGCCGATGTTGTCCGGGCCAAGGCAGCGCGTGGCGTA
>DBNL01000108.1:3818-4222 GCA_002299785.1 Verrucomicrobia bacterium UBA673
AACAGCTTGGCCCGGAACAGGTCGTCCGCTGCTGTGCCTTCGCTATTCGTTCCCATCGCTCCCCGCGACAGTAGCAAACCAAGCCGCCGATGAGCCACCTAAAACCCGGCGATGTATTTCGGCCCGTATACGGTCTCGTCGGTGATGGCCCGGAGGCGTTCGACGAAGCAGTCGATGCCCTGTTTTTCGCGTTCGCCCAGGTCGAAGCGGATGTTTTCGCGGAGGTAGGCGGCTCGCAGCTCAGCGTCGAACTCGGGATGCGTGGCGATGATTTCATCGAGCTTGGCCAACCCGTCCCGCTTGGTTTGCAGAAGCTTTTGCCCAAGACCTGTCGGACGTTGATCGCGTCGAATCGCCCAGACGGCGAAGACAAACGGCAGGCCGGTGTCCTCGCGCCAAGCCTG
>DBNL01000108.1:4606-6828 GCA_002299785.1 Verrucomicrobia bacterium UBA673
GGATTGCCTATCAGCAGCACGGCATCCCGCTCGGCGGCGCGGGCGTAGTCGCCGAACGGCTCAAGCCTCGGCGAGTGCCCACGCTTTGCCAAGGTCACCTTGAGCAGGTTGACGCTCGAGAGCGACGCTGTATCGCAGTGGATGACATCAACTTGCTCTAGCGGTTTTTTGTGCGCGACGAAAACACTCTTCACCGGCCCGTCGGATGCCACCGCCACACCGTCGAGAATGTCGTACAGATCATTGAACAACACCTCGGTGATGCTAACCAAGCCGGCGGCCAAGGCACCGGCGCGCAGGCGCTTGGCCAAGCTGCTCGGCGGCAAAAACTCGGTCTCGCCTTCGATCCCGAAGGTCAGCGGCGCGGAATTGAGATACGGCACGGAGCCGATTCGCTTGGCCTTTGGCTCCCTCATCGCTCAGGCCTTGGCCTTGACCTCCTCTCCGCTCCATTCGCGCACCGGTTCGTAAAACGTATCGCGCTGCACCGGCACCCGACCGGCCTCGCGGATGGCTTGGATCATGTCGGTTTCCGTTTGCAGTTGCGGCGTGTCGGCGCCGGCCATGTGAAAAATCTTCTCCTCAAGGATTGTGCCGTGCACGTCGTCTGCGCCGTAGTTCAGCGCGACCTGCGCAAGTTTCATCCCCATGCCAACCCAGTACGCGGTGATGTGGTCGAAGTTGTCGAGGTACAGCCGCGCGACGGCGAGCGTACGCAGCATGTCGAAACCGGTCGGCGAGTGCTCGACCGGGATCTCGTTGTTGTCCGGCTGATACGGCAGCGGAATGAAGCCGGTAAAACCACCGGTTTCATCCTGCAACTCCCGAAGTTGCCGCATATGGTCGACACGATCCAAAAGCGTCTCGAGGTGGCCAAACAACATCGTGCAAGTGCTCCGGCCGCCGAGTGTGTGCCACGCGCGATGCACGTCGAGGTACTCTTCAGCCGTCTCCTTGCCGCGTGCGATCCGGTCGCGCACCCCTTTGCGGAAAATCTCCGCGCCTCCTCCGGTCAGCGAGTCGAGGCCAAGTGACTTAAACTCAGCGAGCACCTCCAGCACCGGTTTTTTTGCGAGCCAAGCGAGGTGTAAAATTTCAATCGCAGTGAAGCACTTAAGCTGGAGGCGCTCGTCAACAGCCTTCAACTCGCGGATCATTTCCGTGTAGTAGCTGAACGGTAGCGACGGGTGCAATCCGCCGACGATATGCAGCTCAGTGATACCGATCGATAGGGCCTCCCTAGCCTTTTGCACCATGTTGGGGATTGCCAACTCGAAGCCGTCGGCGTCGCGTTTCTTTCGCGAGAAGGCGCAGAACTGGCAGCTCAGGATACAGTAGTTTGAGTAATTGAAATAGCGGTTGAGAATATAACTGGCGCGGTTGTTGTTTTTACGGCGGTTGGCCTCGTCGGCGATTTGGCCAAGCGCATTGAGGTCGCCGCACTCGAGCAGTCGCAGCGCGTCGGCCTCGTCGATCCGTTGGCCAAGCGCGGTTTTTTCGCGGATGCCTTGCAGTTCATCTGAAATAAAAAAACTCACTGGATTCGGCGGAAGAAAGGAAACAATATTTCAGTGGCCACGACGAAAAAAAAGACCGAGCTGATTAGGGCGTTGAGCTTGAAAAACGACGCGTTGATCCAACTCAAGCTGCGCTTCCGCGCAAGCCAGTGCTCGAACGCGAGACAAAGCAAAATGATCAGCCAACCGATGAGAAACGCGACTCTCATCTTGAGTAAAATACCATAAAGCAATATAAGCCCGAGCATGATCATGTGCGAGAGGAAGGCAGCAGTGAGCGCATTTTTTGGTCCCCAAGCCGTAACTAGAGAGCGCAGGCCGTGCTGACGGTCGAACTCGAAATCCTGCATCGCATAAATGATGTCGAACCCTATCAACCAAAACACCACGGAAATGCCTAGCACGAGCGGCGGCAAAAGGCTTTGGCCAAGCGGCAGGATTAGGAACAACTCGGCCATCGTGCCACCCTTCACCGCGATCCATGCGCCGACCGGCGCCAGCGCCAGCGCGATGCCTAGCCAAATGTGTGTGTAGTCGGTGAACCGTTTTGTGAGTGAATAAAAGCAGATGAAAAACAGCGCCACAGGCCCAAGCACAAGGCAGGCAGTGTTGATGAAACCGGCCGCAATGAGAAAGCCCGCTCCGCTCAGGAAGCAAAGTGACCACGCACTGAACAGGCTAATCTCGCCGGCAGGCAGATGGCGG
>DBNL01000110.1 GCA_002299785.1 Verrucomicrobia bacterium UBA673
CCCCCAACTACGCCAGTGCGAAAAAGCATTTCAAGAGCGGTGCATCGGCGCAGTTTTGGGACAGTGCCGAGTTTAAACCGTTCCGTAAAAAGCTTGTCAATGGCTTCGAGGAAAACGTGTTAGTAAGGATTGAGGAGGAGTTGGCATTCGATTTTGAGGCGTTCGAGGAAATGGCAAGCGGCCCGGTCGCCCTGGCTGTGGTACCCGGACTGGCAGCCGGCGAGGAACCGGCGCTGCTATTAATTCTTGATGCCGGGCGAAAAAGTTTTGCACTTCGGAGAACCTTGTCGCGAATGGAGCGCGAATGGAAGAAGGCAGATCGCAAAGTCAGCGAGACGGAAATTAGCGGGATCGATTTCACCACGCTGAGTGAACCGGAAGGCAACAGGCAGATGCACGTTGGCCGTGTCGGCACTCAACTGGTCATCGGGACAAAGCCGGCACAAATCGAGGGTGTCCTCGCACGATTAAACGGTAACGGAGACGGGCCACTGGCAGACAACGCTGCATTCGCAGCGAGCCACAGCGCGTTACTGAAGGAAGCTGATTTTTACGTGTGGACAAACCCCAGCGCGATTCTGCCACAGTTGCTCGACAATCTTCCGGACGGTGCCGAGTTGGGCATCGACTTCGGTGAAGTGGTGAGTGCGCTTGGCATCAACGGTCTGGGAACGTTTGCCATGGCTTACAGTGAGCGGCCCAGTGGAGCGCACTACGAGTTGTTCATTGGGTTGCCAAAGGCCAAGCGCAAGGGGCTTTTTGGCCTGCTGGAAACCAAACGAGCGGATGCCTCGCCACCGCCGTTTGTCCCTACCAATGTAGGCAGTTTTTTGCGATGGCGCCTCGACATGGATGCTGCATGGAAAAACCTTGATAAGCTGATCCTCAAGTTGTCGCCGGACGTGGCCAACATGGTTGAGTTCACCGTCGGCCTGCTGGGCAAAGACAAGGATGCGAACTTTGACTTCAGGAAAAGTTTTCTCAACAATTTTGGTGACGATCTGATTCTTTATCAAATGCCCCCTAAAGGCACGGCACTGAACGACATTGGCGCTGGCCCGATCGTAGTTCTCGTCAAGTCTCCGAACCCTGACGAACTGATAAAAGGCATCGGCGCGGTGCCCGGCATCCTACCGCCGCCTCTCAACGAGACGGCGATGTTACCGCGCCGGCTCGGCGATCACACGGTGTACAGCTTCGAGTTGGCGGAGTTTCCCGACCCCAGCACCGGCGAACTGGTCAAGATGGAACTGCTCCTTGCCGCCCGGGACGGCTACATGGCCGTAGCCACCGACACTGACCTATTGCAGATGTTCCTAGACGGCAGGACGAGCGGCAGTCTGGCCAAACGCGACGGGCTGGTAACAGCAGCTGCATCGGTAGGCGGAATGGACTCCGGGATCTTCGGATACCAGAACGACCGTAATATGGTGCTCAACACGATGGACACCCTCCGCGACAACGCCGACCAGTTTGACATGATTCTCAGCATGATCCCAACGGATGGCTTTGGCGAAGTCAGCCTGAGCGAGTGGCTTGATTTCTCACTGCTGCCAACGGGCTCGAAAATCGAAAAGTATTTTGACTTCACCGTTTATGGCGCAGAAACAAACGATCGAGGGATCAGTCTGAAGATGTTTTCACCCCGCCCCGCGACACTGAAACGGTAGCCTCCGCCGCCTTGAGTTTTCGCAGAGCGGCCTCGAGTGCCAACTGACCAGACACGAGTTTACGATCGCGCAACTTTCGCAGCTTGCGAGCATAGGTATTTCCCGGCTGGGCGGCTTCTCCCATCAGGAAAATTCCCGCCGCACGAGATTTCGCCGTGCCGCGAAGCACCGCTGCCGAGAGCGTAGGGGTGTTCGTTCCCGGTTCGCCCCATACATCCCGCAGCGCGACAAGGATCCGCTCCTCCTTTTCGCCGCCGAGTTGGAACGTCCCACGCAGCGCCTCCCACAAGCCATACTCGGCTGGCATGAGCCGCTGCAACACGTCGAAGCCGGCCACCCGCAACTCGTACCGCTCGCTGGCGACAAGCCGCATCACGGCCGGGGCGGCGCGGTGGCCCATCATCGACAGCGCGGCCGAGGCTGCGTTGGCCTCCTCGCCGCCCGGCTTGGCCTCGATGATGCCAACCAGTGCCGGAGCGGCGGGAACGGCATCCAACTGCATATTCCGAAGCACATGCAGCATTCGCGTGCGATGGCCACCGTCCGCTTGGCCAAGTCGATTGGTGATCTCGTGCAGCGGCAGAGACCCCAGCCCGCGCAGCGCAGCTAGGGCATGGTTGTAAACCAACTGCTCGGGGTCACCGAGTGCCATGACCAACTCAGGGATGGCCGGCACCGCAGCTTGGCCAAGCACGGCCAGGCCGGCCACGCCCCCGGCGCGGATTTCCGAGCGCTCGTAAAGGTTCACCCAGCGCATGAGGTCAAGCCGGTCGATCCCCGGCACTTTTTTGACGGTGGTGAGCAGGGGCTGTTTCCAGACCGGATCTGTGTGGTGAACCGCCAGTTGCAACCACGGGAGGGCGTTGGTGCCGAGCCGTGTCACGGCGGCCTGCGCAGCGGTGCGGCGAGCGGGGGGGGCCGTGACGAGCAAATCCTGCACCCATTCCTCGAGCGACCGGTCGGCCACCTCCGGCCCGCGGTCGCGCCGAGTCACGATGATCAATAGCGCGAGCACGGCCAGCACCGTCAATCCGATCTTAAGCCACAGCCGTTTCTTCATGCGCGAAAGTCTGCGAGCGGCGGCGGGTGGCGGGAAGAAAAATCAGCTGTTTTGCGACTGTATCTGGCCGGTGATCTCAAGAGCCAGCTCGATGGCCTGCCGCGCCGACTCGCCGCTGACGATCGGCTCCTGTTTTTTGGCTACGCACCGGATGAAACTTTCCAACTCGACCTTGAGCGGTTCCTCGCGCTGAATCGGCACCGGCTCACGGACGACTCGCCTACCGCCGAACTGGCTGACGATGGCACTGTCCTTGCCAGCGAAGACTTTCTTAAGGATGGACGACTCCTGTTCATCATCGCGGGCGAGGCGATAGTGGTAGCCCTTTTGCTCGCGGTAATCGAGCGACACGTAGCCGGGCTCGTCGCCCCCGCTGAAGACGCGGATTTTGCGCAGGCTCTCTGGGCTGACACGGCTGACGGTGAGGTTGGCGACGCAGCCGTTGGCGAAGCGCAGCCGGGCGTTGGCGATATCCTCCGACGCGCTGAGCACCCTCACTCCGGCAGCATCGACGTGCTCGACCGGCGAGCGCACGAAGGCCAGCACAATATCGAGATCGTGAATCATCAGATCGAGTACCACGCCGATATCCATGCTGCGTGCCGGAAAGGGCGAGAGTCGGTGTGACTCGATGAAGCGCGGCTCGCGGGCGGCCTGCTGCAGGTAGTTGAAGACCGGGTTGAACCGCTCGATATGGCCGACCTGCAGCACACAGTCGTGCTGCCTGGCCAAGCGCACGAGGTCGGCGGCCTGCCCGGCGTTGTCGGTCATCGGTTTCTCAACGAGCAGGTGTTTGCCATCCTCGAGCAGCGGCTTGGCTAAGTCGTGATGAGTGACCGTGGGCGTGACGATGCTCAGGGCGTCCGCGGCGTCCGCGGCGGCCTCGACTGAGCCAAGCGCGGAGGTGCCGTGTTTTTCGGCGATCGACTTCGCTTGGGCGGTATTGTTGTCGTACACACCTACAAGTTCGACGGCGCCTTGCCGGTGCATTTCGCTGAAAATTCGCGCATGCTGCTGGCCGAGCGAGCCCACGCCCAGTACAGCCACTCTGACCCTTGTTGTCATCCCCGGAGCCTAGCGGCCTCTTGGCCAAGCGGCGAGGAAATCAGCCCTCACAAGCTCCAACGGCACAAACCGTGTTTCCCTTGGTTTGATTTTCTCGGACTTTGGTTCGAATCTTGAATTTGACCATTTGAAATGGCGGTTAAGAAACAACAACAAGAACTACGCACCCTGCTGATTGAAGAGAACGAAATCATTATCGAGTCCCTCACAAGGATTCCAGCCAGACCATCAACCTGATGAAGTGGTGCGCTGAGCCTGCTCATCGTGTATGAGAAGTGCAGCAGCAAGGAGAGTCTGGAAATTCTTGAGGGGGCGCCAAAAGGAAGTTCCCTTCGCCACGCGTCTGCTGCTCACCAGCCGCATGAACGACGATGCCGACCTGTCGCCGTTGATGGACGAATTCGACTCAACGGCGGAGCTCATTGAGCAACTCGACTTCGTCATGACCATCGATACCGCCGTGACCTACTTGGCCGAGGCACTGGGAATGCCGACTTGGTTGCTGCTCTCCGCCGCCCCCGACTAGCGCTGAATACTTGGCCGCGACGACAGCCCGATGTACCCGTCGATACGCCTACTCCGCACAACCAAGCTAGGCGACTTGAGCGATCCTTTGGCCAAGCTAAGCGCAGAGTTAGCCCGCACTGTTTAACACGCGCGCCCAAGCGCGCACTCGACAGCCAAGCGGTTGGTCTGCATGATTCCCACCGTTTTACCGCATAAAAATGGCCAAACCCGAGATTAAAACCAAGGTCGTCGGCAGCTACCCCATTCCGTCGTGGCTCGCCGCAAACCCTTCTGCGCCCGCCCTGCGTGACGCCATTCTGGTCGTGCTCAAGACACAGGAACTAGCCGGAATCGACCTGGTTTCCGACGGCGAACTGTCCCGCTTCGACGTTAGCCACCCGGAGACAAACGGCATGATCGACTATTTCATCCGCCCGATGGGAGGCATCTCGTCTGCCCTCTCAAGGGAAGACTTGACCCAGTTTGCCGCCGAGAAGCGGATGGGCTTTCGAGCCCAGCCGGCTGGCGTCGTCGAGGGGCCTATCACCGAGGGTACGCTGAACCTGCCGAACGATTGGCAACTCTTCCGGGGGTTGTCCAGTACGGACACGATGTTCACCTTCACCGCGCCGTACATGCTGGCCCGCACATTGGTCGACCGGCAGCACGGTGATATTCGAGCACTGACGATGGCAATCGCCGAGGTGCTTCGTAAACAGGTTGAGTCGATCGACGCGCCTGTGATCCAAATGGACGAGGCCCACTTAACTGGCCACGCCGATGACGCCGATTGGGCGCACGAGCCGTTCAACCTCGCGCTGGGCGGCATCCGGGGCGAGAAAGCAGTGCACCTCTGCTTCGGAAACTACGGCGGCCAGTCGATCCAAAAAGGCTACTGGAAAGACCTGATGCCGTTTCTAAACAAGCTGGATGCCGATCACCTCGTGCTCGAGTTTGCGCGGCGCGGCTACGACGAACTGGAAGCTTTCAAGGAACTGAAACCGGGAACTAAGCTCGGCGTCGGAGTGGTGGACATAAAGGACAATGAAGTAGAGCCAACCGACGTGATCGCTAGCCGAATCGAAAACGCCGTGAACACCCTCGGTATCGACCGAATCAAGTGGGTTCACCCCGACTGCGGCTTTTGGATGTTACCGCGCAGCGTGGCCGATCTAAAAATGGCCGCTTTGGTAGCCGGCCGCGACCAGTTCCTCGGATGCTAAAACTGTTTTTTTTCTTTAACTTAGTCAATATTAGCTATTTAAGCCACTTTATCGCATGTTTATACACCGATTAAAAAATTAAAGAAAATAGCCATTTTTAATTAAAAAAAGACCATTTCGATAAATTGTTGAAGAGTTTTTCACTAGTTTTCCACAATTCCAACCAAGCACTCCTGCGCTGTGACATATTGTCACAGTATTCCAAGTTGACAGTGGTGCAGACTGTCACTAGCCTCAACCCTGCTTTCGGGGAGAGGGTAATAATTTCTCCCATTTAGCTGAAGGAAAGGAAGTGAATCTCATTTGACTGAAATACGCATCAGAAAAGGCGAACCTTTGGACAGGGCATTACGCCGGCTGAAGAAGCGGCTCGACCGCGAAAACGTGATCAAGGACGCACGCAACAATCGTTATTACGAAAAACCAAGCATGCGCAAACGCCGCAAAATGAAAGTGGCTAAGTTCACGCAGATGTTGAAGACTCGCCACGCGGACGACTAATCTGCTTTTCTTTTTTTGCCGGAAGTTGCCAGGCAGGCGGCTTCCGGCTATTTTTTTTGCCGCATCATGTATTCCTTCTCTACTTGTTGGAACTCTCACCGCCACACCGATGGCCGGGCGATGCTCGAGGAAATCCGCGACCTTGGCTTCGAGTACGCCGAGTTAAGCCACGGAATTCGGCTTAGCCTCGTGCCCGGCATCATGGATGCGTTCAAGGCCGGTGTGATCAAGATCTCTACGCTGCACAATTTCTGTCCGCTTCCCATCGGGTGCAACCACGCCAACCCGAACGTCTTCAAGTTTTCCTCCACCAACTCCCGCGAGCGTGACAACGCCTACAAGCACACGATGAAAACCATCGAAATGGCGGATCGACTCGGGGCCAAGCTGATCGTGTTGCACATGGGCGAGATCGACATGCGTAATTTCACAGACAAACTCATCGATCTGCTCGAGGCCGGAAAACAGGACACGCCGAAATACCAAAAACTCTGTCAAGCCGCGGAGATCAAGCGAGAGAAAAAGAAAACCAAATACTGTGACCTCGCCTACGAAATGCTCGAGCGCATTGCCGAGCAGTCGAGCCTCCGCGGCATCAAACTAGGCATCGAGATCCGCGAGTCGCTCGAGGAAATCCCCATCGACACCGACTGGGATTTGTTTTTCCAACGATTCGAGGACCCGAACATCTGTTACTGGCACGACATCGGCCACGCGCAAATCAAGGAGAACCTCGGCTTCATCCACCACCGGCTGCATCTCGAGTCGATGACTGAGCGCTTGGGCGGTTTTCACCTTCACGACGTGCAGTTCCCGGCCCGAGATCACCGACCGCCGGGCCAGGGAATGATTGATTACGAGGGACTAAAGCACCTCGTGAAACCGGAACATATAAAAGTGTTCGAACTGAGCCCGAGCCTCAAGCCATCAGCCGCGAGGGAGGGCGTTGCCCACCTGAAATCCATCTGGGGAGAGGATTGAAATCCACGTCCAACGGCCTGCGACTCACGCTGAAACTGACCGTCAGCCTCGTCTTGGTAGCGTGGATTCTACACGTCATTTTTTCTGGTGAAGCCGAACTGCAACTCGGCGAAAGCTGGAGCGCTTTTTCGTTTGCCGAACAAGTCCGCAAAAGCTGGACGATTGGTCCGGTTGGCTTGTGGAAGACCATCTCTGACGTGAGCCTCGGCTGGCTACTGGCTTCGTTCATTTTCATGGGAGCGACGATTTTCATCGGCGTCATCCGTTGGCGTTTGGTGTTGGCGGTGCAGGGATTGCACCTGTCGCTTGGCCGCGCCACCGGCATTTCGCTCGTGGCCCATTTCTTCAACTCCTTTTTGCTCGGCTCGACCGGCGGAGACCTGCTCAAGGCCTACTTCGCCGCCGCAGAGACCGCACACAGAAAAGCCGAGGCCGTGACCACCGTCGTTGTCGACCGGCTGCTTGGCCTTTTCGCGATGCTGCTCTTCGTTTCGCTGATGGCCCTGGCCAACTGGGGCGTCGTGATGAGCCAGCAACGCTTCATGGCCGTGATGCTCGTCGTCCTCTGCATGCTCTTCGTAAGCGGCCTGGTCGTCGTATTGTCATTTTGGGCCGGGCCAACTGGCGCGCGCCTGAAATTTGAGGTGCTCCTGGCCAAGCTGCCAAAGGGCGAAGTTTTGGTGCGCTGCATTGAGGCGTGCCACGCCTTCGGCAAAAAGCCTGGCTTCCTCCCGCGCGTGCTCGGCTGGTCGATGCTGCTCAACTTGGCCTGCGTGCTGCAGATAGTCGCGCTTGGCTTCGGGCTTGGCCTGCCAATGGGCGAACACTTCCGCGTGCTGCTAGTCATCGTCCCGGCGATCATCTGCATCAGCGCACTGCCAATCACGCCCAACGGCATCGGTGTCCGCGAAAATCTTTATGTGTGGCTGCTCTCTGCCACCGCGATCGGCATTGAGACCAAGGCATCGTTGTCGCTCTCACTACTGGCGTTTACCAGTAGCCTGCTGTGGAGCCTCATCGGGGGGGCGGTGTACCTTGCCTTCCGCAGCCGCCACTCCCTCGATTAAAACCCAAGGGCTTGCCAAGTATTTATTTCTTGTTTCGTTTTTTGCCTAGTTCCTTCTGGAGCTTGGGCAGAGGAAGGGTGTTGATGACGTCCTTGGCGGTGAGCCAGCCTTTGCGGGCGATGCCGGTACCCAAGCGTAAAAAGCCAGCGTGCTCGTTACGATGGGCGTCGGTGTTGATGACGCATTTTACCCCCTTGGCCTTAGCGTGCTGCCACAGGCGCCAATCGAGGTCAAAACGGTACGGGTTGGCGTTGAGCTCAAGCCAGGTGCCGGTCGCGGCGCAGGCGTCGATGACGGCGTGCTGGTTGACGGGATAAGCTTCACGGCGGAGCAGCAACCGGCCGGTGAGGTGGCCGAGCATGTGGACGTTGGGGTTCTCAGCGGCGGCAATGAGACGGCTGGTGTTGTCTGCTTCACTGCTGCCCGCAACGTGCAGGCTAGCAACAACGACGTCGAGCTCAGCGAGCAGGGCGTCGTCGAAATCGAGCTTGGTTTTGAGTATGTCCACTTCGATGCCACTGAGCAGGCGGAAGGTGTTGCCGTCAGCCTCGAGTTGCTGGTTGACGCGCGCCACCTCGGCGGTTTGTTTCCGGAGCCTCGCCTCGTCGAGGCCGTTGGCTTGGAACGAAGCGCGCGAGTGGTCGGTGATGGCCCAATAATCGCAGCCCAGCCCGCTCATGTGGGCGGCGATCTCCTCGAGCGACTCGGCCCCATCGCTCCAGTTGGAGTGGTTGTGCAGCGAGCCCTTAAGGTTGGTCCACTCGATAAGCCGCGGGATTTTGCCGTTCTCGCCGGCGTCGAACTCTCCCTTGTCCTCGCGAAGCTCCGGCGGGATGTAGACGAGGTCCAGCGCGACGAAGATGTCCTCCTCAGTTTTGCAGTCGATCAGCAGCTTGGGGTCGCGGGTTTCCTCAGTGCTCTTGAACAGGCCGTACTCGTTAAGGCGCAGGCCCCGATCAATGGCGCGGTGGCGCATAGCTATATTGTGCTCCTTGCTGCCGGTGAAGTAGGCCTGTGCGAAGGGGTACTCGGCGTCGCTCACAACGCGCAGGTCCCCTTGAATGCCTCCCTCGAGAATGACGCTGGCCTTGGTGTCGCCCTTGACCGAAACGGAGAGAATGCATGCTTGGCCCGTAAAAAAATCGATGATCGCCTCTGGCTTTTTAGACGAAACGAGGAAGTCGATGTCGCGGACGATTTCCTTGTGACGGCGAAGGCTGCCGGCGGTGCTGCAGCGGATGACATCGGGATGGACACGGAACTGCTCGAGGATGGGTTCCGCAAGGTTGAGGGCGGCACTGATGTGGTGGTGCGAGGCGTAGTTGCGGCGGAATTCAATGCCTTCAAGGATTTTCGACTCGGTCTTTTTGCCGAAGCCGGGCAGTTCGGCGAGGTGGCTGTCTTTGCATGCCTGCTCGAGCGCCTCGACAGTCTCGATGCCGAGTTTGCTATAAACGGCTTTGACCTTTTTCGGCCCCAAGCCGGGAATGTTGAGCATGGTGATAAGGCCGTCGGGGATAGAGGCCTTGAGCTCGTCGTAATAGGCGAGGTGGCCGGTGGTCGCCAACTCGGTGATCTTCTCAGCCAACGCCTTGCCGATGCCCTTGATATCGCCCAGGCGATCCTCCTCGACGAGCTTGGCTAACGGCTCGGTGAGGCTCTCGAGAGTGCGCGCGCCGTTTTGGTAGGCGCGCGTCTTGAACGGGTTCTCGCCCTTTAACTCGAGGAACACCCCGATCTCCTTGAGAATGTCCGCAATCTCGTCCTTTTGCATCGGGCGAGTTAATCACGGCCGGAAGCGGCGGCAAAGGCCGATCAATCC
>DBNL01000146.1 GCA_002299785.1 Verrucomicrobia bacterium UBA673
TTGCTGCGGATGCTACGCTTCACGTGGCGCGTTTATTTTTCAGATCCACACGGGATCATGGAGGCCGGGCGCGACCGGCCATTAATCTTCTGCGCATGGCACAACCGTCTGGCCTACGTGATGATTGCCATTCGGGAAGACATCCAGCCGAAAACCGGGCGGCGGTTGGCGGCGATGGTAAGCGCCAGCAGGGATGGGGCTTTTCTCGTGGAAATTTTGCGCGCGTTTGACGTCGAGCCGGTGCGCGGATCGACCAGCCGGAGAGGCCGACAGGCGCTGCTTGAATTGTCGCGGCAAGTGAAGGCTGGGCTGCACTTGGGCATCACGCCCGATGGCCCACGTGGCCCGTGCTACGAAATACAGGACGGTATCCTGTCACTGGCCCAGTTGACCGGCCTGCCGATCGTTCCACTGGGTTGCCAAGCAAGACGCAAGGTGCGCTTCAAAAGCTGGGACCGGTTTCAGCTGCCGTGGCCTTTGACGCGCTGCGACGTGGCATTTGGCGAGCCGCTCGAGGTGCCCCGTAAGGCCACAGACGAGCAGCGAAACGCGTTGAAGGATGATCTGAAACGCCGAATGATGGAGATCAATCCTTAGTAATTGGCGATGCCGCAAGGTTGCACAATTCCTAAAAACGGATATAACCAAGCGCCGTGAGTGCCGGTTCGTTGGAAGGTGCGCTGCGCCTACAAAAGCTTCTCGTTTTCAGCATTATCTCGCTGCTTGTGCTCGTATTGGGGTACACGCTGGCTGATGACGCTTTTTTCGCCGCGTTCGCCTTTGGTGGACTGGCTTGGCTAATCCTGATGCCGTACCACGCGACGCTGTCGGTGGTCTGCGCGGTGGCGACGTTTTCCACGGCGCTGATCATGCCGTTTTTTCCCGGCCGCCCTTTTATTTGGGAGGCGGCTGCGCTGCTAGGCTGGACCGGCTGCGTGCTAGTATTTTCATTTCGCCAATATCGAAACGAAATGTGGGACTCCATTTTTGAACACAAATGGATGCTGCTCGGCGTAGCTGGCTATTGCAGCGTGCTGGTGTTCACGATGGTGGAGCGCGGCATCGGCTTTCGCACGATGGGTGGCGAGCAGATGGGCGGGCGGTTTTATTTTCAGCAGCTCACCTGCGCCATCTTCCCGCTACTGTTCATGATGGTGCGCCTGAAGGAGGAGCAGATCCGTAAGCTGTTCATCATCCAGTGTGCGCTCTCCGCAACTTGGTTGATCTCAGACGTGATTTACTCCAACGCTCCCGGCCTGTTCAACATCCTCTTTTTCCTAGAGGTACCCGGCGACGCGCGCAACTTCGAAATGGAACGCATGAAGATGGGCATCAATCGCTATCAGTCTCTGGCCTTTGTCAGTATCGGTTTCCTCTGGCTTTTGCTCATCAAGAACAAGCTAAATGACTTCCTGACCGCCAAAAGCGTCTGGCTGGTTCCAGCTGGCTTGTTCATCGTGGGGGCCGGCCTGCTGAGCGGGCACCGTTACACGGTGGCGATCCTTGTCCTTGTCATGAGCTTCATGGTTTTTACCCAAAGGCTGATCAACACGAGAAACGCTTTGACAGGCAGTCTGGTGCTGGTCCTGGGCTTGACCATTTCTTACGGCTTCGCGGAACGGATGCCGCTCGCGGCCCAGCGCGCTCTCTCGGCTCTGCCCGGCATCAAGGTGCACCGCGACGCGCGATTGGATGGATTGAGCACGATGGAAACCCGGCGCGTCCTGCGCCAGGAGGGGATGAAAATGATTTCACAGTACCTGTGGGTCGGGCGCGGTTTTGGGCAATCCGGTTTCGGCGATCACTCGCTACAATGGGATCCCACGGCGATAACTTATCACATCAACCAGGGGCGTTTTTACAACGGATTCATTGGGTTGATGGTCAACACCGGCCTATTTGGCACCTGCTTTATGCTGCTGTTTCTCATCACTGGATCGGTGGTCGCATTCAAAGTAATTTTTCATCTCCGCAGATACGGGGTGGACGATGAATTCTCCCGCGTGAGCTGCATCATCGCCTGTCTCTGGATGGCTAACGTGGTCGCCTTCATCGCACTACACGGCGACAGCGAGTATGCTATGAAAACCTTCTCCCTCCAGGCCGGCCTGTTGATCACCTGCCAATATATGTTGCGGGACCGGTTGCGCAAACAGCAACCGGAACAGCCCGAGCTGGAATGAGAATTCTCCACCTGGTCGGTCAGCGAGAGGACGCCGGCGGCATCCTCTCGGTGATCCGCTGCCTGCACCAGGCCGGACCGGTGGCAGACATCCGGCACACGGTCTGGGTTCACAGAGACTACGCGGAAACCCGCTCGCCCGTGCTCGACTACCGCCGCACAGGCTACATCACCAGTGACTCGCCAAGTCACTTCGTCATTTTTTTTACCAGCGCACTGGCTTTTTTTAGCCTTCGCAAACTGCTTCGGCATGAGTCGTTCGATGTCATCCATGCACACACGCGCGGCGGGCTGATTGTCGCGCTGTTGGCCGGTTTATTTCTTGGCCGGCAGGTACTGTTCACAAACCACAGCTACGCCAAGCGCACCTGGCTTTACCGCTGGGCGGCGCGGCGCGACTGGATGACCACCGTGGTGCTCAACCCCAACATGGCTTCGCACTACGGCCTCGCCGTCGAGCCGCCCAAGTGCAGCATTATTTTCTCTGGCTGCGCCGATAGTTTTTTGGAGGAACCTCTCACAACGAACGCTTGGCCAAGCGCCAATCCGTCAGCCAATCTCAAGCTCGTCGGCATGGGCACGCTCGTCCGCTGGAAATGCTGGCACCACCCCATCGCCGCCTTGGCCAAGCTGCCAGCCGAACTCAAGGAACGCGTCGAGTTTCACCTCTGGGGGCCGGAGCAGAGCGACGCCGACTCGCAAGCTTTCGCCGCCGAGCTGCGCAAATCGATCGAGCAACTCGGCCTGCAGAAAACCGTCCTGCTGCGAGGCATGACGAACCAAGTCACCGACGCCCTGCGCGACGGCCATTTTGTCGTCGTCGCTTCGGAGAACGAGCCTTGCAGCGTGTCGCTAATGGAAGCCCTCGCACTAGGCCTCCCCGCCCTCGCGGCGCGCAGCGGCGGCAATGTCGATATCGTGCGGGACGGAACGACCGGCTTGCTTTACGACACCGGCAGCATCAACGGTTTGCGCGATCAAATCGCCTCCATCCTCAAGGGCAATTTCATCCCTGCGACACCGGCTGGAATCCGCGACAGTGTTCGGGGCTGGGCCGCCAGCGAGATGGCCGCCAAATACAACCGAGTATACGAACAGTTGGCTCAGCTCAACGACAACTCACCATGAAACTGCTCGTCTTTGCCCACGTCCCGCCGCCGTTCCACGGCCAAAGTTTCATGGTGCAGCAACTGCTCGAAGAGCTGAGTAACGACAAAACAATCGAGATCTACCACGTCGACAGCCGCCTCTCGAGAGATATCGATGACATCGCCTCCGCAAGCCCACGCAAACTCCTCCTCATTTTCCGCTATTGCCTAAAGGCCATTTGGCTGCGCCTGGGACATGGCGTGAATTATTTCTACTGTATCCCCGCGCCAGGCTTGCGCAACGCCGTTTACCGCGATTGGATCGTGATGATGCTCTGCCGCCCATTTTTCCGGCAGACCATCTTTCATTATCAGGCATCCGGCGTCGGCAGATGGCTCGAAACCGGGGCGCGTCCATGGGAACGCTGGGTTTCGCGGCGGTTGCTTGGCCGCCCTGCGTTGAGCATTGTGCTGGGAGATTATTATCACGAGGACGCCGCCAAGCTCTCGCCGCGAAACATCGTCACCGTGCCAAACTGCTCGCCCGACCCCTGCCCTGACTACGACACCGTGCTGAAACCCGCGCAGCATTCACGCGCCAAGGCGCTTGGCCAAGCGATGATAGGGGGTGAGTCGCCGACGACGTTTCGCCTGCTGTACTTAAGCCTCTGCTACCGCGACAAGGGATTGTTCGATGCCATCGACGCTGTCGCCGAGATCAACGCTCGGTTGCAATCCAAGCGATCAGCGGCGCGCGTGCAACTTGACGTTGCCGGCAAATTTTATCTCTCAGACGAAGAGGCTGAGTTCACTGAGCGGCTTGGTCAGGCGGAACTGAACGACATGCACGGGCCGCTCGTTATTTACCACGGCTTTGCCGACGAGCCGAAAAAGCGAGATTTATTCGCCCTAGCCGACGCGTTTGTACTGGCCTCGTACTACGAATTTGAAGCGCACCCGGTCAGCCTCGTCGAGGCGATGGCACACGGCCTGCCAATTATCGTGACTCGCTGGCGGATTTTACCGGAGCTTTTCCCCGCCGGTTACGAGGGGCTTGTGGACACAAAGTCCCCCCTCCAAATCGCCGACCGGCTCGAGGGCTTTCTCGGTCGCACGGACGAAGCCGGACTGCGCGATCGGTTTCTGCAACACTTTACGCGAAAGGCATTCGGTGAAAAAATCCGGACCGCTTTGTTGGCGCTGGAAAACGAGTGAACACCAACCGACAACACGATCCTGCCCATGTCTCGGCATTTCGCGGAGTCGAGCATTACGACGATCCCGCCTCCGTTCACTCGCTCGTTTGTCAGTCGCTGGACGCGCTTGGCCTGCCGGACGACTACGTCCGCCCACACGACCGCGTCGTTCTCAAGCCGAACTGGGTCAAAGAACACGACGAGCGCCACCCCGGCCCGGGCCAGTGGGAACACGTCGTCACGCATCCCGCCGTCATCGAGGCGGTCATCCGCTGGGCCGGCAAGCAGCTCGCCGGCAGTGGCTCGATCACCGTTTGCGACGCGCCGCAAACCGACTCGTCGTTTGTCGCGCTCAACCAATACTGCGGACTCGACGAAATGGTCGATCGCTGCCGCCGCGACTTCCCCGGCACAAAGATCAAGCTGCTCGACCTGCGACCAGAAGAATGGCACGCCCTCGATGGTGTCACCGTTTCAAAAAAACAGCTCACCGGCGACCCGGCGGGAGACACATTCGTCGGGCTGAACGACGCGAGTGAGTTCGTAGGATTTCACGGTAACGGCCGGCTGTTTGGCGCCTCTTTCAACATGGGCGAGACGAACGAGCGCCACTCCGGCGAGCGCCACGAGTACATGCTCTGCCGCACGCCGATGGACGCTGACGTGCTCATCAATATTCCCAAGCTCAAGACCCACAAAAAAGTTGGCGTGACTTGTGCACTCAAGAATCTCGTTGGCATCAACGCGAACAAAAACTGGCTGCCGCACCACACCGAAGGCACGCCCGACCTGGGAGGCGACCAGTTCCCCGCCTCAACGGCAAAAGCCAGGCTCGAGCATTCGTGGATGGGCCGGGCGAAGCGCATCGTCAACGGCCGCCCGCTGCTCTCACGGTTCTTTGTGCCGTTAAAAAAAATGGGACGCCTGTTTTTCGGCGACACGCAGAAAGTCGTTCGCTCCGGCAACTGGCACGGCAACGACACCTGCTGGCGCATGGTGCTCGACCTCAACAAATGCCTGCACGATTTCGATGGCGCCGGGTTGCCGCGCAAAAAGCCGCTGCGCTATCTTGCCGTGGTCGATGGCATCATCGGCGGCGAGGGCAACGGCCCCATGTCTCCCGATGCGAAGCCCTGCGGCGTCATCCTCGCCGGCACTCATCCGGCTGCTGTGGACATGGCCGCCGCTACGCTGATGGGTTTCGACTGGCAAAAGCTGCGGCTGCTGAAGAACAGTTTCGAGATTCGAAAGCGCAACTTTATCCCATTCCGGCCAAGCGATATAAGACTCGTTTCGAACAAGCCTGAATGGAATGGGCCGCTTGGCCAAGCGGCTGAGTGGTTCGCGTTCAAGCCGCACTTTGGCTGGGTCGGCGCAATCGAGCGCGAGCCGGAAAACCAAGCCAAACGATGAGTCTCGAGGATAAACTTTACCCGTTCCTCTCGCTGTACGATCAGCTGCCGCAGAAGGCGCGAAATTTCATCGGCGCGGCGTACCGGCGGCTCCCGCGCCGCATCCGCCACGGCAGGGCGTACGGCGAGTTTCGCGAGTTGGCCGAGGCATCACCAAGTTGGAGCGAGGCGGATCTTCGCAAGTATCAGTTACGTGAACTGCGTCGCACGCTCGTCAACGCCGCGAGCTATTGTCCATTTTACAGTCGCTCCTTTGCTAAGGCCGGTTTTCGTCCGGACGCAATGATGTCACTCGACGATTTTGCCGGCTGTCCGTCGCTCACTAAGCAGGACATGCAGCAGCATTTTAATGATCTGACCTCGACTGAGATTGCCGACTCGAAAAAACTTTACATAACTACCGGTGGCTCGACCGGCATGCCGGTGGGGTTTCATTTGCAGAAGGGCATCAGCCGGCCGAAGGAGCAGGCGTTCCTTGAGGCCAACTGGCGGCGAACCGGTTATTTTGACAAGGCTCGGTTAGCGCTTATCCGAGGCCATGTTACCGACTCACGAGCCAAGGGCAACATCATCGCGCACGATGCAACGCGTAATTGGCTGATGCTTTCGTCGTATCACCTCACCGACGAGCGAATCCCCGAGTACCTCGAGGCGCTGGAAAATTTTCAGCCGGACTTTTTGAATATCTATCCGTCGGCGGCGTTGCAGTTCGCCGAGTATTTACAGCGGCACGATCAGCGTTGGCGCACGCCGCTCCAGGGCGTGCTATGCGGCTCGGAGCAGTTGACGCTATCCCAGAAACGACTCCTCGAGGGGGTGTTCCAGTGTCGCGTGCTGCGCTGGTACGGCCACGCCGAGCGCGTCGTCCTCGCCGCCGAGGGGACGTACTCGGATCTATTTTATTTTTGGCCGCATTACGGCTTCGTTGAGTTTGGCGAACCGGATGGGGACGGCCTGCGGGAAGTCATCGGCACAACGTTTCACAATATGGCCATGCCGCTCGTGCGATACCGCACCGGCGACTTCGTGCGCCTGGCCAAACCGGATGCGCGGCGGGAATACGCCTGGCCTGCCGTTGAGGAGATCGCCGGGCGCGGTCAGGAATTTCTTGTCACCGACTCAGGGCGGCGCATCTCGCTGACCGCCTTCAATATGCACGACGCGATCTTCGACGAGCTGTATGCCGTGCAGTTTTTCCAGTCGGAAAAGGGCTTGGCAGAGTTTCGCTACATCCCATCGCCGGAGTTTCACACGTCGCGGCTCCCGCAGATTGAGGACGGCATCCGGCGCAAGCTTGGCGACGACTTCCGGCTGGTGCTCCGCGAAGTCGGGGAGGTCGAAAAGACCCCCCGCGGCAAGCATACCTGGCTTATCAGTCGGCTCTGATTCCCGCTTGGCCAAGCGGGCCGGATGGGCGTATGGTAGCCGGCCGATGCTACAAACCAAAGCTGCACGAAGAATTCTCCACGCCGTGGTTCTCGGGGTGTTGTTGATAAACCTGGCGATCGGTGCCAAGGTCTATTCTGAGTCTGACGCCAACTCGAGCGCCAACGATCCCCACGCCAATCTCGACCTGTTCGTCAACGTACTCGAGCGCATCCGGCGCGACTACGTCGATGGCGGCGAGTTGACGTATGAGGACCTCGTCCACGGCGCGCTGCGGGGCATGATCGGCATGCTCGACCCGCACAGCGAGTTCATGCCGCCCACCCGTTACTCGCACCTCATGGATGACACCGAGGGCCGGTTCGGCGGCGTCGGCGTGCACATCAACATTCAGGACGGCTACCTCACCGTACTTGCTCCGATGGAGGACACGCCGGCCTACGAGGCCGGCATCATGTCAGGCGATCGCATAGTGAAGATTGAGGGCAAAAATGCCCGCAACATCTCGATGCCGGAGGCGGTCGACAAGCTCCGCGGCAAGCCAGGCTCGAAAGTCAAAATGACATTTTTCCGGCCGTCTACCCGTAAGGATATCGATGTCACTCTTAAGCGCGCACTAATCAAGGTCGCTACCGTCAGGGACATCAACAACCAGCGCAAGTTCACTGTCGACGAAAACAAGATCGGCTATGTGAGGCTGACGCAGTTTGGCGAGGCGACATCGCGGGACCTGGAGGAGGCACTGCGTAAACTCGAACTTGAGGACATGAAGGGGCTCGTGCTCGACCTGCGCCACAACCCCGGAGGACTGCTCGACCAGGCGATCAGGGTTTGTGAAAAATTTCTGGCCAAGGGCGAGCCCATCGTCACCACCGAGGGACGCCGCAAACACGAGAACTCCGAGCACAAGTCGTCCGGCCGCAATGCCCGTCCCGACCTGCCGCTGGTCGTGCTGGTGAACCGGTTCAGCGCCAGCGCATCGGAGATTGTTGCCGGCTGCCTTAAGGACAACGACCGCGCCAAGATCGTCGGCGAAAAAACCTTCGGCAAAGGCTCGGTGCAAAAGATTCTGCCCATCAACGGCCAACAAGGAGCCGCGCTTCGACTGACCACAGCCAAATATTACACCCCAAGCCACGAGGTCATTCACGGCAACGGTATCGAGCCTCATCAAAACTTGAAAATGAGCCGCGAAGACGAGGAATTGCTCTTCCTCCAGCGCACGCCGGGGGGCCTCAAGATGGTGGCTGAGGATCGCCGTGAAGCCGTCGGAAACTTCGTCGATCCGCAGTTGGCCAAGGCCATTGAACTGCTAGTGGGCAAGAAACAGATCCAAGCCAAGGCAGAGCCAGAAGAGGAAAAGCCGTCGGAAAAAACGAATGAAAAGGCCAAACCTGATAAGGAGGCCGCCCCCGAAACCGAGGAAAAGCCGGCCGAGAAGCCGGAATGATTTCGCCGCTTGGCCAAGCGAAACTGTTCGCCTCCCATGCTGTTGCTGGCCATCGAGACGTCGTGTGACGAAACAAGTGTCGCCGTGCTGCGCGATGGCTGTGTTCTCGCCAACGCGGTTTCCTCCCAGATAAAACTTCATGAGGAGTACGGCGGCGTAGTGCCGGAACTCGCCTCTCGCGAGCACCTGCACAACCTCATGCCGGTCGCCCGCCAGGCGCTTGGCGAAGCGGTTGTCGCCCCCGGCGAACTCGACGCGATCGCGGCGACTCGTGGGCCGGGTTTGCCGGGCGCGCTCCTGGTTGGCCTGCGCGCGGCGCAGGGCTTGGCGTTCGCTCTGGGCAAGCCGTTCATTGGCATCCACCATCACGAGGCGCACCTCTACTCGCCGTGGATCGACGGCGAGCCGTTGTCGCTCTCTCTAGACGACTTTCAGCCGAACATTTCGCTCATCGTCAGCGGCGGCCATACGATGCTCGTACACGTCGCCGCACCGCTGGAGCATCACGTGCTCGGCGGCACGGTGGACGACGCGGCCGGCGAGTGCTTCGACAAGGCTGCCAAACTGATCGGCCTGCCGTATCCCGGCGGCCCCGAGCTGGATCGCCTAGCCAAAGAGGGCGACAGCAGAGCGCACAAATTCCCGCGTCCCATGATGCGCGACGACTCGCACGACTTCAGTTTCAGCGGGCTCAAGACATCGGTACGCTACTTCATCCGCGACAATCCGGAGGTGCTCGAGGACGGCCAGCGGCTCCGCAACCTTTGCGCCAGCGTGCAGGCAGCGATCGTCGAGGTGCTCGTCGCCAAGACAATCCTCGCGGCGAAAAAGCTCGGCGTAAAATACGTCACCGCCTCCGGCGGCGTGACATGCAACAGCGGCTTGCGAGCGGCCTTGGATGCGGCGTGTGAGCGGGAGGGCTTTGTGTTGCGCCTGGCCAATCCAACGCTCTGCACCGACAACGCGGCAATGGTCGGCATCATCGCCCACATGCACCTTGCTAAGGGCACCGCCGCCACCTCACTCGACGCTGAAATCGTCCCCGGCTGGAAGCTCGCCGAAAGTGCCGTTTACTAACGGTGCGACATGACAATTCTTTCCGATTGGCTTTGGTTTAGTTACACCTTGGCCAAGTGATATGGAAGATTACGATTTTGATGTTGCCGTGATCGGCGGAGGCAGCGCCGGCTATGCCACCGCCCGTTCGACCGCTGCCGCCGGCAAGCGCACCGTCATCATCGAGGCCGGGGAGGAACTGGGCGGACTGTGCATCCTGCGCGGTTGCATGCCGACGAAAGCGTTGCTGCACGCGGCCGATGTGCGGTTTCAGGCCCAGCGCTCGAAGCTCTGGGGCCTAGAACCGGGCGAAATCGGCTTCGATTATGCGGCGGTGATGCGGCGCAAAGCAGCGATGGTAGAGGAGTTCGCCAGCTATCGCCGCGGCCAATTGCAGGACGGCCGCTTCGAGTTGATCCGCAACCTGGCCATGTTCCGCGACCCACACACGCTCGAGCTGGACGACGGCCAAACGATCACCGCCGGCCACCTCATGATTTCCACAGGCTCGCGGGTC
>DBNL01000023.1 GCA_002299785.1 Verrucomicrobia bacterium UBA673
TTCATGGGCACAGGTATGGGGCGTGCCAGCTACGGTATCATGGCCCAGGGCAACATCACCCAGCTCATCTCCAGTAAGCCCGACGACCGACGGTTGGTGTTCGAGGAGGCCGCCGGCATCACGCGATTCAAGACGCAGAAAAAAGAGGCGCTGCGAAAGCTCGACTATACGGAGCAAAATTTGCTGCGCGTGTCTGACACCATCCGCGAAGTCAAGCGGCAGATCGGCTCACTCCAGCGCCAGGCTGGCAAGGCAAAGCGCTACAAGGAGTTCATGGATGAACTCCAGAACCTGGAAAGCCAATTCGCCCGGCATCAGCTCGGGGAGTTTCAGGAAACCATCCGTCAATGCGAGCAGGCCATCAGCGAGTTCAAGGGCAAGTCGGATGACTTTACCGGGACAATCGAGAGCGAGGAGGCGCTGATAAACCAAGCGCGGCAGCAGCGTGGCGCGATCGAAAAACAGGTTAACGAGGCGCAGGAAAAAGGCGCCAACCTGCAGGCAGAACTCGAGCGACTCGAGAGCCGAATTCAATTTAGTCACGAGCGCATCCAGGAGTTGGACGAACACGTTGCCAAGGCGCACGACGACATCGCGCAGGCCGAGCAGCGGAGCAGCGACGCTGAGCAGGAGTTGGCCGGGATGCAGGCCAAGCTCGGCGACGCGGACAACGCCGTCGGAGACATACGCCGCACCGTCGATGAAAAACAGGCCGCGTGCAATGCCATCGAGCAGGAGCTTGGCCAACGGGAGGAGACGTTTCGCCAGGCGCAGTCCGAGTCGTACAGCGTCGCGCAGGAACTAACCCGTGTCCGCAACGAGATTAATTCGATCGATTTGCAGAAGCGGGGAAACACCGTTCGGCTCGAGAAACTTTCGTCGGAGAAAACCCAGCTCGAGGAGGAAGAGACGAAACTTCGGGAGCGGCTTGGCCAATTTTCCAGCGATGTCGAGGATCGGAAATCGACCGTCCAAAGCCATCGGGGCACCGTCGAGGAACGCCAGCAGCGCTTGGCCGATCTGCAGGAACGCTTGGCCAAGCTGACCGCAGAATTAGACGATTTACTGAGGTTTCAGGCAGAAAAGAGGTCGCGGCTGAATGTGCTAAAGCAGTTGCAGGCCTCCAACGAGGGTGTCAGCGCCGGGGTTCAGGCAGCCATCAGGGAGTCCGAGGCTGCGCTTGGTTTGTTGGCCGATAAGATTCGCGTGCCGGGAAAATACGTCGCCGCTGTCGAGGCCGCGCTTGGCCGGCATTTACAGTTGGTCATCACCCGGCAGGCGACCGATGCCCAGTTGATCTTGGCGTCGCTGAGCGAAGGCAAAAAAGGGCGCGCGGACATTGTTGCGCTCGACCTGATTTCCGGTGGCACACAGCCGTCGATCGATGCGGCTAAGCTCGACGAGTTCGGTGGCGTGGCGGCGCTTGGCCAAGTGGGATGCGACGCCGATGTTCAGCCGTTGCTCGACCGACTGCTCGGCCGCTTGGTCATCGTGTCCGATCTCGACGCCGCGATGCGCGGCCGCGAACAGCATCGCGACCTGGATTTTGTGACAAGCGCTGGTGAGTTGCTTTCGCGGCACGGCGTGTTCAGCGGAGGCCTCGGCAACGGCAATGCGTCCGCCTCGCTGCTCGCGCGGAAGAATGAGATTGCCGAACTGGAGAAGGAACTGGATGGGGTGGGCAGCAACGTCGATGATCAGAGCCGCGAGAAGGGCGACATGCAGGCTGAGCAAACCGCGTTGCAGGCCGGTTTGCAAAAAGAGCAGACGGAGCTGCGGCAGCAGGAGGTGTCCATCGCATCGAGCGAGGGCGAGCTGAAGGCTCTGGAGAATTCGCAGCGCATGCTGGCGCAGAAAATCGAGGGTGTCACGTTCGAGCTGGAGAGTCTCTCCGGCCAGGAATCCGAGGGCAGTGGCAAGCGCGACTCGTTGGCCGCTGAGCTGGTTTCACTCGAGGAAAGGGAGGCGGCCAACAGCACGCTCTTGGGCGAGGTGACTGGAGTGGTCGAGGGGCTGCGCGGAAGGCGCGACGTTGCTAGCGGAGAACTGACCGAGGCCAAGGTCGGGCTGGCCTCGGAGGAACAGTTGCTGGCGTCGTTCCGGCGACAACTCGAGCCACTCAATATTCGCATAGAGGAGCTTAAGCAACTCGTTGCCCAGCGCCGAAGCGACATCGATACGGGAGGGAATAAAAAAACACAGACAGAGAAAGACATCGCCGACTCGACGCAGCGTATCGCGGCTGTTCGCAGCGAGCGCGAGCAATCCAGCGGCAAAATCGCCGGTCTGCTTTCCCAAAAAACCGAGGCGGATAAAAAAGTCGAGGAACGCGAGGAGGCGCTGCGCTCCATTCGCGAAGAGTTGAGCAGTTCGCAGGAACACCGCTCGAAACTTGAGGTGGAACTGGCTCAAAACAACATGATGGCCAAGAACCTCTGCGAGCGGATTCAGGAGAAGTACCAGATCGTTTTGCAGGAAGTGGAGGCTGAGTGCCTCAAGGTGACCGAGGACGACTCCGGAGGCATCAAGGTAGAGGTTGCTGTTGAAGGGGAGACCGACTGGGGGAGGGTGGGTGAGAAGGTCGCCGAGTTACAGGATCGGCTCGATCGTATGGGGCCGGTGAATCTGGTCGCCATCGAGGAGTATAAGGAGACCGAGGAGCGTTACTCCTTTTTGACGAGCCAACACGACGATCTCGTCAAGGCGAAGGAGCAGCTGCTGGAAGTCATCGAGCAAATCAACGCCGAGACGACGGAAATGTTCCGGGCGACTTTCGAGAAGATTCGCGACAACTTCCGCGAGTTGTTCACCGAGGTGTTCGAGGGCGGCAAGGCAGACTTGGTTTTGGTGGACGAGGAAGACATTCTCAACAGCGGAATTGAGATCGTGGCGCGGCCCCCGGGAAAGAAACTCCAGAGTATTACGCTACTCTCCGGTGGCGAGCAGACGATGACTGCTGTATCGCTGCTATTCTCAATTTATCAGGTTAGCCCGAGCCCGTTTTGCGTGCTGGACGAACTGGACGCGCCGCTCGACGAGTCGAATATCAATCGATTCATCCGCGTGCTCAAGCGGTTCATCGATCAGTCGCAATTTCTCATCATCACTCACAGCAAGCGTACCATCAGCATGGCCGACACATTGTACGGGGTGACGATGCAGGAGCACGGCGTTAGCAAGTTGGTCTCGGTGAAATTCCAGGAAACCGAGCGGAACGAAGACGGCGCCCGGGCGCGTGAGACACAGCCGACCGACTCCCGTGGTCTGGCGGCCAAGCCGAAAGCAGCGGTGGAGTCTGACGATGACAGCGACGTCATCTCGATGGGCAAGTAGCAAAGCGCTTGTGCAAGCAGCGGGGAGACTCGGCGCTATATCCCAGGGGAGAGAGAGAATAAAAAAACAACGATCGATTGTAGTTATTGAAACCGGTAAAACCCACCCACCCTCATTCGGCCTTCGGCCTCCTTCACTGTGAGGGAGAAGGAATCAAACGCGGCGCGCTTGGGCAAGCCCAAGATGGGAAAAGGGGATATCCAATCTCGCACAAGAAATATCCAATGGATACAAATTCCACGGATTTTCAGGAATTAATGAATCCGCTTGAATCCGTGTCAAAGAAAGTACGGTCTGTTTTTCAGACCGTGCCGAAGATGGTTTTGTTGGTGCTCTCGAGGTCGTTACAAGCCTCGACGAGGCGGTCGGCCGTGGCTTGCTCGGCTTTCTTGAGGTAGGAGCGCGGGTCGTACACCTTCTTGTTGCCGACCTCGCCGTCGATCTTCAGTACCCCCTCGTAGTTGGCCATTATGTGATCAGCGATGGGGCGGGTGAAGGCGTATTGCGTGTCGGTGTCGATGTTCATTTTGATCACGCCGTACTCGAGAGTCTCCTTGATTTGATGTTTCTCGGAGCCACTGCCGCCGTGGAAGACGAGGTCGAACTTGGCCGCCTCGCCATGTTTGCCGGTGACGGCGTCCTGACCCTGCTTGAGGATGTCGGGCCGCAGCTTGACGGCGCCGGGCTTGTAAGCGCCATGCACGTTACCAAACGTCGCGGCGAACATGTAGCGGCCGATACCGTTAAGGCTCTCATAAACGGTGAGCATGTCCTCGGGCGTGGTGTAAAGTTTCTCCGCCGGCATATCCTCGGTTCCGGCCGAGCCGTCCTCTTCACCGCCGACAACGCCGGCTTCGACTTCGAGGATGATTTCATTTTCGGCGCACAGCTCTAGGTACTCTTTTGAGATGGCCATGTTTTCCTCGAGCGGCAAAATGGAGGCGTCGAGCATGTGGCTTTGGAACAAGTTACCCTGGCCAACGGCGCGGCGCTTAGCCGTCGCTTCGATGAGCGGCTTGAGGAAGCTGGCCGCTTTCTCCGGCTGGCAGTGGTCGGTGTGCAGGCCGATGAGAATATCGTATCGCTCGGCCAGCCGGTGGGCGGCCTCGGCGAGCACGATGCAGCCGAGCACGGCGTCGTTGTTGTTCAAGCCTGAGGCGAACTGCCCGCCGCCGGTGGACATCTGAATAATGCCGTCGGACTTCGCGTCGGCGAACGCCTTAAGCGCGGCATTGATCGTGGTGATGGAAGTGATGTTGACGGCTGGGTAGGCGTAGTCGCCGTTTTGGGCGGCGTCCAGCATCGCTGCGTACTGCTTCGGTGTTGCAATTGGCATAATTAAATCGTGGTAAGTTTCCCTTCCCAACGACTGGGCGGCGGCCCGAATGGGCCAAGGGGCGGAGGATATTAGCGGGATTGTGCCCATTTGCAAGGTCACAGAAAAGCCTGTTTGAGCTCTCTTTTTTGGGCTTGGCCAAGCGACAAGAGGTCAAGCCGGCCTTGACAGCAAAGCTGTCCTCCGCAAAAACCGCAGTTCATGAAAGCGCGATTTTTCATACTGAATTTGTTGCTGACACTCGGTTTGGCCGGATGCGGCTCCCAAGCCCCAGAGCAAACCATAACCCCCGAACCCTCCTCCGATAGCGAGAAATCATCATCGGTTGTGCTGGCCCCACCCGCCAAGCCGGCAGCAACCCCGTCTCTCACTCCGGAACCAGTCGTCAAGGTGTCTCCCGAGCCGGAGTCGGCCGTTGAACCGGCACCCGAGCCGGTGGTTGCGGTGACTCCAAAGCCCGAGCCGGAAGACACGAAGCCCAAAAGGGACATCTTTTACAGCGCCGGTAGCGGCGACATCGATGCCGTTAAATTTCACTTGGCCAACGGCATCAAAGTCAACTCACAGGATAAAACCGGCAAGACAGCCCTGCTGTGGGCTGTGCGCAGCCAGAAGCATGCTGTCGTGTCCCACCTGCTCGCCCGTGGCGCGAATCCAAACCTCGCCGACAAATCCCAGGTGACACCCCTTTTCTGGGCTGTGCGCATGCGGAGCAACGAGCTGGTGAGCCAGCTTCTCAGCAAGGGCTCGGACATCGGGCACAAGGACAAACGCGGCAAGACCGTTCTCGATTATGCGAAGGATGAAACGGTTATCGCGATCCTGCGCCGCCACGCCAGCGAGAATCAGTAACCGAACCACGCCATGACTATCGCGGAGTTGACTGACCAGATCCTCGCCTTCCGCGACGCACGCGACTGGGCGCAGTTTCACCGACCCAAGGACATGGCCGCTGCCGTGGCGATTGAGGCCGCCGAGTTGCAGGAACATTTTCTCTGGAAGACACACTCAGAATGTGACGAGCACTTGGCCAAGAAGGGGGCCGATGTCGCCGAGGAGATGGCCGATATCGCGATTTACCTGTTCCTCATGGCCGCCGACGCCGGCATCGATCTTGGCCAGGCAATGCAGACCAAGCTCGCGATCAATGAAAAACGCTACCCCGCGGACCGGGCCAGAGGTCGCCACAACAAATACACCGACTACCAGCCTGACGATGAGTGACGTACGAGTAGGCGTCGTGGGTGCAGGGGCCAATACTACCGCCAGGCATATTCCTTTGCTGCAAGGGATCGATGGCGTGGAAATCGTCGGTGTAGTCAACCGCAGTGAGAGCTCATCATCCACTGTGGCTAAGCGATTTGGCATTCCAAAAACCTACGGGCACTGGGAGCAGGCGGTCGCCGATCGGGAAACGAACGTCATCCTAATCGGCACCTGGCCTTATCTGCACTGCCCGGTGACACTGGCTTCGCTTGCCGAAGGCAAACACGTACTCACTGAGGCGCGTATGGCGATGAACGCCGGCGAGGCCAAGCGTATGCTCGAGGCTAGCCTGACTGAGCCGGGATTGGTCTCGCAGGTTGTGCCGTCCCCGATCACGCTATTTGCGGATGCGACCATACAGCGAATCATCGCCGAAGGTTTTCTTGGCGAATTACTCGCAGTCGAGACTCGTATTCGGGGCGATTTTATTGATAGCCAATCGTCACTGCACTGGCGACAGAACGCTGAACTCAGCGGGAACAATATTCTGGCTATGGGTATTTACTACGAGGCCATGATGCGCTGGGTGGGCCGCGCAACACATGTGATGGCTCGGGCGAAAATCTTCACCAAGCAGCGATCTGATGAGAAGGGTGAACCTCATTTGGTCGGTGTACCGGAGCACCTCGACGTTGTCGCTGACCTCGAGAATGGTGCGCAACTGCACCTGCAGCAATCCGCCATTACCGCGTTACTTCAGGATGATGCGATTTATCTTTTCGGTAGTGAGGGAACGCTGCAACTTGTCGGGGACAGGCTTTTTGGCGGCCGCAAAGGCGATAAGCAACTCACCGAAATCTCTATACTCGACGAGGAGCGCGGCGAATGGCAAGTCGAGTCAGATTTCGTTGCTGCCATCCGGGGTGAACGCGAAGTAACACACACGACTTTTGCTGATGGCGTTCATTACATGGAGTTCACCGATGCTGTAGCGCGGAGCATACAAAACAGCCGTCTAGAGGTAGTCTGACCGCCGTTTGGTTAAGCGCACCGTTGTACTTGATTTCGATAGGTTGTTTACCACAGTATCCGCCGAGTTTTTTAATGAACGACGAGAATACAATCTGTTCCACTGCGGTGGTTTACGACAAGAAAAATCCGTTTCTATCCACACTCAAGCGGCGCGTGTTGCTCAACAAGGAAGGCTCGGACAAAGAGACGCTTCATCTTGAGTTGTGCCTTGCCGGCTCCGGGCTAGAATATCGCCCGGGCGACTCGTTGGCGATTATCCCCGCCAATTCTCGGCAGGTTGTAAAGCAAGTGCTCGAGACTGGCGGGTTCGACGCCGGCGAAATGGTGGAACTCAAGGGCGGCGAAACCAAGCCGCTCGGCGAGGTGTTTGCTACCGATCTCAACATCACTGGCATCACCAAGAATATCCTCAAGAAATACAACGCCTTTGCGCAGTCGGATAAACTCGAGTCGCTGCTCGATCCCGATAACAAGGCGGCGCTCGACGACTACCTTGGCGGGCGCGAGGTCATCGACATGATCGCAGACTTCCCTGTGCCAGGGCTGGCGGCGTCAGACTTTTGCGGCATGCTCAGGAAGCAACTCCCGCGCCTCTACTCCATCGCTTCAAGTCTCCGGGCACATCCCGCCGAGGTGCACCTCACCATCGCCATCATCCGCTACTACAGCCACGGCCGTGGCCGCGAGGGCGTCTGTTCCACCTACACCGCCGACCGTGTGGACGTGGGCGACACCATGCCGGTGTTCCTGCATTATGACAAAAACTTCAAGCTGCCCGAGGACGGCGACACGCCGATCATCATGGTAGGCCCCGGCACTGGCATTGCGCCGTTCCGTGCTTTTGTTGAGGAGCGTGCCGCCACCGGAGCCACCGGCAAGAGCTGGCTTTTCTTCGGCGCTCAGCACAGCGCGACCGATTATCTCTACGGCGACGAGTGGGAACGGTACGTCGCCAATGGGAGGCTCTCGCGCATCGACCTCGCCTTCTCTCGCGACCAGACGGAGAAAGTGTACGTGCAGCACCGCATGCTCGAGCATAGTGCCGAGATGTACTCATGGCTCAGCGACGGCGCGGTGTTTTATGTTTGCGGCGATGCCTCGCGCATGGCCAAGGACGTCCATGAGGCACTGATCTCCATTGCAGAGAAGGAGGGTGGCAAATCCCGCGAGGACGCCGAGGCATGGGTCAAGCAACTTAAAGCCGACAAACAATACCTCAGGGACGTTTACTGAGTCAGCTTTCCTGGCCGCAGGCGCTGCAGTAGGGCAGCAGCGTCTGGGTCACCTCGCCGCAGTCGCCGCATTGATCGAAGAGTGCTTCGCCGCAGGACGGGCAAGTGTAGCGGGACGACTCTGTTTGGCTAGGCGCCTCTCCGTAAAGTTTGGGGCCGCGCTTGGTCCAGACCGCCTGTTGGAATGCTCCGCGCAAAATTGGGAAATCGCACGCGGGGCAGCGATGGTTTTGGTACGCTTCGCGATGGCGCTTGAGCAGCGTGGACTTGCGTGGGCGCGCCGATGAACGGATCGCCCAGGTGAGAAAAGCTCCTAAGATGCCGATCGCCGCGAGGATGGCAACATACTTGAAAAAGTCGCGCGGGAAGTGGTCCCACATCACGAGCCACACCATCCAGAATGTTGCCACCAACGCCGCCCAGTTGAACGGTTGGTAAATGCTGCTGCGCTTTTTTTTCACCAACCACGCGGCGAGCAACAGCAGCGGCACGACAAACACAAGTTTGAGTGAGGCGATCTTCAGGTCGTGCGAGCGCCGGGCGTCATTGTACTCCGCTTGCGACTTGTTCTTAAACTGCCGCAGATCGGCGTCGATGCTGGCGATCGATTGTTTGATTTGATGCCGTTCGTCGTTGAGTGTGGTTATCGTCTCGTTGGCCGACTCGTATTCGTCTTGCGCTGTGTAAAAGCGGCTACGCGCATTCTCCATTGCCTGCCGGTCGACTTCGCTCGGTTTGCCGCCGCCTTCGATGCTGAGCCGCTGCAGGTCGGCGATCTTGGTGAGCGCCGTCTCGGCGTTCCTCATGCTTTGCTGAAGCGTGCCTTGAATTTCCTCCTGTCGCTTGATTCGTTTTTCGACCCCGACAAGTTGCGTGGCCAAGTCGTTGGCTTCGTTCAGTTTTTCCTCCGGGACATGGCTTTTTTGAATCGTGTTGTAATCTGGCCCCGGCAGGTCGCCGATGTCGTTGAGCATGAAGCTCAGCAGCCAGATGAAAAAAAGCGTGAGTAACAGGCTTAGAAATCCGATCGCCAGTCGGAGCGGCCACGGTGCGTTGGGTTTTTGTGAAGTATCAGTCATGCCGTGGACGTTCACCTGCCACACCCGGCCGGTCAAGCAACCAGACGCCTAGTCAAGCGGCAGGGCGGCTTGCAATTGAAGTGCCGCCGGCGGATGTTCGGTGCGGTACAATTGAAAATTATGACTCGCGTTTTTGTTTCCATCTTTTTGTCAGTTTTTTCGTTGTTGCTCTTGGCCAAGCCAGCGACCGTTGGTGCAGCGAATAAGCCCAATATTGTCATCATCGTTGCTGACGATCTCGGCTGGGCGGATGTCGGCTATCACTCGAACCGCATCCCGACGCCGCACCTCGATCGCATTGCCCGAGAGGGGATTCAGCTGGATCACTTTTACGTGTTCCCGATGTGCAGCCCGACGCGTGCCGGGTTGATGACAGGGCGGTACCCAATTCGGTTCGGCATGGCGCGTGCTGTGATTCCGCCGTGGCGGCATTTCGGACTCGACCCAAGTGAGGTTACGCTGCCGGAGGCTTTGGCCAAGGCTGGTTATCAGCACCGAGGCGTTTTCGGCAAATGGCACCTTGGCCACAACGACACCAAGTGGCATCCAAACAACCAGGGCTTCACTCATTTCCAGGGCCATTACAACGGGGCGATCGATTACTTCGACCTGACCCGCGAGGGCGAGCGCGACTGGCACATCAACGAGAGAGCCAGCGGCGAGCAGGGCTACTCGACAGACCTGATAGCTGTAGCGGCTAGCCGGTTCATCCTGAAGCAGGCCAAGGGTATCGCGCCCTACTTTTGCTATGTCCCATTCAATGCGCCGCACTCGCCATTTCAGGCACCTGAAAAATACTTGAAAAAATTCACCCACTTGGCCGAGGGAAAAGCTGAAGGCAACAACGCCAACAAACGGCAGAAGGTGGCGGCGATGGTGTCGTGCATGGATGACGGCATCGGTCAAATCCTCCGCGCGATTGACGCTTCAGGTGAAGCGGACGACACGCTGGTTTGGTTTTTCAGCGACAACGGCGGGGTGGCGGCCATCGCGGACAACAACCTGCCGTTGCGCGGCAATAAGCTCGACGTATGGGAGGGTGGTGTGCGCGTGCCGGCTGCCATCCGTTGGCCAGGCGGGGGGATCCGCGGCGGCGGTAAAGTCAGCGTGCCGCTGTCGTGCATCGATGTGTTGCCAACCTTGGCCAAGCTCACCGCCGGTGCGTTGTCATCCAGCCTTGGTAACAAGCCGTTCGACGGGCGGGATGTGCTGGATGTTTTGCAGGCCAAGCGCAAGCGACTCAACCGCGAGCTGTATTTCTACCACGGCCAGGCCGGTGAGGATAAGGAGAAAATCGCGATTCGTACGGCCAAGTGGAAGTTGCTCATTAACGGACCGAACATCGCAGGCGGCGAGTGGCAAACAGCGAAGCACGAGCGATTTTTGTTTCGGATCGACCGTGATCCAAACGAGACGACCGATCTCTTGTCGAGGCACCCCGAGGTGGCCGAACGGCTTGCGGTAAAGTTAGTGGCGCATCGCAAACTGCAACCACCGGGCGGCGTGGGCGTTTACAACGCAGGTAGAAAAAAATTCAAGGCACCCGCGGACTGGGTGGTCAGGTGAGTGATTTTTTGCGCCACTTTAGCCTTGTTTTCAGTTTTTTTGAGGTTCACATTCTTTCACCGGTCATCAGCCGCAATCAACCCGATATCACGGATATCCATCCGCAATGAGTGAAGCCAAAAACACTGATCCGCTCAAGGAGCTGGATCTGGATCTGGAGTTTCTCCCCGCTTGGGCGCAGAAACCGAATGACGCAAAACCGTTCGCCAACTATGCCGGCGAAGAGAGATCCCGTGCGCGTGGACGCGGCGACTGGGGTGACCGCCCTTCTCGTCAGCGCGACGACAATCGCGGCCGCGATTTCAAGGGGCGTGGCTCCGGGGATCGTAAACGCGATGGCGACCGGGGTCGCGGGCAGGGTGGCAGCCGCGACGGTAGCCAGCGACCAGAATTTAAAAAACGTGAAGGCAAGCGGCATTTCGACAAAAAGGGTGGCTTTCGCCGGAACGATCCGCCACCGCGCCCGCCGCTGGAACTCGACGTGGCTCTCCAGCCTGAGAAAAACGGCGTCGAATCGCTGGCTCGCCAGATCAAGCACACAGGACGCTGCTATCCCTTGTTCGACATCGCGCGGCTGATTCTCGCCAAGCCGGAGCGCTACCTCGTCGTCCTTAAGACCCGAAAAAAGGAGGACGGCTCCGTTGCCCAGCCGCTGTTTTTTTGCCAGGTGGACGAGACGGTTTGGCTCTCCGGGGATCAGGCGCTGGATCATGTGATGAGTCGGCACTTCGACACGTTTTACAAGACGGAAAAAACCGAGATCGATCCGCCCAAGGGCACCTACACCTTCGTGGCGCAATGCGGCATGAGCGACCAGATCCTTGGGCCGCCTAACTACCACGGCTATCAGGACAAGCTACGCGCCCTGCACGCGGACAGGTTTCCCCGGCTTCCGTTCGACGTTTTCAAGTCACGAGTGAAAATCGTCCATGACGAGGAGGTGGTGAAGCAGTGGCTCGCCGACCAGAGCTGGAAAACCGAGTACATCGCCATCAACCTGCCGGAGGAGGCTCGGCTCGAGTCGCGCGAGGCGGTTCGAGAACATTTCCGGAAGTATCACCTGTCCAACCTGATTTCAAGCGTGAGCGATGTGGCGCTTAAGGCGAGTGTTTTCAACAAAAAAACACCGCCCCGCATGCAGAACCTCGTCCGTTACGCGATAGATGATCAGCGGCGTTTTCCTCTGAAGATCGTCAATATGCTCAGTCAGGAGTTCAGTAGCCACGGCCTTCAATTCTTCAAACGTAAGAAAAGCGTCACTCACGTCTCGGTGTCGCGCCCGCATCATTTGAACCTAGAGCAAACCCCGGTGAGCGACAGCATCCGCAACATCGTGACCTTTGTCGTCGACAACCAGAATTGCACCCGCCGGATGATCCTCGACAAGTTCGCTCCCGAGCCCGACAAGCTAGAAAGCGCTGAGGCATCTGGGGAGGGGGACGCGCCTAAGCAGGAAACCCCGCTCTCACCGGAACGCACCGCTATTCTCAGCGACCTGCATTGGCTTGTACACCAGGGCCACGTGGTCGAGTATGCCAACGGCCAAATGGAGATCGCCCCCAAGCCTCAGCCGCCGCAGCAGAAAAAGAAAAAACCTAGGCCGGACAAAAAACCCAAGGCCGAGCCACCGTTAACGGAAGGGACGAGTTTGACCTCGCCCCAAACCCCGGCCGAAGCTCCCTCCGCTGAGGAAACCAAGCCGGCTGAAACGCCGGAGCCAAGCGCCGAGCCGCCGGCCACCGAGGCAAGCGACACGACCGAATCTCCCGAGCTAAGCCAAGCGGACGCCGCCGCCCCAACGGAACCGGAACTAAGCGCCGCTGCCGAGGGATCACCAACCGAGCCGGAAGCAAGTGCCGCTGCCGAAGAACCACTAACTGAGCCGGAAGCAAGCGCCGCCGCCGAGGAACCATCGACTGCCGCAGAGAGTCCGGCGCAGGACGACAGCTCCGCCGGAGAAGCTCCCGCCAAGGTGGCCGAGTAACGTTTATTGATCCGTCAACCAAGTAGTGACCATTACAGAAAGCCATCCGGGTTTCACCCTCGTCCAGCCTTCGGTCACCTTCTCCCTGAGGGTGAGGGAGAACGCCCAAAAGCTTCACGAGATGTGGGATTTTATCAAATCGTCGGATTTTTAAATGGCCAAACGATCCGCATACGCCTCCGCCGGGGTTGACCTCGCGGTTAGCAACCGCCTCAAGGACGACCTCCCCGCATTACTCGCATCGACCCAGCGCCCCGAGGTACTCGGGCAAGTTGGCGGCTTCGGCGGTTTGTTTGCCCTCAACACCCGCAAATACAAGACCCCCGTGCTCGTCTCGAGCGTGGACGGCGTCGGCACCAAGCTCAAGGTCGCCTTCGCCGCCAAGCGGCACGACACCGTCGGGCAGGACCTCGTCAACCACTGCGTCAACGACATCGCTGTCATCGGCGCCGAGCCGCTGTTCTTCCTCGACTACATCGGCACCGGCAAGCTGCGGAAAAAAGCGTTCACCGATATCATCCGCGGCTTTGCCATTGGCTGTCGTGAAAACAACTGCTCCCTCGTAGGCGGCGAGACGGCGCAGATGCCCAGCTTTTATCAGCCCGGAGAATACGACGTCAGTGGCACAATCGTCGGCGTGGTCGAGAAAAGCCGCATTCTCGACGGACGCAACATCCGTCCCGGCGACAAGCTTATCGGCATCGCCGCCTCCGGCCTGCACACCAACGGCTACTCCCTCGCCCGCAACATCCTCTTCGACAAGATGAAGCTTAAGCCGTCGAGTCGCCTCCCCGGCCTCGGCATCACGGTGGCCAATGAGCTACTCAAGGTGCACGTCAGCTACGGGCCGCTCGTGCAGCGTCTGCTAAAAAAATTCAACAGGGGCACACGCCGCTCGTGGGCCGTCAAGGGCCTCGTGCACATCACCGGCGGCGGGTTTGTGGATAACATCCCGCGCGTGCTGCCAGACGACTGCAACGCCATCATCATGCGCGGCACATGGGACGTGCTGCCGATTTACGAGCTGCTTCAGGCGAGTGGGAAGGTTTCCGACGCCGAGATGCACCAAGTGTTCAACATGGGCATCGGCATGGTGGTGATCGTCCGCGAAGACCAGTCGGCCGGCGTACTACGTTCCATCCGCGCGCAAAAGATGAACGCTTGGGAGATCGGCTTCATCGACAGTGGCGACCGTAAAGTGCAACTCGCCTGAACTTGGCCAAGCATTGGCCTATTTTATTATTTCGCCAGAGAGAACGAGGCGATTTCCTTGTCGTTTCGCACGAGCACGTTCCGGTTGGCGAAAGCCGGGTGCGACCACACCACATCCCGGCCGGCGGCGCGTCCCGTTGGCTCGATCAGGTTTGCCTTGCCCAGTTCCTCGTAACCTTTCGGTGACAACCTGGCGATGAGCAGGTTGCCCAGCTCGTTAAACAGGAAAAACCGGTTCTCATGCTTCACGAGAAAGGCGTTGGCCCAGCGCGCCTCCACTCCGCCGCGAGTGGCCGTGAGATCCTCCCAGACCCGCTCGCCGGTGTCGGCCCGCAGGCAGCGCAACTGCCCGTAGCTGCAAACGCCGTAGATGTGGTTGTCCTCAAAAAAAGGTGTCGGCATGATGCTGTGCAGCTCTTGCGTATTTTTTTCGCTGGCGCGCTTGCTCTTCCACGCCAGCGTGGCTCCTGGTTTGTCCGGGTCGAGATTCATCATCATCGACCCGTTGTAAAACGCGGTAATGAACAACCGGTTGCCAAGCTGGCGCGGGGTGGGGATCGATAGGCCGGAACGCACTCGGAACGGTTCCGACCAGTAAATCTCGCCGGTGTCTGGGTTAAGCGAGTTGAGTGACTCCGGGTGCCATATGATCAATTGCTCCACACCACCGGCATGGATCAGCGTCGGCGGACAATAGCCCGGCTCCTTGGCGGAGAGACTTCGCCAGACCTCCTTACCGCTCAGTTTGTCGTAGCAAACCACCGTCGAGCCGTCGCCTCGGGCGAGGCAGATCAAGTGCCCTCCGCGTACGAGAGGGTGGGCTGCAAAGCCCCAGACCGGGGTCTTGATACCGTACTCCGTCTTGAAATCCTTTTGCCAAAGCACCTTGCCGGAGTCGGCGTTGAGGCAGAGTAGGTTGCCCTCCGCGCCGAGCGTGTAAACGCGGTCGCCATCCACTGTCGGCGTCGTGCGCGGGCCAG
>DBNL01000101.1:0-47978 GCA_002299785.1 Verrucomicrobia bacterium UBA673
CCAGCCGGGACAGGTTATCGGCCTGAGCGATGAGTGTGTAGGCTTGGATGAATGAATCGTTGGGCCCTGCAGCCTGGGCTGTGAACAGGAGGCCAATAGAAAGGACCAGTGTTGTAATGGATGAAAACCGTTTCACGCGGGCGATTTAGCCAAAGGTCATTCGAGTTAGCAACCATTGAAAGAGACAAAGTGTCGATTAGCTTGGCCAAAGCGTAGCGATGTAACTTTTTCGTGACAACTGCGTATTACGCGTTAAATTGCCCTGCCTTCGGGCTTTTTCGAGTGAAATAGGACAGACAGGGAGGGAAGTGCATCTTTTCAATTGATGCGAATTTATTTTGGCGGACAATTTGCAAAAACAACGATACGAGCACAAGTACATCATCGGTGATGATGTAGCGTTGTCTGTGCGTGATTTTGTGTCCTCATATCTTGATTTGGATCCTTTCGGTGCGACCCAGCCCAATTTTTCCTACCCGGTGCACAGTCTATATCTGGATTCCCCGGGTTTGCGTCTTTACCAAACGACGATCAATGGAGACAAAAATCGCTATAAGCTGCGCATTCGCTTTTACGAGGATCGTCCGAAGGCGCCGGTTTATTTCGAGGTCAAGCGTCGCACGAACAACACGATAGCGAAGGAGCGGGGTGGCGTGAATCGCGAGGATTTAGGGCATGTGCTGAGTGGTCAGTTGCCGTTACTTGGACAAATGTCCAGCGGGGAGCCGGCACATCGTGCGGCCGTCGAACAGTTCATACATCACATGCAGGAATTGGAGGCGGCACCGAAGGCTCACGTTGCTTATTACCGTGAAGCATGGACGAGTCGTCATGACAACTCGGTGCGTGTGACGCTGGATCGGCAGATCCGGATTGAGGTTGAGCACAAGTCGCATTTGATAACTCAAATGAAAGATCCCAAGTTAGTGTTTGGCGACAATGTGGTGCTGGAGTTAAAGTTTACCAATCGTTTCCCAGACTGGTTCCGCGAATTGGTCAGAATATTTGGCCTGACACAATGTGGTGCAGCCAAGTACGTTGACGGAGTCACTGTGTTGGGTTCACAATTCGTTCAGGAAGGGCTGGATTCTAGCGGTTGGCCAATCGCTCACTCAAGGGAAAAGGTTACATAACGATTAATGGATCACTGGTTTTTACAAGGAGACTACACTCCGGTTCCCACGGATGTTCCCATGATGCTTATGGGTTTGCTGCTGGCTTTTGTCTGCGGGCACGCCATTGCATGGGTTTATATGTTCACCCATACAGGGTTATCCTATTCCAGGTCATTCGTTAACTCTCTTGTGGTTATTCCGACCATCGTTTCGATGGTGATGCTTGTTCTGTCCAATAACCTGGTGACAGCTTTTGGATTGATGGCAATATTTGCCATCGTTCGATTCCGCAATGTACTCAGGGATACGCTGGACACCTCGTTTATCTTATCGGTCATCGTCATCGGCATGGCCTGCGGCACGTTAAAATTTGCGACGGCCATAGCCGGATGCATGATGATCTGTCTGATTATGTTTTACATTCGGATGACTTCGTTCGGTACCCGGCATCGGTACGACACCATTCTCAATCTTCATTGGGAGCGCTCTGCCCCGGAAATTAGAGTGTTGGACGATATATTCGGGCGTCATACCCGCCGTTCCCGTTGTGTCAGCGAGCGAACGGTTGACGGTTCCTCAGGAGTGGGTTTTTCCTATCGGTTGCTTTTGCGCGATCCTTCACGCTTGGAGGATCTGCTAATCGAGTTGCGAGAGATGGACGGCGTGTCCCGAGTCACAGGACTGAAGGCGGAGGCAGAATCAGAAGTCTAGCACATGAGCGATAAACAGCCCATTCCCATCCCAGCCGAACAAAGATGGCAGGACTTCAGGCAGGTCACCCTGCCTGTCATCGTGTTTCTGCTCTGCATCGCCGGGGTGATGATTCTTTGGTTCAGTCGCGTCAGCCCGTCTTCAGTGGTGGGCGAGGCGCGTTCAGAGAATATCGTTCTCTCCAGCCCCCGCCCAGGGTTGTTGACAAAGGTTGCCGTCGGCCGTTTCGACACGGTGAAAGCAGGCGACCCTATTGCCTATATTGATTACTCGATGGATCCGGACTTTGCCGACGCAACCGTGGAGTGGGTTCGGGCACAGGTCGATTTGCTCACACTGACCATAGACCCCATGCAGCGGGCGCGGACCACCCTGAGCTACAATCAGCTCCGATTGGACTGGCTGAACGAGCGGACGTCAGTTGCGGCATTGAAGATCGAGCTTCAGAATTCAGAAAAAGAGTTTCAGCGAATTGAAAATCTGTTCAAGGACACGCTTGTTTCAGAGTCAGTTTACAACAAGGCCAAGACAGATCGCGACAGCTACGCCGTGCAGGTTCAACAAAAAACCGAGTTGGTGGCCTCGATAGAGGAGGCCCTCCGCGAGGCACAGGAAAACGATCCGTCAAGCCAGTTGGATCAATCTCAAATCAAGAGACTCGACCAGGGTTTGAGCCGCGTGGAGAAATTGCTGGATGACATTATTTTATTGTCCCCAATTGACGGCGAAATTGGGAGTATCAGCAAACAAACCGGCGAGAGCGTCCAGGCAGGTGAGACCATCGCCACTATCAGTTCCACGCAGGTCAAGAAGATCGTTGGATACGTCCCTCAACCCATTTACCTGGAGCCGGAGGCTGGAATGGAGGTTGAAATAAGGACACGACGCCCCACCACATCCGGCCTCTTTTCTTGGTTGGGAGTCGACAGGAAAGTTGCCCGGGCCAAGGTGTCCAAGGTCAGCAATCGGCTTGAGGCCGTCGGAAGCGGTGTACTGAGGAACCGGGCTGCCTACAAAAAAGTTTTACCTTTCACGATTGACTTGGTCGATGCCGAGGGCGAACCAATCAAGCTGGACATCCATCCGGGCGAGCTGGTCGATATCCACTTCATCAGAGCCGGTGAGTAGCTCTGCCCCTTGGCCAAGCGTTACCCGTCCACGATCTTAAATCGTGTTTTCCAAACCGCTCTTGGCGATCGCTTCCGACATCAGACCTAGCGTCTTGCTGCGCGACACCGAGCCAACCAAGTGCATCTCCCTGTTCGAGTTTACCACCGGGATCATCTCCATCTCAGAGCCCATGATCTCAGGCAGGGCATCCATCAACTGCCGGTTGGGTGTTAGGACCGTGTCCACCGGCCGCATCAGATCCAGCGCGATCACCGCCCGCATCTCGTCCCCCGCATTGAGGTGGGCTTTAACATCTTGAAGCGAAATCACCCCCACTAATCGATTATCTGCGCTTAATACCGGCAGATAGTTTCGAGGGCTGGCAAGGAAGAGTTCCGAGATTTCAGGCAAGGCTGCCGTCTCCTTGATCGGCGAAGTCGGCCCCACCATCACGTCCCCGATGCAATGGTCGTAGGCAGATCCCATCCTGCGGTTTTCCTGGTCCACCACCAATCCGCGCCGATGAAGCGGCGCCGAGTAAACCGATGCTTTAAAAAACTTCTTCGAAACCAAAGTCGCCACCACGCAGCTAATCATCAGCGGCGGCATCAACTCATATTTCAGCGAGATTTCAAATATCAGGATCATCGCCAACAAAGGCGAGCGGGTGGTTGCTGCCAAGACACTGCCCATGCCGACTAATGCAAAAGCAACCATCGGTGTCTCTTCCGCAAAGCCTAGCAGGCCAAGCGCTTGGCTAAAGGCCGCCCCAAGACCTGCTCCAAGAAATAGAGTCGGGGTAAACACCCCTCCGATCGTTCCAGCGCCAACCGTGACAACCGTGGCGACGAACTTTGCCACAAGCAATCCGGCCAGCACAAACAGCGGGATCTTCCAAGCATCGAGACTTTTGAGAACAGAACCCTGTACGAGCACCGAAAACCCTGTTTCCGTTGATTCAGCCTTCAAAATCTGGTTCGTGACCTCATATCCGTTACCCCAGACACCCGGAAAAACCAAGGCGATTAAGCCAACCGACAAACCAGCCAAGCCAAGTTTCACCGAGCTTGGCCAAGTACTCTTCTCAGTCGCGGACTCAACTTTCTGAATCGACTTTAGAAAAAAAGCACCCCCAACGCCTGAGAGTGTTCCCAAGATTAAAAACCAACCCATTTGTGAAAACCGGGCTGCTTGGTTGAAATCAATCGATTCGGGCAGCACATACCAAGGCTCAATGCCAAACCAAAATCGTGAAACCATCGTGGCCACAACCGAAGCCATGACCAACGGAGCAAATAGGTTCATCGAAAAATTCCCAACCAAAACCAAGGCGGCAAAAAGTGCTCCAGCAATCGGGGCATTGTAGGCGGCAGCCAGACCGGCCGCCGCCCCACATGCAACCATCAGTCGAAGCCGATAAGGCTGCCATTGGTGAAATTGACCCCATTTAGACGCAAAAGTAGCCGTTAACTGCGTAATCGCCCCCTCCCGGCCAATCGAAGCCCCCGTCCCGATACTTAAAAGGGACGACCAAGCATGAATCAGCGTTGCCCGCATGCCAAGCCGACCATCTCCAACGGCGACTGCCTCCAAAACATTCGTAACCTTCTTGTTTCCAGAAAGATGTGTTCTAAGCAAAAGAACCAATCCAGCCAACAAACTACCTAATGTAGGAATAATAATCCTCTCAAAAGAGCTCAAACCCTGAGCCAAATCCCCTGGAGAGTCAGATTGCCAAAAAACGATCCACTGAATTGAGTTCACCAAAAATAAGAACACCAGATTCACTAATCCACCAATGACACCAATAAAAGCAGCCAAAAAAAGGTGAAATGCCTCCTCATTAGCCATGATTCGATTGATTAGTTTCATCTCAAAAAAGCAGTAAACGGAGACCGAGCAGCCCTTTTTTTTCAAGAACCTAACGGATTATGAGGAGTGAGTCAATTTGACTCAGTGAAGCTAAGTCTAAAGATAAGTTTGGCTGGTCATATGCTCTCGTTAAGACGACGCAATTCATGGAAGTGAATGTCTCAATAAATCAAAAATTATTTAGCTTTTCTAAGTTGTGGCGAACTAAGCGGGCGAAGTCGTTCGTCGCATCATTTATTATACACTCAACGTACTTGTTTCAAACCAAGCCATTTGAACACATGAGACTCAAGTGCACTTTTGGAAACTTGTGAAACGTGCGAACAAGAATGCCTGTTTCCGAGGTTATTTGATTGACGTTAAACTCTAATTAAGTTGCGGTCGAGGTAACTTAAATTGGGCCCTTTCCAAGCCCCAGACTAAGTCTTCAAATGGGCAAGTTTAAGTAACTTGGACTAATTCTTCAGATCAATTTTTTCGGTGCGGAATAGCACGCTTTTTTTTGTCTTACAGGGCTTGGCCAAGGGACGGCCTTTGTTTAGTTTGTGCTTTTCCGTTTTGGGCTAGTCGCTTGCCCAAGCGGATAATCACATGAAAATCAATAGTGTTGAGGCTTTTCTGGTTTCCTGCCCATTGCCGGAGCCGCTGGTACTGCCGTTTTATGGTGGGGAGAGAACCGTGTTGAAGCGGGATGCGATGTTCATTTGTGTCACGGCGGATAATCGGCTTCAGGGGTTTGCCCCGGGACCGGCGCATGAGAGGGCTGAGCGTGAGATTCGTGAGATTATCTCTCCGTTCTTAGAGGGGCGCGATCCCAGCGCTTGGACAAGTTTTGATTTCAAAGGCGACTTGGAACTGACCAAGACGTATCAGGCCGTGGAGATTGCCGTCATGGATTTGATGGCCCGATTTGAAGGGTGTCCGTTAAGTGACATCACGGGAGGGGCCAAGCGGGACAGGATCAAGCTTTATGGCAGCGCGGGGATGTACATGGAGCCGGAGCGATTCGCGGAGGAGGCTGTGGCGATAGCCGGGATGGGGTTTTCAGCCTACAAAATGAGGCCGGCGCGAGGGCCTGATGCGGATTTGGAGACGATGCGGCAAATGCGCGCTGCGGCCGGGCCGGATGTTGGGCTGATGATCGACGCGCATTCTTGGTGGCGGATGGGGGATAAAACTTATTCGCTTGAGACGATTTTAGGCTTGGCCAACGCAATGGCTGAATTTGCCCCGACTTGGCTGGAGGAGCCTTTGCCGCCAGAGGATCACGAGGCGTACGCGCGGTTGAAGGATGCTGCGAAGTTTCCAATTGCCACCGGGGAGCATGAGCCGGATGAAGCGGGCTTCATGGATTTGTTTGACAAGGGTTGCGCAGATTTCATCCAGATGGATGTATGTTGCCAAGGTGGTTTTGCGATGGGCCGACGAATTTTTGAGAAGGTGAAGCAACATGACCTTCGATTTGCGTTTCATAGTTGGGGCACAAATCTGGAAGTGCTTGCGGCAGCGCATCTCGGCGTTTGCTGGGAGGAGGATGTTGTGGAGTGGTTGGAGTTTCCGTGCTACTCGAATGATGGCCGACCCGGGATGTATCCGTTCCCGGTGGCAGATGAAATCCTAAAGGAACCGCTTGCGATGAAAGACGGTTATCTAATTTTGCCGGACGGGCCGGGGCTGGGTATTGAAGTGGACAAGAGTATCGTCGAGAAATACCCCTTTATCCCCGGGCCTTGGTCTTATTTCAGAATCGACTCGCCACCGGAGACGGTGGCCGTGACAGGCGACCACAGCGTCAAGTGGATTGAGGGTGATCAACCAAATTAAATTCAAATGGATCCGCTGATTATTTTGTTGATAGGGATGGCTGTGGTGATCGGCGGTGTCTTGTGGTTGCGGTTGCATGCTTTTATGGCGCTGATCGGTGGGGCGTTGGTGGTTGGTTTGCTGGCAACGCCGGATGCCATCAAGGAGTCGGTGATGAATGATACCCGGATTGAAAAAGACATTCTTAAACAGGCGACCAATCGACTTGGCCAAGACGATCCAAACTTAACTAACTTGGTTCAGGAGTTGCACAAAACCAAGGCCAAGCACACAGCGGCGCAGTCTGTGATTTCCCGGGTTACGGGTGCGTTTGGAAAGGCATGCGGCAGCTTAGGGATTCTCATCGCGATGGCTGCGATCATTGGCAAATGCCTTTTGGAGAGTGGCGGTGCAGAGCGGATCATTCGATCGGCGCTGGGGCTGCTCGGCGAGAAACGTGCACCGCTGGCTTTCACTGGAAGTGGGTTCCTGCTCGGCACACCGGTTTTCTTCGACACAGTTTTTTATTTGATGATCCCGCTTGGCAAAGCGCTGGCGATGCGGTTTCGCGAAAACTACGGGCTATACATCATGACAATCGTGGCCGGTGCGACTATGGCGCATTCGCTGGTACCGCCGACACCGGGGCCCTTGTTCGTGGCCGTTCAACTCGATGTCGAGCTAGGAATGATGATCCTGATGGGGTTGGTGGTCGGTTCGGTGGCGTGCGCGACTGGTTATGTTTATGCCAAGTTCGTCAACGTGCACGACAAGTGGCAGGTGCCGTTGCGCGACTCGGCTGATTTGCCCTTGGCCAAGCTGGAGGAGATAGCTCAGCGCGACAACAAATCGCTGCCATCGCTTGGCCTAGCGTTGCTGCCGGTGCTATTGCCGATTGTGCTAATCGGCGGCAACACCATTCTTCAAAAGCTCATCGCTGCCCCGCCGGTCGGTTTGGCCTATTTTCTTGGCTTGGTCGGCGACAAAAACATTGCGCTGATTATTGCGGCGGCTGTGGGGCTTGGCTTATTGGCGATGCAAAAACGAGGTGACAAGCAGGCGCTCTTCGACTCCGTGCAATCGGCCTTGGCCAGCGGCGGGGTGGTGATTCTGATCACAGCCGCTGGCGCGTCGTTCGGATCGATGCTGCAGCAGACGAACATCGCAGCGCGCATCGGCGGTTTGGCGGCGGATTTTGAAATCACCGGGCTGCTTCTTTTACCGCTTGCTTTTTTTGTGACGGCGGTGGTGCGCACGGCGCAGGGCTCGGCGACGGTTTCGATGATCACCTCGGTGGGCATTTTCGCAGGGATGGCGGCAACACTGCCGTTCCATCCAGTCTATTTGGCGCTGGCGATTGGCTGCGGTTCAAAGCCGTTTCCGTGGATGAACGACAGCGGCTTCTGGGTGATTAACCGGATGAGCGGAATGACGATCCGCGAGTCGATTCGAAGCGTCTCGTTTCTGATGACTGTAATGGCGATCGACGGCTTGGTTGCCGTGATGTTGCTCGCCTGGCTGTTCCCGATGAGTTAGCGCCGCCTGGAGCGAGGCCTAAATCTCGAGGTCGAGGAAGTTTTGCATCATCGTGTGGCCGTGTTCGGTGAGGATGCTTTCGGGGTGGAACTGCACACCCCAGATGGGGAGTTCCTTGTGCCGCAACCCCATGATTTCACCTTCCTCCGTTTCTGCAGTGACCTCCAGGCAATCCGGCAACGTCTCGCGTTTTACGACGAGCGAGTGGTAACGCGTAGTGACGTAAGGGGAGGGAATACCTTTGAATAAGTCCTTGCCGTTGTGGCTGATGGACGATGTTTTGCCGTGCATCATCCGGTAGTTCACGACGACCTCACCACCGAAGGCATGGCCGATGCATTGGTGCCCGAGGCAAACGCCCATGATCGGCAGCTTGCCGGCGAAGTGCTTGATGACGTCGTTGGACAGGCCTGCTTCGCGAGGGGTGCGCGGGCCGGGGGAGACGAGGATGCGATCGGGTCTGTCGGCCTCGATCTGCTCGATGGTGACCTCGTCGTTCCGGTGCACGAGTACGTTGGCCTTCAACTCGCCAAGATACTGGACGAGGTTGAAGGTGAACGAATCATAGTTGTCGAGGACGAGAACCATCGGCGGGCAAAGTACAATTCAAATCCTGCTTGGCCAAGCGCGGAGGGGAAATCAAAATTCAAATTTTACGTCACCCAAGCGGGAGGCGATTTCGTTGATTACGCGATCCTCATCGGCTTCATTCTTAGCGTCGAACGTTACACTGAAGCGGATCGCTGATTCGGCGTCGTCCCACGGCACGGTGGAGATAAGTTTTTCGCGGATGAGCCACTGCGAAAGGGCTTCCCCGTTTTCGAAGTCTTCACGCTTACCGTCGGCCTTGATCGCCGCCTTGGCAGCGCTCATGTAGAGGAAGAATGAGCCGCCTGATTTGCTGATCTGGAAGCCTGCATTTTGCAGCACGCCGACGAGCTTGTCCATGCGGCGCGAGTACTTGGCGGCGATGGCTTCGGTGATCTTGGGGTGATCGTAGCAGTAGGCGGCGGCGTTTTGGATGGCGAGGAACTGGCCGGAGTCGCTGTTGTCCTTCACATCGCCGTAAGCCTTGACGAGCAACGGGTTGCCGACCACAAAGCCGCAGCGCCAGCCGGTCATGTTGAAATTCTTGCTGGTCGAGTGCAACTCGATGCCGACATCTTTCGCGCCCGGAGTGGCGAGGAAGCTCAGTGGTTTGTTGCCGTCGTAAACCAAGCCGATGTAGGCGGCGTCGTGGATGACGATGAGGTTGTTGCCCTTGGCGAAGTCGACGACCTTGGCGAAGAACTCCGGAGTGGCGCTGGCGCCGGTCGGGTTATTCGGATAGTTCAGCACGAGCACCTTGGCCTTGGCCAATATGTCGGCCGGGATACTGTCGAGGTCCGGCAGATAATTGTTCTCCGCCGTCAATGCGAGGTTATGCACTTGGCCTCCGTAGTACTTGGCGTGCGTGCCGAGCACAGGATAACCCGGGATGGTCATGAAGACAGCATCTCCGGGGTTGATGAAGGCGGCCGGCAAAATGGAGAGCGCCGCCTTGCTGCCGATGGAGTGGAGCACTTCCGTTTCGGGGTCTATGCCGCTGACGCCGCAGACATTGTCGAGGAACCGGGCGGCGGCTTCCTTGAGCGATTGGCCACCATTATCGGCGTAACCGCGGTTGGCCGGTTTTTGTGTCTCCTCGTGGAGTTTGGCGACGACCTCCGGAAAAGCCATTTCGTCGGGCTCGCCGACGCCCATGTCGATGATCTCAGCGCCGGGGTTGGCCTCAAGCACTGCATTTTTGGCACGCTTGATTTTTTCAAACTTGTAGATGGCCGTGTCTTTTCCGTAGTCGACGCCGCCGATTCGTTCCGCGAACAGATTTTGAATGTAGCTTTCTGACATTGTTTATTTTGGGAAACAGCGTTTGGCAAACGTGGCCAAGCCGCGGAAAGCTTATTCGCGAAAAAAGATTGTGCAAGCCAGTGTGATAAATGCTCGGCCAATTGCGTACTAAATCACAAGAATAAAGTTGCTTAAGAACTTGCTCCTGCGGTTAAAAAAGAGGAAGTGGGACATTTTGACCAAGCTTTGTGGATTTAAGTTGCTATTTGAATAAGCGGGGGCAGAATCGGGCCACTTTGTCCCTATTTGGGGATTAGATTTGAACACTAAAAAACAGCAGTCTTATGGTGAGGTCATTCGCATTTACGACCGAAGGCAAGTTGCACAGCAAGGACATCGAGTTGTTCCTGATGCCCACGCTGTTGGCGGACACCAAGCTGTTCCTATGGGTTGACCTCGAGGATCCCACACCTCAGGAAACCGGTTTTCTTCTTAAAAACGTCTTCCATTTTCATCCCTTGTCCATCGAGGACAGCGTGACAGAGAGTCCGTCGCCGAAGGTTGAGGAATATCTGCCGAAGGAGAAAGACGAGTTTTCGCCGTATCTTTTCATGGTGATTCACGCAGTGGATTACAGCCGCAAGGACGGGGTGTTTGCGACGTCTGAGCTAAGTTTTTATCTCGGCAAAAATTTCCTAGTGACGTTTCACCGCAAGCCGATGCGGCCGGTTGAGTTGGCCGGGGAGATGTGCCTGCGAAACACGGCGGACATTGCCACGGAACCGGGCCGGGTGGCTCACACGCTTCTGGATTTGATCGTCGAGAACTATAAACCGGCCCTCGATGAGTTGGCGATGGAGGTGGCGGAGGTGGAGCAGAAGGCGTTGGCTGATCCCGGCAAGGAGACGCTCAACACGATTTTGCAGATCAAGAAGGAAGTGCTGCAACTGAGGCAAATTATCAGGCCGCAAAAGGAAGTGCTGAGCCGGTTTGTCTGCGGTGAGTTCAAGCTCATTCAATCCCACTTGATCCCATACTACCGTGACGTGTACGACGGGCTTTACAACATCGGCGAGTTGGCGGCGCGGTATGCTGAGTCGCTGACCGGTGTGCTGCAGGTTTACCTCAACATGTCCTCGAACAAGACCGGCGAAATCGTGAAGCTACTGACGGTGTTCACCGTGATCACGACGCCGATGATGCTGGTGGGCACGTGGTACGGGATGAACTTTCAAGACATGCCTGAGATTGCGGCGGGTAAGATAGGGTATCTTGTGGCGTTGGTGGTGACAGCAATGTCCACGCTGGGGACCATTGTGTATTTCAAAATCAAAAGTTGGCTCTAAGCCGCATGCCTTCGACCAAGTCCAGTTTTGTGGAAAAAGTTCTCGGACGCATTGACGTCTTGAACCCCGAGAATTTGCAGTCGTTTGTCGAGCGACTTGCCCGGGATCGGTCGTTTCTGGAAACGCTGTTCAACACGATCGAGGACGGTGTGCTCGTTGCCGACCAGGAGGGGAAGGTCACTTACCTAAACGCCGCTGCGAGTCAGTTGACCGGCTTTGATGAGGATGCGGCAATGGATCAACCCGTGACGCGACTGCTCCCCGAGTTTGACTGGGCATCCCTGCAGGCGGCGGATCACGAAGGAGGCCGGAGTGTCATGCGGCGGGAGTTCGAGCTGGATTATCCTCGGAAACGCTTCATCCGGCTTTACGCCGCACCGCTCGATGGCGAGGCCATGGGCAGCACCGGCATGGCGCTGATTCTGCACGACGCCACCGAGGCGCGGGAGCAAACTCACGAGGCGATCGAGAGCGAGCGCATCCAGGCCCTAACCCTGCTGGCGGCCAGCGTGGCCCACGAGCTTGGAAACCCGCTGAATGCCCTGAGCATTCATCTGCAGTTGGTGGAGCGCGAAATCCGCAAGCTTGGCCAACCGGCGGGGGGCGTCGAGGGGGGCGTGGCCAAGCGTGAGGGCGATCCCGACGAAGTGAGAGACATCGCCGCTAAGCTGGAAAAATACATCTGCGTGGCCAAGGGCGAGGTCAACCGGCTCGACTACATTGTGACCCAGTTTTTGCAGGCCATCCGTCCGAGCAAGCCGAAGCTTAAAAAAAGCTCACTCAACGACACGATCGAGGAGACGATCGAACTGCTGCGCCCGGAGTTTGACAACCGAGGACAGTCGATCAAGCTGGAGTTCGCGAAGTCGCTGCCCTTGGCCGTGTTTGACGCCGTGCAGATCAAGCAATCGCTCATCAATCTGATGAAAAACTCGATGCACGCAATGAGCACTGGCGGTGAGTTGGGCATCAAGACCGGCGAAGCCGGCGGAGGAGTATGGGTCAGCCTAACCGATACCGGCGGTGGGATTCCGCAGGAACAGATCAAGAGGATTTTTGAGCCGTACTACACAACGAAGGAAAAAGGCTCCGGTCTTGGACTGATGATCGTTCAGCGAATCGTGCGTGATCACGACGGGCGGCTGGAGCTTATGAGCCACGGAGGCAAGGGAACGACCTTCCGGGTTTGGCTGCCTCAGGAGGAGCGTCGGCAGCACCTGCTCGAGACGGCAGCCAACGAGACATGAATCCTAACCTACTTATTGTTGACGACGAGAAGCCGACCCGCGACGGACTGCGCGCCGCGCTGGAGGATCGTTACGAGGTGTATGTGGCCGAGGATGCCGCCTCGGCGGCTAACCTGCTCGAGGCGGAGTCGTTCGAGGTGTTGCTGACTGACTTTCGGCTGCCGAACAACGAGGACGGGATGAAGTTGATCGCCCGGGCCAAGTCGCTGGCTAAACCGCCGATCTGCATCCTGATGACCGCCTACGGCTCGGAGGAGTTGGCGGTCGAGGCGCTCAAGCAGGGTGCTGACGACTACTTGGCCAAGGGGCGGATGCAGATTGACGAACTCGAGACCCGCATTGCCCGGGCTCTCAAGCTGCGCACCCTCGAGAGCGAAAACAAGACGCTTAAGCAGCAATTAAACAAAAAGTTCGGGCTCGAGAACATCATCGGCGAGTCGGAGCCGATGCAAAAGGTGATGGATACCGTCAGGCAGGTGGCGCCATCGAGGGCGACTGTCCTGATCCAAGGCGAGAGCGGCACAGGCAAGGAGCTTTTGGCCAAGGCGATCCACCAACTTAGCCCGCGCTCGAGGCGTCCGATGGTCACTGTGCACTGCGCTGCGCTGTCGCCTACACTGCTTGAGAGCGAGTTGTTCGGCCACGAGAAGGGGGCATTCACCGGCGCGCATGAGCGTCGTGTCGGGCGGTTCGAGCAGGCCGAGGGCGGCACGTTGTTCCTCGACGAGATTGGCGAAATCGACGAGACGACGCAGGTCAAGGTGCTGCGGTTTCTCGGCGAGCGCACGTTCGAGCGGGTCGGTGGCAACAAGACGTTGACGGCGGACGTGCGAGTCGTCGCGGCCACTAACAAAAACCTGAAGGAGATGGTAGGCAACGGCGAGTTTCGCGAGGACCTCTATTTTCGATTGAGTGTAGTGGAGATTTGGGCGCCTCCCCTGCGTGATCGCACGTCGGACATCCCGATGTTGGCACTGAGTTTTCTTCGCGAGTTCGCCGAAGAGAACGCCAAGTTGGTGAGCGACTTCACCGCCGAGGCGCTGGAGGCGATCATCCGTTACGCTTGGCCGGGGAATGTGCGGGAGTTGCGCACCGCAGTGGAGCACGCCGTGGTTCTGGGCAGAGGTGACATGATCGAGTTGACCGGCCTCCCTCAGTCGGTGCAAAGCCGTGGTGTCATCCAACACGAAAAACAATTGACCCAACCGCTCGTCGACAAGGGCGTGACGCTGGAGGAGGCCGAGAAGCAGTTGATTATCCGCACGCTCAAGGAATGCCGCGGCAACCGGACGACGGCGGCCCGAAAAATCGGCATCAGCCGCCGGACGCTTCATCGCAAGCTCAATCGCTACGGCTTGGAGGGAATTTGAACGCGACGTGGCATCAGCGTATCCAAGTATGATCAAGCATCGGCATTACAACGGATGATCCGGGTTCAGGAAATCATACACAGCCTCGAGGATGGCAATTGGGCCAAGCGCATTCGCGGCTTAGTTTTGTTGTTGCTTATCGGGAGCTTGGGGCTGGTTTACCACCTTAACCTCACGCGCAACTTCACCGCACCCGAGGCGATGGACTCAGCGCAACTGGCCCGCAACATCGCTGAGGGACGCGGCTACACCACGCAGTTCATCCGGCCGCTAAGCCTCGATATTTTGCGGCAGCAAGGTGCTGTCTCTGATGTGGATCTTCGCAGTAAATTCCCCGACATCACCAACCCGCCTGTGTACCCGATGCTGTTGGCCGGATTGATGAAAGTGTTGCCGTTTAAGTTTGAAATCGATCTCCAAAAAGCAAACGAGTTTAAGCGGTATCAACCGGAATCCATCATCTGGCTGCTAAATCAGGCGTTGTTTTTTGTGGCGCTGATTCAAGTCTTCCGGTTGGGCGAAAAGCTGTTCGACCAGCCGGTGGCCTGGTGTGCGGCGCTGCTCTTTTTAGGGACGGAACTTTACTGGAAGTTCAGCACATCGGGCCTCCCGACGATGCTACTTCTGGTGCTGTTTATGGCCCTGGCTAAAACGCTCGTTAGGCTGGATGAGCGGGGGAATGACGGGGTCCCGCGAGGCGGCGGCTGGTTTGCCGGGATGGCGCTTTGGGCCGGCGCGCTGGCTGGCTTGGGTGGGTTGACCCGTTACGGCTTTGCCTGGGTGATCCTGCCGGTGCTGGTTTATCTCGGCTGGTTCATGGGCCGGCACCGGGGCCGGACGGTGGGGATGGCGCTGCTTGGGTTTCTGCTAGTGATGTCGCCCTGGCTGGTGCGGAACGCGCAACTGAGTGGCAACCTGTTCGGTACGGCCGGCTTGGCCCTGTACTCTCAGACCAATGCCTTCCCCGGGGACACGCTCGAGCGGACCTTGTTTTACGATCGAAGTGACGCACCGGTGAACGATGAGGATGAAATCAAGGTGAGAGTGGTGGATCATGTCGGACTGTGGGATATCGAGAATAAGCTGAAACGCAACCTCCGTCATTTGCTGGCTCATGAGTTGCCACAGTTCTCCGGCAGTTGGTTTGCGGTGGTTTGCCTCGTCGGCTTGGTCGTGCCGTTTCGGAACCGCTCGTTGCGGCGGCTGCGGGTTTTTTTGTTGATGACACTCGCGGTGTTTGCGCTTGGTCAAGCGCTTGGCCGCACACACCTATCAGCAGCCAACAGCACGCTGGCTGAGTTGCTGGCGAGGTCGCTTGGCCAAGATGCACCGGTGACCGCTGTATTGGGCGTGAATGGCGAAAACCTTTTGGCTCTTCTTGGGCCGGTCTCTTTCCTATTTGGCGCGGGGTTGTTTTTTTCGCTGCTGGACCGGTGGAAAGTGGATCTGCCGGAAATGCGATTGGCTGCATCCACAGGGTTGGTCATATCTGCTTCGCTCCCGATGGCCTTGAGCTTTCTACTGCCCCATCCTTATCCCGTGGCTGATCCGCCGTATCATCCGGCGCGCTTACAGTCCCTTCGCTTCGTTCCGGCCGAGTATGGCTTGGCTGAGATCAAGGAGGACGACTTGTTGATGAGTGATATCCCCTGGGCCGTGGCGTGGTATGGCAATCAGCATTGCGTGTGGCTGACCCAAACCGTCAAGCCAGATTTTTACACCATTTACGAGCAGTTTCAGCCTGTCAATGCCTTGTATTTTACGGAGGTCACCACTGATCAGCGTTACACTTCCTCGGTGCTAAATGCAAATGAGTTGAACTGGGAGCGATTTATGCTGGATATGCAGATGAAGGGGGATGTGCCCGATGGATTCCCTATAAAGGCTGTTTCTGACATTTTCGCACCGGACCAATGGCTGTTTTTTGCTGCCCCGGAAGAACAGCCATAGGTGCTTGATGCCAACAAGGTTGTGACAATGAAAAAAGCCAAAAAAAATTTGAAAATTGAGGTTGACATGACCTGGTGAACATAGACAATGCCCCTCCATTCAGCCCTACTGGCCGTTCGGGGTGTTGAATGTGGGTTTTTAATTAAGATTATGAACAGAAAAATTGTTACCTTGGGAGTCGCCGCTTTCGGCGTTGCTGGATTGCAGGCTGCTGATGCAGGTAAAATCTGGGAAGTGACAGGTTCGTTGCGTGGATTTTACGACGACAACTATACAACCTCGCCCGAGGATCTCGCTGAGGAGAGCTGGGGTATCGAAGTTAGCCCCGGGATCAATCTCACCATCGGTGAAGGAACGGACTTGGAGTTCAGCGCCGGATACGCGTTCGGCATACGGTACTACGAAGACAGGGAAACAGACAACGAGGACTACGGTCATGAATTGGGCATCAGCCTCAACAAGGCATTTTCCGATACCTCGGTTTTGCAATTGTCGAATAGTTTAGTGATTGCCCAGGAACCCGAAATACTGAACGGGGGCACCCCGCTGCGTACCGAGGGTGATAATTTGCGCAACACTCTTTCAGCCGTTTATCGCCAGATTGTTTCAGGAAACATCAAGGCGGAGCTCGGATACGGGAATTCCTTGTTTGATTATGACGAGGCGTATCACTCTGCGCTCCTGGATAGAACCCACAACCAAGTGAACCTTGATGTGATTTACGACATGGATCAGACTGAATACTTCGTAGGTTACAAGTTTGCTTCGATCGATTTTGACGGTGGCGATTTGAAGGTACCCGGTTTGTATTTCAATTCGGATGCCCGCGACAACGACTCTCATTATGGGTATGTTGGTGTTCGCCACCAACTGAACAAGGAGTTTGTCGCCAGTGCTCAGGCGGGTGCCCAGTATGTCGACTATTATAATTTCGACTTGATGCCCGGTTTGATACCGGAGGATGAAACCAGTCCGTATGTGAATGCCTCTATGCAATGGGGGTATGCCGAGGGGAGCCAATTGGTGGCGGGGGTAAGCTTTGCGCGTGGTGCCACCGATTTGCAGGCTGCTGATCAGGAAACCAGCGCGGTCTATGCTCAGTTTCTCCACAAAATCACAGCCAAAGTTCACGGGACTTTGACTGCTCGATATCAGGATTCGGAGATTAACGGGGGTGGTGTGCAAGTGGACGGCAAGACGGAGTCTCTAATGTTGCTGGGAGCCAGCCTCACCTATGCCATCGCTGACAATATCTGGACCGAGTTGGCCTATAACTTCGACGAGCTCGATTCTGACATACCTCGCCGTAGTTTTGAGAGGAACTATTTGTCCATCGGAATTGGCACGAGTTATTGATTTCCTCGAACTAAAACTTTTCTTGGGAGGCCAGAAGTGTTTATCTGGCCTCCCTTTTTTTTTAGGTTTTAGAAAATGGATAAAAAACCAAGTACAGATCAGTCCTCCGACAAGCTCCATATTCTGGATTATTGGCGGATCATTCGCGTTCGGCTTGTAACCATCCTGCTCGTCTTTTTGCTTACCGCTGTGACGACCACCTTGGTGACACTCTTCATGCCCAAGACCTACATGAGCCTCTCCCGGATATCCATCGAGAAGGATACATCGGATATTGCACCGTTGCTTGGCATGCAATCTGGGCCATCGGCATTCGACCCTTACTTCATCCAGACCGAGTTCGAGAAAATTCAATCACAAATGGTCCTGGATAAGGTGGTTACCAAGTGCGAATTGACTGAAAAGTGGAAAGGCTTCAATGGCGGTAAGTCGTTGACGATGATTGAGGCCCGGAAAATCCTGAAAAAGGCGATTGATATTCGTCAGTTTCGGAACACTAGCATCATTGAGCTTCGGGCGTATGATCGGGAACCAGCGATGGCTCAAAAAATCGCCGATGCCCTTGCTGATGAATACCAGAACCACAGGACAGAGGCGCAGAAAGATCGGGTGGAATTGGGAATCAAGGCGCTCACAGGCAAGATGGATAAATATAACGTAGATATTGCCGTAATGCAGGCCGACGTCGATAAACTGCGGGTAGACTTGGGCATTTCTGATGCCGCCGGTGAGGAAAGCTACTCGATCATCGAGCCGGAAATCGTACGTCGTTATGAATCCAGCTTAATCGACGCAAGGGGGGTTTACACATCAATGTCCACATTATTTGAGGGGCTCAAGTTACAGTCCCCCGAGGAACTGCGGGATTCCATATCGACGGCCTACCCCGACTCCCAGTTGGATGTCTTGATCCGCGAATTATATACCGGCCAGCAAACGTTGGCCAATAGTGGTATCGACCTTGGGGTGGAGCACCCTAAGATAAAAGGATTGAAAAAGGTGGTAGCCACGCTTGAGCAACAGATTGAAGATCGAATTCAAGGCGTTCTTGCAGGACTGGAACTGAAGGTCAGCTCTGCTTTCGCTCAGGTGGAACAGCTACAGAGGGATGTCAGTGATGCAAAAAAACGGGAGTCCGACATGCGAGAGACAGGTCGGGAATACTTCGACAAAAAGCGGAAGTTGTCCAATACAACGCGCATTCGTGACACCATTCTGTTCCGGATCATGCAGGAGCAGGTGGACTTGGCGCTACCCAAGGATTCCACCGTGGAAATAACCGATGTAGCGGATATGCCCTTGAAGGCAGTTCGGCCGAATATACCCCTGAACATCACGCTGGGAGTTGTGGTCGGCCTGATTCTGGGCGTGGGGTTGGCGTTTTTTATCGAGTATCTCGACACCAGCGTGAAGACGATTGATGACGTCGAGCGTGCCCTTGGGGCGGCAGTCCTCGGTGTCATTCCTCAAAACGTCGGATCCCTCCTGGAAGAAGGGGACGAAAGCCCCCACGCAGAGGCGTACAGGGTGCTGCGCACAAACATTCTTTTTGCTGGACGCAAGGACGAGAGCCAAACCACGTTCAGCGTGGTGAGTGGTGGTGCGGGCGAGGGCAAGACAACGACCATGTTCAATCTTGCAGTAGTCTTTGCGCAGATGGGGGATAGAATTCTGATTGTGGATTCCGACCTACGCCGTCCCTCAATGCACCGTTACATGAATGTGTCCAACAACATTGGACTGACCAACTACCTTTTGGGACAGGTCACCATCGATGAGGTCATCCAGACCACGGAATTACCGTCGCTCCATTTCATACCCAGTGGCAAGTTGCCCAGCAGTTCCATGGGCATCCTTAGTTCGGCCAAGATGAAGGAGTTCGTGACTGAAATGAAGAGCCGTTACGACTACGTGTTTTTGGACGCTCCACCCATCATGGGTGTGAGTGATGCTTCGGTTCTGGCCAGCATGGTAGACATGTGTGTGCTGGTGGTGCAGTATCGTAAATACCCGCAAATGATGACCCAACGCGCCAAGGAAATGGTGACTAAGGTTGGCGGCGAACTTGTGGGTGTCGTGCTCAACAACATCAATATTTCCCAAGATTCCTATTACTACTATTACAGCGGTTATTATTACGATAACTATTACAAGAGCCGTGAAAATGAGGGGTCCGCCGCCGATGGTGCCAGTAGCACGAAGAAAACCAAGCTTCTGGCGAGTGCCAAAACTGGTGGGGAAGATGAGAAGCCCAAGTATTAATTGGGAGGAGAATTCAGTTCGAGGGTTGATATAAAATGGGTTTTGTTGATAACTTGATGAAATATGTTTTTAGAGCTTTATTGGTTGCGACCGTGCTGATGGCAGCTGGTTGCGAGACAACACGACCACGGCCGGTGGATCCAGTCGCTGTGACAAATGACGTGCCGGTTACTGTCAACTCCACGGACAGCCTTGAGCCCGGAAATCAAATCACCATCACTTTTAGCGGCCTGAATACGGTCCCGATTCCCTACAGTTGCCGCATCCGCGAGGATGGCACCATCAGTCCACCATACCTGAATGAACCCGTTATTGCCGCTGGGAAAACAATCGGTGAACTCGAGCGGGAACTCGAGAAGGAGTACGTGCCCGCCATCTACAAGACGATTAACGTTACCATCAGGACAGCCGACCGGTTCTTTTACGTCGGAGGGGAGGTTCGGCAGCCGAGTCGCCAGATTTTCATCGGTCGGATTACGGTTACCCAGGCAATACAATCCGCTGGTGACTTCACCGATTTCGGGGATCAACGGGCGGTGCGAGTTATACGGGCCAGCGGCAAAGTGGACATTATCGATTGCAAGGCGGCTCTGGATGACCCAACAAGGGATTTGCCAGTTTATCCGGGTGATAACATTGTTGTGGGACGAAGGCTTTTTTGAAGATTCGACTTGAGAGAGTTGATGGCACAGCGGCGGGCAGTCCAATAGAGGCCAGCCGTTTCCCTTTTACGCTTGGCCAAGCGAAGAGTTGCGATTTACAGATCGTAGCAAAGGGCGTTTGGGATACACACCTGATTTTGGACAATGCCGGCGAAAAAGGGATTACAGCCACCCCAATCTCCGACGCATTGATTATGATCAACGGCGTCTCCCAAGGCAAAACTGTTCGATTGAAAGACGGCGACCTATTAGGATTGGGTGCGGCCAAGCTCCGATTTTGGCTGGCGCCGCTTGGGCAAACCGACCGCTCAGTATTTGATGCTTTGATTTGGATCGCCTTGCTCTTGTTGGGCCTGGGTCAGGTGGCAGCGATTGCCTGGCTTCTTAAATAAGACTTTACAAGTAATTTGTATCCATTGGTTTAAGGCGTATTAAATAACGAATAAACGGTGGTTTTATACTAAAAAATGAATAGTCGATTGACAGTCGAATTTAATCATGAGAAAATATAGTTGTGTCTTGCGTAACTAGCAGGACTACTTCTTGAGTCATGAGGTGAAGTGTTTCTTCACCTGATTGAGGTTAACGGAATGGCAAAAGCAAAAACCAAAAAAAACGTAGTCAAAAAAACAGCCACAAAGAAGGCACTGGCCAAAAAGGTCAAAAAACCCGCGCAATCCAAGGCGACTGGCGCGAAGAAAAAAACAGCCGCCAAAAAAACAGCAAAACCACCGGCCAAAAAACCGGTCAGTAAGGTAGTCAAAAAACCAGCAGCCAAAAAGGCTTCGCCGAAAAAAACCGCTCCAAAAGCGACTTCAAAAAAGAAGGTACCGTCCAAGAAAGTAATAGCGAAAAAGGCTCCTGCCAAGAAACCGGTTGCCAAGAAACCGGTTGCCAAGAAACCGGTCAAGCCGGCTTCCAAGTCTCCGATCCAAAAAACCACGCCTAAGAAAGCGGGAAAGAAACCTCCGCCCAAGGAAAACAAGGCCAAGGAAAAGGTTATTTCTCTGCCAGTTGATGAAAGGGATGAGAGTGCCAACCGAGGAGAGTTGGTCGATGAATTGCCTGTGGAGCCGGATTTCACCAAGGACGAGGAATTCAACTTAAAGGAAAAGATCAAAGAGTTGGTGCACTTGGCCCAAGATCAAGGTCACCTGACCATTTCCGACATCAATGAGGCTCTACCCAAGGATTTGGTTACTCCCGAGAAACTGGATGAGGTTTTCGCCAAGTTAAAAAGTCTTGATGTGGAGATTGTCGAGCAGTTGGATTCGGCACCGCGCCAAAAGCCGGTCGAGTCGGCGAGCGAGGCCGAAAAAAGCCGGCTGGACATTCTGGACGATCCGGTTCGCATGTACCTCAAGCAGATGGGGCAGGTGCCGCTGTTAACCCGTGAGCAGGAGGTGGAGATTTCCAAGCGAATTGAGGCTGCCGAACTTGAGGTTAAGCGCATCCTTTACAGTTTGGGCTTCACCGCAAAGGAGCATATTGCTCTGGCCGAAAAGCTGACAGCCGATCCCCCCAAGGAACGGTTCGACCGGGTTACGGTCGACAAGGTCATCGAGACCCGAGAAAAACACATCAAAGCGCTTCATCGTCTCATCAAAAAAGTGAGGGATGAGGACAGCGAAGTGGACAAAAAATATCTGGCTTGGCGCCGTGCCCCTAAAGCCAAGTCGAAGAAGGCATGCGCAGTCTTCCTGCAACTGAACGACAAGTTGCAGAAATACTTCCCGAAGTTTTTGTTTAAACAAAAGGTCATCGAAGAAATGGGACTGGTTGCGGATAACATCCACGACAAAATACAGCAGAACCTCCAAGCCATCGAGCAGTTGAAAAAGGCTTCAAAGTCGTCCCAAACCGATATGATGCTCAGGGGAGAGGAAGGTAAGCTCACAGCCCTCGAGGCATTCGTCCGGAAGCCGGCAGAAGAATATCTCACGACCTACGAGGAGCTTCAGCACTTCGCCCGCAAGGCGCATCAGGCTAAGAGCGAAATGATCGAGGCCAACCTTCGCCTCGTCATTTCCATCGCCAAGAAATACACCAACCGCGGACTTTCCTTCCTCGATCTCATCCAGGAGGGTAACGTCGGCTTGATGAAAGCGGTTGAGAAGTTCGAATACCGCCGCGGCTACAAGTTCTCCACCTACGCCACGTGGTGGATTCGGCAGGCGATCACACGCTCGATCGCCGACCAGGCTCGCACCATCCGCATCCCTGTGCACATGATCGAAACGATCAACAAGCTGATGCGCGTTCAGAAGCAGCTAGTGCAGCAATTCGGGCGCGAAGCCACCCCGGAGGAAATCGCCGTTGTGATGGAACTGACCGTCGAGCGGGTGCGTCAGATCATGAAAATGGCGCAGCAGCCCATCTCGCTGCAGGCTCCTGTCGGCGACAGCGAGGACACGAGCTTCGGCGACTTCATTGAGGATAAGAGTGCCGAGAACCCGACTGACATGGCGAGCTACGCCCTGTTAAAGGACCGGCTTGGCGACGTGCTGACTTCTCTCACCGAGCGCGAGCGCAAAGTGCTCGAGCTGCGCTTTGGCCTGGCCGACGGCTACTCCCGCACCCTCGAGGAGGTGGGCAAACAGTTCAAGGTCACCCGCGAGCGCATCCGTCAAATCGAGGCCAAGGCCCTTCGGAAAATGCGCCATCCGACGCGTATCCGGCAGTTGTCCGGCTTTCTCGAGCGGGAAGAGTTTCTCGCCACATAAGCTGAAACCACTAAAAGCCCTTTCACTGGAAGGGCTTTTTTGTGTCCCCTTGGGAAAGCGCACGTGGAGAATATAAACGACATCCCCCGATTCGAAGAACTGTTTGGGTTTGGTAAAACTGAGCACGCGAGCATGTTTGACTCACTTGGCCAACCGTGGGAGATGCTATCGCGAATCGGAGCCTATCTGCGCGACACACTTGAGCCTCGGCAGCTTGGCCAGGTGCACAGCCAGGCGGTGATCGAGGGCGACGTGTTTATTGGCGAAGGGACATTGATCGAGGCCGGTGCGCTGATCTGCGGCCCGGTTTGGATTGGGGAAAACTGCCGCATCGGCCACGGCGCAACGCTGCGCGGCAACGTCATCGTTGGCGACGGCTGCGTCGTCGGCCACGCCGCCGAGCTGAAAAACTCGCTGCTCTTTAGCGGCTGCGACGTGCCGCACTTTAACTACGTCGGCGACTCAGTGCTAGGCCACAGCGTCCATCTTGGCGCCGGAGTGATGCTCTCCAACTACCGGCTCATCCGAGGCAACGTAACCGTCCGCGCTGCTTCAGGTTCGGTGGACAGCGGCTTAGCTAAGTTCGGCGCGTTGATCGGCGATCGAACCGAGATCGGCTGTAACACGGTTCTCAACCCTGGCACGATCATTGGCCGTGACTGCGTGCTGTACCCGAACGTCAACTTCACCGGTGTGCTGCCGGCCGGACGTTTGGTCAAAAATAAAACTGAGTTGGCCATCATCGAAAAACGGGAGGTCGACGAGTGATCAGCTTCGTGGATGAAGAACAGGGTGCTGGCTTGGACTTGGTCGCCGAGACTGAGACGTTTTTTTCCGACAGCGGCCTATTGTCGAAGGCCAGGAATTTCGAGTTCCGCCGCGAGCAACAGCAGATGGCCGTGGCTGTGGCCAAGGCATTGAAGGGCAATGAGCATCTCATCGTCGAGGCCGGCACCGGCGTTGGTAAAAGCCTAGCCTATCTCATCCCGGCTATTCTTCACGCGGTTGGCCAAAATAAAAAAGCCGTCATCTCCACACACACGATCAATTTGCAGGAGCAGTTGACCGAGAAGGATCTGCCGATGCTCAGACAGGTTTTGCCGGTCGAGTTTTCGTTCACAATGCTAAAGGGCAGGGGCAACTACCTATGCACGCGGCGACTCCAGCGTGCGCGACATCAGGCGACGACACTTTTGACCTCCACCGAAATGGAGGAACTCAAGCGCATCACCGAGTGGGCAAAGAAGACAACCGACGGCAGCCTGTCCGATTTCGACATCACGCCAGACGCGAAGGTATGGGACCTAGTCAACTCCGAGCGCGGGCTTTGCTCGGCGAAACTCTGCGGCCACGGCTCTGACATCGCCAAGATGGGACAGACCTGTTTTTTCCAGCGTGCGCGCAGCAGGATTCTTTCCGCCGATGTGCTGGTGCTGAACCACTCTCTGTTTTTTAGTTTGCTCGACGACGACGGCCGCGAAGACGACGAACCGAACAAGGACGCAGGTGTGCTGTTTAAGAACGATTTTGTGATCCTCGACGAGGCTCACAATGTAAGCTCGGTCGCCTCAAGGCACATGGGCTTGAGCGTCTCGAGCGGCCAAGTGCGGTTCAATCTTCAGCGGCTCTGGAATCCCAAGACCGGCAAAGGTTTATTGGGGCTACTTCGCGAGGCCAATGCAACCCGGAACGTTGAGGACGCCTCTGCGGCGATGGAGCAATTCTTCGGTGAACTCGAGGTGGCCTGCGACGAACTCAACGAGGGGCAGGCCAAGGCTAGCAAATTTGGTGGTAATAGAAACCGCATGTGGAAGGAACTACGCGTGCGCAACCCGGGCCTGATCGACGATACGTTGACGTTGCCGCTTCAGCGCGTGCGCGAGGCATTGGTGCAGGCGCGAGATGGCACCGACGACGCCGACACCGGGCAGGAGTTGGCCGAGTTCAACCGGCGTGTTGGCGAGCTTCGCGACGGTGTGAAGCTGTTTCTCTCGCAGGAGTCGGAGGAGCACGTTTACTGGGTGGAAAAGTCAGGCAAGGCCGGAACGATTCTGTCGCTAAACGCCGCGCCGGTGGATGTCGCGGTACACCTGCGACGTCGGTTGTTCCGATGTAACTCGCCGGTGGTGCTGACCAGCGCTACGCTGGCCCTGAGCGATTCCACCTCGGCTAAGGCCGGTGCTAGCGACAAAAACGGACTAGACTATTTCGCCGGCCAAATTGGTGCGGAGCAGGTCAAAAAGCTGCAGGTTGGATCGCCCTTCGACTACGAGCGGCAGATGAAACTGTTCATCGCCGGCAAAATGCCGGACCCGCGCGAACCTGAATTCCGCGACGCTCTGGCCGGGCAGCTTCGCCATGTTATCAAGTTGAGCGAGGGCCGCGCTTTTGTGCTATTCACCAACTTCAAGCTGATGCGCGAGGTGGCGGAGGAACTCGAGGGATTCTTCGCCGATCACGGCTGGGACTGTTTGGTTCAGGGCACCGGCGTGCCGCGCTCGACCATGCTCGAGCGATTCAAGCGCGACGAGCATTCGGTATTGTTCGGTACGGACAGCTTTTGGCAGGGCGTCGATGTGCCGGGGGATGCGCTGCGCAATGTCATCATCACACGACTGCCGTTCGCCGTGCCGGATCATCCGCTGGTCGAGGCGAAGATCGAGGCGATCGAGGCCCGCAATGGCAACCCGTTCATGGAGTTTTCGCTACCAGTTGCTGTGCTGAAATTCCGGCAGGGTGTTGGCCGGCTCATTCGCACCAAGAGCGATGAGGGCATCGTCGTGGTGCTCGACAGCCGCGTGCTGACCAAGCGTTACGGTCAAATTTTCCTCGATTCCCTCCCCAAGTGCCCAACAGAAATCGTGTGATTTCTCCCCTTCTGGAGTTCGTTCATTGAACAAATGTCGCCCGGGTGGCATCCTAAACCGCGATGAGAGCCTGTCGTCTCTGTTTCATTTTTCTGCTGACATTTGTCGATAACCTCAACGCGCAGTTTGAAGATCCGTTCGGCGTTGGCCAATCAGGTGCTGCCAAGCCGGCGACCACGGTCAAGTTGCTTTTATCCCACGATACGGCCAAGCCGGGTTCGACGGTTATGGCAGGACTGGCGTTGACGATGGACGATGGTTGGCACACGTATTGGATCAACCCAGGCGAGGCCGGCATCGCGACCGATGTCGAGTGGAAGTTGCCCAAGGGTGTGAGCGCCGGGCCGATCCAGTGGCCAACGCCGGAAAAGTTCACCGCGCTTGGTTCGGTCGGCTACGGTTACCACGGTAAAACAATACTGCTCGTGCCACTTGTCATCGCTGCCGGCGCTGCGCCTGTTCAAGCGACAATCTCTGGTAACGTCAGTTGGCTTGAGTGCAAGGAGAGCTGCATCCCGCGCGACCAGCAGGTGAGCGCAACGTTGACGATCGCCGGGACGAATGCGCGTTCGGCTGCCGCCGCCAAGTTTGATGCCGCAAAACGGAAACTGCCGGAAACCGTTGGCAAGTTGTCTGCTAGCGCCCGGTGGGATGGCGAAGCTAGGGATGATGAACGGACACTGCTAATCGAGTTCGCCGCCGGCCGATCGGGAGTCGATGCCGATTTCTTTTCGATGCCGTCCGAATCGTTCGAGGTGTCGCCGAAGAGCGAAGTGACCGTCTCCGGTGAAGCCAAGGTTCGCATCAAAAAAACGGTGACGAAGTATGAAGGCGCCTGGCCAAGCGAGCTCGCCGGCTTGGCTGTTCATAACCTGAAAGACCACGACAAGACAGAAGCGTTCGAGGTCAAGTTCCCTATCTATTCCATCTCATCGGGTGACCCCGGGACGCCAGCTTCGCAGACCCCGCCCTTTGCTGCCGGCAATCCGCTTTGGAGGATGTTGCTGTATGCGTTCATTGGCGGTCTGATTTTGAATGTCATGCCGTGTGTGCTGCCGGTGATATCGCTGAAGATTATGGGCTTCGTCAACCAAAGCAAGGAGTCGCCGGCGCGCGTGCGGTTGCTCGGTATGCTCTACGGCGCGGGTGTAGTCGTTTCGTTCTTGGTGCTGGCCGGCGTAGTGATCGGCGTGAAAAGCGCGGGTGAACTGGCTAGTTGGGGCATGCAGATGTCCAACCCGCAGTTCGTCGTTTTGCTGACCGTTATCATCATGCTGGTGGCATTGAATCTGTTTGGGCTGTTCGAGGTAACGCTGGGTTCGGTGGGTGCTGCGGCCGGATCGGTAGTGACGAGGGAGGGTGCGGGTGGCGCATTTTTCAATGGTGTTCTGGCTACGGTGTTGGCGACGCCCTGCACAGCGCCATTCCTCGCACCGGCGCTTGGCTTTGCCTTCACACAAACTAATCCCGTGATCGTGCTGCTGCTGTTTGTCACCGTTGCGCTTGGCCTCGCGTTTCCATATGTGGTGCTGAGTTGGAATCCTAGGCTTCTGCATTTCCTGCCCAAGCCGGGGCCGTGGATGGAGAAGTTTAAGGTTGCGATGGGCTTCCCAATGCTGGCCACGGGCGTTTGGCTTTTCACTGTGAGCATCGAATATTACGGCGGCCGGGTTTTGTGGTTCGGTATTTTTCTGACCGTGATAGCCATGGCGGCCTGGGTTTTCGGCGAGTTTTTTCAGCGCGGTATCAAGCGGCGCGGCTTGGCCCTGGGCATCGCTGGGGCGCTTGCGCTTGGTGGGGTCGTGTTCGGTCTTGAGGGGCAAATGCAATGGCGCACCCCGACCGACCCATCGGAGGCCAAAGCCGGCGTGGTTCAGGATTTCCCCGGTGGAATCCGCTGGCACCGCTGGTCGCAGGAGGCGGTGGTCAAGGCGCGTGAGGCTGGTCAACCGGTGCTGGTGGATTTTACGGCCAAGTGGTGTGCCACCTGTATTTGGAACAAAAAAACGAGCATAGATATCGACTCAGTACGCGCTGTAATGGCCGATAAAAAATTCAAGGCATTTCGGGCTGACTACACGCGGCGGCCGGATTACATCACTGAGGAATTGCGCTACCGGGGTAGGGCGGGCGTACCGCTCGTGTTGGTTTTCTCACCTGACAAAACAAGGGAGCCCGAAATGCTTCCCGAGTTGCTGACCGCCGAAACCGTCGTCACCGCCCTTAAAAAAGCCACCCGCTAAGCCCCTTGGCCAGGGGCTATTTGTCCAAGATCCCGAGGTCTTTCAGAAACGGTTTCAGGGAGCGGGGGCGGCCGAGGAATTCCTTGATCGACTCGCTGACGTCGCGCGAGTCGCCCACTTCATAAATCTCCCGCCGCAGTCGCTGCCCTGCTGTGCTGTCGAAGTAGCGGTCGGGAGCGCTTTCAAAAACCGTGGCCATGTCAGCAGAGATCGAGTCGGCCCAGGCGTAGCCGTAGTAGCCCGCGTCGTAGCCCATGAGGTGGCCGAAGTAGCCGACAAACGATGTGTTATCCTGCGGCTTAAGATAGACCTCCTCGGTGATTTGGTTGGACAGCGCAACCGGCTCGACGATCCGCGCCTCCTCCACCGTCAGTGAGTGTAGGGTCAGGTCAACAAGCCCGTAGGAAAGCTGGCCGCGATAGTGCCGAGCGATCGTGGCTTTCTTCGCTTCCTTTAGTTTTGCAATGATGGTTTCCGGGATTTTTTTCGACGAGTCTCGATAGTCAGCGGCGAACGAGTCGAGTACGGTTTTGTCCCAAATCCAGTTCTCGAGCATCTGCGACGGGGCCTCGACGAAGTCGCGCGGCACGCTTGTGCCGGCGAAACGGGTGTACTTGGTTTGCGTCAGGATGCCGTGCAACGCGTGGCCAAACTCGTGAAAGAGCGTCTCGACGTTGTCATGCGAGAGCAGCGATGGCTTGTCTTTTCCCGGCGTGGGGAAGTTGCAGATCAGTGCGACGGTGGGCCGCTGGTAGACGCCGTCCGATAGCCGTTTGCCGGAGATCAGCGGGAACATCGCGAAGTGGTTGTACTTGCCGTCGCGTGGGAACATGTCGAGGTACAACGCGCCGAGAGGATTCCCAGTGGCTGCGTCGTAAACGAGGTGCAGCGTCACTTGATCGTTCCATTTATACGGCGCGGTGGACGCCACGATCCTCAGGCCGAATATGCGCTCGTACACGCGGAACATGCCGTGTAGCGTCTGTTCGTATGGGAAAAACACGCGAAGTTGCTCGGTGTCCACGGAGTACTTTTCCTTTTTCAGCATGTTCATGTAGTAGAAGGCATCCCACATTTTAAGGGTGGCGTCGGGGTCGCCGGTCTCGCGTCGTTTCAGCGTGTTGAACTGCGCGAGCTCGGCCTGCCACTTTGGCTCGAGGCCGCGCTTGAGGTTCATCAAAAACTCGCGCGCCGTGGTACCGTCGCCGGCCATCTTGACTTCGCACTTGTAGTCGGCCCACGTCTTGTAGCCGAGCTTGTCAGCGATGTTGGCACGGAGTTGCAGGACGGTTTTTAGCAGCGGGATGTTTTTTTCGCGGGCAAGTCGCTTCCGCTCGCCGGAGATACGTTTGCGTGTTACCTCCAGTTTGGCGCTGCGCATGACGTTGAGGTAGTGAAACGTCACATTGGCCTGAAGAGTGTACTCGTCGTCGCCGGTCTTGACCTGTTCAAGGAAATTCTCCGGCAACCCTTCGAGCTGCGCTTTCGTGAATTTCAGTTCCTTCTTCGCGTTGGTGATGTTGGTTCGGAACTCGGTGGTCGTGGCGGAGAGCTGCTTGCGGAGCTGTTCGACCTCGCCGCGCTCGGCCTTGGCCAGGTGCAGACCGGCCCGTCGGTAGTCGCGCAGTGTCTGCTCGAGCAGTCGCTTGGGCTCGCCGCTCAATCTAGGTTTCGAGTCGGCGTACGCCTTGACCACGCGATAAACATCCTCGCGATAGTCGAGGCCAACTGCCCACTCGTCGAACTGCGTGATAGCCTCTGTGGCTTGGGCGCGGTGCTCGGCATTTTCGCTGGTTTCCTTTAGCATGTAAGTGCGGTTGGCCACGAGCGACAGGTCAAACGCCAAGTCGTCGAGCGCTCCGATCGTGTTGTCGAAGGTCGCCTCGCTCGGCTTGATTTTGCCAATGTCATCGAGCCGTTCGTTGGCTACTACGATCGCTGCGGTGACGGCGTCGAGCGAGGCCTGCGGCGTGGTCTCAAACGGTGGCAGCGCGACGTGCGTACGATTGCGCTTGGCCAAGCGCTCGAACTCCGCCCAGTCGCCGGAGAACTCGGCCTTGGTTGTGTCTCTTGTTTTTGAGGTGGAACAGGCGGCGAGAATGCCGGTGGCGACGATCAGTGCTATGCGAAAAAACATGGGGGACAAGCTACCGTTGGCCGGCGGTGAGGCTCAAGCAGATTCACAGAATGACGATGCTAGCCGTCGCCGCTTGGCCAAGCGGCGGTGTGGCGATGCGCCGCGCTTTGATGGCGACGTATGGCGGGATGTATTGGCTGCGGTGCCGAAATGTTCCCGGTTCGGCGGCGGGATCGCCGTGCTTTGGCTCGGCGAGATCCTCTATGACGAAGCCGCTACGGCACAGTCCGCCGACAATTTCCTCCCAGCGATGCACGAACTCGAGCGCGCCTTTTTCCCGGTGCTCGAACTCACCGTGCATCGGTGGCATCGGCCCCTTGGCATAATAATTCTCGGTGACGGCGTAGCCGCTGGGGAAGGGCGTAGCCGCGGCCTGGAGATTGGCCGGCTGTTTGTGCTGGCTGAGGTACTGTCCGCCTACTCGCAGCACGCGGGCGATCTCATCGTAAACCTTAGCGAGGTTCGGCACGTAGCATGTGCTGACTGGCTGGGTGACGATGTCGAACGACGCACCGGCCAACATCGGGAGATCGTCCATCGACGCGGCGATGGTCTGTAACTCAAGGGCGCGCTCGCGGGCGACGCGTTGATCCTGCTCGAGCATCTCCGGACTGATGTCCACCACCGTGACCTTGGCCCCGGCGGCAGCGTAGAGCGGCGCCTGTAACCCGCCGCCGCCGGCTAGGCAGAGGACGTATTTGCCGTCGAGCCCGCCGTCGAGCCAGCCCCGACCGTTGATGGCTTTTAGCGGGTCCTCGAACTCGTCGTCGCGGGCGGTGCGAGTGTGCAGGAGGCCTCGGCGGGCGCGCTCGTCCCAGACGCGGCGGTTGTGATCCTGAGCAATTTCCACGCAGGCGTTTTAGCCTTGGCCAAGCGCTTGGCCAAGCGCGATCGTCGATTTGGATTTCTCATCGGCTGCGTTTCTGTTACACCCAGCGGCCATGTCTTTCAGTTCACTGGGGCTTTCCGACAACATTCTCAAGGGGATTCGCGCGATGGGTTACGAAGATCCGACGCCGATTCAGCTCCGGGGCATCCCGCTGTTTCTCGAGGGCCGCGACTTGATTGGCAGCGCCCAAACCGGCACAGGCAAGACTGCGGCGTTCGGCCTGCCGATCCTCACGAAGCTCGATAAACCGCAGAGCAACCCGCGCGCATTAATCGTCGAGCCGACCCGCGAGCTGGCTTCGCAGGTCGAGACGGCGTTTCGGGATTTTTCGCGGTACTCCGATCTGCGAACAACCGTTCTTTACGGCGGCGTGAAGTACGGCAAGCAGAACGAGGAACTGGAACGAGGAACTGACATCATCGTCGCCACGCCCGGGCGTTTGCTCGATCACGTCTCTCAGAAAAATTTGACACTGAAAAACATCGATTACCTCGTGCTCGACGAGGCCGATCGGATGCTCGACATGGGCTTCATGCCGGACGTCAAGAAAATCATCCAGCAATGCCCAGAGAAAAGGCACACTTCCCTTTTCTCAGCGACCATCCCTCCGATCATCGAGACGATCATCCAGTGGGCGATGACCGATCCGGAGACGGTGGAAATCGGGATGCGCCGATCGGTCGCTGAAACAGTTTCGCACGCTGTTTATCCGGTCGCATTCGACCAGAAAAACGACCTCGTACTCGCGCTGCTAGATAAGGTTAACTACGATTCAGTGATCGTTTTTTGCCGAACGAAGGTGGGCGCCGACAGGTTGGGCAGCCTGCTGAAACGAGAGAATCACTCCGTGGCAATCCTTCATTCAAACCGAACCCAGGCCGAGAGAGAACGCTCGCTCAATGGTTTTAGGGACGGTAAGTATGGGGTGCTGGTCGCTACCGACATCGCCTCGCGCGGACTCGACGTCGCCAACGTCAGTCACGTCGTTAATTTCGACGTGCCACAGCATCCTGAGGATTACGTGCATCGTATTGGCCGAACTGGCCGCGCGGCTGCATCTGGGGACGCTTTCACTATGATGGTGGCTGAGGATCGCCAACACATGGAGGCGATCGAGCGGTTCATCGGCAAGAAAATCAACCGGGAAAAAATGGAGGGCTTTGATTACAAGTACACTTCACTGTTCGACGACGGTAAGCATGCATCGCCGCCACGTTTCCGGGGTGGCTCAGTAGGTCGCGGCTACTCCTTCGGAATGTCCTCCCGCAAAGGCGGCGGCCGCCGAAAACGCCGCTAATTCTACCGGGAGGGAAGGATTTGACCTCGTCCCAAATTAACTAATATTGGGAAAATGGAACCTGCTCTCCCGTGCCCAAGGCGGCACGCGGGCGCTTCACGCTTTTAGCTTCCTTTCCCAAGGAGAGGGCTGATGAGATAGATGAATCGTACATCTTAACATATACGACAGCGCTTGGCCTAAACCCAACCCCGCAGCTTGTAGTAGAGCCACCCGACCTGCTCGTGCAGATAAAAACTAAGTGCCTGAAAACCACCTAAGCCGGGAACTATGCTATATATTCTAAAATCTGCCTCGAGCGAGCTTAGTCCCTCGAAATCTGACCCGACAGCAACCACCTCCAATCCTGTTTTTTTGAATAGTGCTTCAGCTCTTCTCATATGGTTAGCGGAAGTCACAAGTATGATTTTTTTCCATCCATTCTTTTCTGCCAATACTTTTGTATGATCAGCTTCATCTTTGGTGTTACTGGAGTAATCCAATACGTGAATGGGTGAATCGAACGGTTTCCAAGATTCCAGCCATTCGGCGATTAGTTGCCCATGCAATCCTGTTTGCCCAGATGAGGAGTATTTACCGCCACCGATCACCAACGCTTTACCTTTTTTTAATCGGACGAGTTCAGCAGCAGTGATTATTCTATCGGTCGCTGTGCTGAATTCAATTGAGTTAACGCCATAATTTGAAAATTCATGTGAACCGCCCAGCAAGACAACGGCGTCGCACTCGGGGAGGGAGTTAAAATCCTCGATTGCGTAGGGTCTTTCAAGTGTGGAGAGGAGGTAAGCGGGGAGTTTCGTGCTGCCGACGAGGGTGATGAACAGGGCCAGGCTACCGTTGAAAAGTGCCTGTCGCTTCTCTTTTTTGATCACGGCACGAACGCAGGCAATAAGCAATACCAGCCAAATCAAACTGATAGGGTTTAAGAATTGATTCACCATTTTTGATAAAAAATACATCATGCGGTGCGCATGCTTCGATGAATTTGCCTTAGTTGCCCAGCATAAAACGTCTGATTGAGTTTTCCGGGCTAAGCGAGCAACCTTCGTGGCAGCATGAAAGGGAGGTCTTTTGGATTACTCACAGCCCTGTTAGCCGGTGCCACGCTTGGCCAAGCGGCGAGCCAGGTGCCGCTGGCGATCGAGACGCTGGCGGCCAAGGCTGACGCAGTGGTGCATGGCACGGTCGTCCGCATGTCTTGCCAACGAGACGACGAAGGCCGGATTTTCACTACGGTGCATCTGCAGATCATCGAGCAGATGAACAGCCGGCAACGCGGCGGGACGCTGGTAATTGTCCAGGGCGGCGGCGTTCTGGGGCGGCGGATTGCCCGCTCGCCGATCCAGCCGACGTACCGGATTGGGGCGGAGGTGGTTGTGTTTGTGGTGTTCAACAGCCGCGACGAGGCGGTGACGCTTGGGCTGAACCAAGGCAAGTTTGATATCGCCAGGCAGCCTGAGACCGGCTTGGCTACGGTGCGGAATCCGTTTCACGGCTTGGCCAAGCGGGACGACCCGCGCGCGGTGGTGAAGCGCGCGCTTGGCCAGTCAAAGCCGCTGACATTGGCCGAGTTGAAGCGGCGGGTGAGGAGGGCGGCGAAGTGAGTCGCTGGCTGGCAATCGCCATAGCAATTGGCTTGGCCCATGCCGCCACGGCATTCGTCCTGTTCAAAAACGACGACGGCCAGCCCCTGCGTTGGCGGCTCGATGACTTAGATCCGCTTGTGCATCCGAATGTGGTGAACCGGGACACAAGGGCGATCCGCTACTATTTGTCCAGGGATGCGTGGTCGGCGAAAAATGCCGAAGCGGAGTTGAATGGCATCCGGGCCGCGATTGGCCAATGGCAGTCGGTGCCAGAGACGATCCTTAAATTCGAGGAAGGCGGGCTGGTGCCACCCGGCGTGGATGTCAACGGCGAGGACAATACGAACGTCGTTTACTGGGTGAAGAAAGCAGCTGAGAACGGTGCCGTGTGGGTCAACAACGAGCGGATGGAGATCAGCGGCGCGTTGGCGGTGACGTTCCCGATGTATTTCGATGATCACACGATCGTCGAGGCGGACATGGTCTTTAACGGCGTCGATCACCGATGGTTCGCCGACTACAACAACTCGTTCTCCGCTGACAACTTTGTCGAGGCGGTTGCATTGCATGAGTTCGGCCACTTCATCGGCTTGCAGCATTCGCCGCTGGGGGCGGCAACGATGTTTTCGCGAACTGGCGCTGGTGTGGGCCTAGCAGTCGGGTTGCTGCGTGACGAGATTGCAGCCACGCAGACGCTGTACGGAAAACCAGATGCCTTGGCCAAACTCGGGTCGATCGCCGGCAAAGTGACGATGGAGCGCGGCTTAGTCTTCGGTGCGGTGGTGTTGGCCGAGGATGTCCACGGCAACATCATCCAGTCGACGGTCAGCGCGAAAGACGGACGGTACGAGATGTCCTCGCTGCCTGCTGCGACGTACCGACTGCGCGTGGCCCCTTTGCATTCGCCGGATACCCTGCCTCAGCCGCTAGTTCGCGGCATCGACATTTCGATCGAGCATCAGGGCGCCGAGACGAATTTCCGGACAACTGGTTATAAGCAGGTGTCCTTGGGCGTTGGCAAAACAGTGACGCTGGATTTTGCGGTCAAAAATGGCAAAGCGCCGTTTTACATCTCCGCAGTGAGACCACCGACGACGAAGCAGAATCTGCTCGAGTTGGCGTTCGAGCCGATCGCGATCGGGCGCACCGGCAAAAAACAGATGATCGGCGTCTATTCGCCAACGTTGCCAACGAGTGGAGCGACGTTACGACTCACCGGCGACGGAGTGGTTTACGGAAAAACGACATACGATCCGAACGCATTTGACGGCTTCAACCTGATTTCGGTGGAAGTGACCGTGGCGAAAAACACCGTGCCAGGGGTGCGAAGCCTGTTCGTTCAAAGAGGAAATGACGAGGCGTACCTCAACGGCTTCGCCGAGATTCTCTCCGGCGAGGAAGATCATAATTTCGATGGCTTGGACGACCGCTGGCAACGGGAACAGTTCGCTGTTTTTTCTAGCGTTGAGGCGCACGCCGACGCCGACGCCGACGCCGACGGCTACACCAATCGCGAGGAGTATATGACCGGGAAAAACCCGACGGCCGCCGGCTCGTTCCCGCTGCTCGAAATCGGTAGCATCACAGTTGACGAACAAGGCACAACCATCCAGTGGAGCAGCGTGCCCGGGAAGCGCTACCAAGTTTGGAGCAAGCCCGACGCCGCCCTGGCCAAGTGGCGCAAAACTGGCGTCCCGGTGACAGCCCGCCGATCATTCACATTTTTCACCGATCCAAACGAGCGGGAGGCGTTTCAATTTTACCGCGTACAGGCGTTGCCCTAGCCGAAAAACCTTTTTAGGAACTGACCGGTGTGCGATTTTTTGGATTGGGCGATTTTGGCTGGGGGGCCTTGAGCGATGATTTCCCCGCCGCCTTCGCCGCCTTCTAAGCCGAGGTCGATGACCCAGTCGGCGGCGGCGATCAAGTCGAGGTTGTGCTCTATGACCAGCACCGTGTGGCCGCCCTCCACCAGGCGTTGCAGCACCCCAACCAAGCGCCTTACATCCGCCATGTGCAGGCCGATCGTTGGCTCCTCGAGGAGGAACAGATTCTTTTTCGAGTCGGACTTGAGCCGGGCTGGGTTGTCGCTGAGGCCGCTTAGTAGGTGGGTGACTAGTTTGATGCGTTGGGCTTCGCCGCCGCTAAGCGTTGGGCTGGTCTGGCCCAATTTGAGGTAACCAAGACCGGTGTCGCGGAGCGCCTTTAGGGGTCGGAAAATCTTTGGCACAGCCCCGAAAAAATCGGCGGCCTCGCTGACGCTTAACTCGAGGACATTGGCGATTGTTTTGCCGTTGTAAACGATGTCCAGCACCTCTGGGCTGTAGCGGCTGCCCTCGCAGGTGTCGCACGTCATGAAAGAGGGTGGCAGGAAGTTCATCTCAAGTTTCACGATGCCCGCTCCCTTGCACTCGGGGCAGCGGCCTTGCGGGCTGTTGAACGAAAACCGTGCCGGGCCAAAGCCACGTATCCGAGACTCTGGCACCTGCGCGAACAGTTGGCGGATGGTGTCGAAAAAACCAACGTATGTCGCCGGCACAGAGCGTGGCGTACGGCCGATCGGCGACTGGTCGACTTCGTGCACGGCTTTGATCTGTTCGATGCCCTCAATTGTTTTTTTGCGCCTGGCTTTCAGAGCGGTCCGTATGATGGGCAGGATACACTCGCGTACGAGCGTGCTTTTGCCGGAGCCGCTCACGCCGGTAACGACTGTGAACCGGCCAAGCGGCACCGCGACGGAGACGTTCTTCAAATTGTTTTTATGCAATCCGCGGAAGATGAGGGACGAGGTTTTGTTTTTCTGGCTGGCTCCGCGCCTGGTCAAGGGTGGGGCAGTGGGGCGCGCTTGGCCAAGCGTCTGGCCGCAGGAGTGTTGACGGGACAACTCGATACCGGTCAGCGATTTTTTGTTTCTTAAAATCTGTTTGAGCGAACCGGCTGCGACGACCAGGCCGCCCTCCACGCCAGCGCCTGGGCCAAGGTCGATGATGTAATCGGCGCGTGCCATCGTGTCTTCGTCGTGTTCGACGACGACGACTGAGTTACCGCGCGATCGGAGTTGCTCGAGCGCGCCGAGCAGTTGCTGGTTGTCGCGTGGGTGCAGGCCGATCGTCGGCTCATCGAGCACATATAGAACGCCGCTCAGGTTTGAGCCAAGCTGCGCGGCCAGGCGGATGCGCTGGGCCTCGCCACCACTCAGGGTGGTGACTGCCCGGCCAAGTTGCAAGTAATCGAGGCCGACTTCTCGAAGGAAACTCAGCCGTGAACCGATCTCCGGCAGGATGTCGCGGGCGATCTCCGCGCCGCGCCCGCGCCATTTGAGCGCTGCGAACAACTCGTCCGCCGTCTCGACGCTGGCTTGGGCGAAGGCGTCGATGGTCGGCTCGTCGGCAAAGTTGCGCTTGGCTAAGCACGGCAGTGGCAGTCGGACGGCTCGGGCGAGCGAGGCAAGCCGCGCGCCGTTGCAGTCGGTGCACAATTCGCGGCTCTCTTCCTGCCAGCCGAACCATGTTTCCTCGACTGCTTCCTGCGCGTCACCACGCTCGATGTCGGGAATGTAAAAAGTTTCGCCAAAACCCCGGCAGGTGGGGCACCAGCCTCGGGCGGAGTTGTAGCTGAAATCTTTCGGGTCGAGCGGCGCGAACGACCGGCCGCAGCCGCTGCACGCGTTACTCGTCGAGTTAACGGTCTCGCTGCCGGAGTCATCGACGGCGAAGAGTGTACCTTGGCCAACGGCGAGGCATTCGGCGATCAGATCAGCGGCGTTTTTTGAGCCGTTTTTTTTGAGCCGGCCGACGACCACCTCGACGTCGTGCTCGCTGTAGCGGTCGAGCCGCAGCGGCTCGGCAGTGGGGTGAAATTTGCCGTCGGCGCGAACCTGTTCGTAGCCGTGCCGCGCTGCCCATTCGCCGACGTCGGTGTGGAAGCCTTTTCGGTTGCGAATGCGCGGGGCGAGAAGCAGTAGGTCACCGCGTTTTTTTGCTTGAGCTTTTAAACTGCTGACGAGCGAGTCGAGCGTCTGTGCCTGCACCGGTAACTGGCAGTCAGGACAGTGGATGACACCGAGCTTGGTGAAGAGCAGCCGGATAAAATGATAAATCTCGGTGACTGTGGCGACAGTGCTTTTGCCGCCGCCGCGCGAGATGCGTTGCTCGATGCTGACGGTGGGGGGTAGGCCGTGGACGGCGTCGACATCGGGCCGGGGCATTTGCTCGACGAACTGCCGGGCGTAGGCATTGAGCGAGTCGAGAAACCGGCGCTGGCCTTCAGAAAAAAGAATGTCAAAAGCGAGCGTGCTTTTGCCGGAACCGCTGACGCCGGTGACGACGACAAGCTTGTTGCGTGGGATGCGGACGGAAAGGTTGCGGAGGTTGTGTTCGCGCGCGCCTTCGACGGTGATCCAGCGTGAGTCGGCCGACTTGTTGCTCCGCGCGGCCACAGTTCACATACGCTCAGTGGTCTCGAGGCCAAGCGTTTCGAGGCCGGTATTTAGCACTTTGCCGGCGAGATCGCAGAGGGCTAGTCGTTGCATGCGGATGTCGCCCTCGGCCTGGAGTACGGGGCAGTTTTCGTAAAACGAGGCGAAGTGCCCCGCCAGTTCGTAGAGGTAGTTACAGAGGTAGTTCGGGCGGCACTCGTCGATGACCAATTCGAGCACGAGGCCAAACCTCAACAGGTGCTTGGCCAGCGTGAGTTCCTCCGCCTGGGCAAGCGCAAACGACTCAGGGCGTGTCAGCGACTCGTCGCCAAGCTTTCGGAAGATGCTGCGGATGCGCGTGAAGGCGTAGAGCAGGTATGGCGCGGTATTGCCGACGAGTGCGAGCATGGTGTCCCAGTTGAACACGTAGTCGCTCTGTCGGTTGCCGGAGAGGTCGGCGTACTTGATTGCTCCGATGCCGACAACGCAGGCGATATGGCGTCGCTCCTCCTCGGGGAGGTTGGGGTTTTTTTCGCTCACGGCGTCGAAGGCGCGTTGCTCGGCCTCGTTGAGCAAACCGGAGAGGCGGATGATTTCGCCGCTACGCGTCTTGAAAGGCTTGCCATCCTCTCCGAGGATCGCGCCGAACCAGACGTGGTTGAGCTTCATGCCGTGACCCGGTTTCCAGCGGTTATACAGCTCGAAGAGTTGCTGGAAGTGTAGTTGCTGCCGGCCGTCGGTGACGTAAATGACTTCGCTCGGCTGCCAGCTTTTTTTACGGTGCTCGAGCGTCGCGAGGTCGGTCGTGGTGTAGTTAGCTGCGCCGTCGCTTTTCTGGACGATGGCCGGATGTTTCTTGAGCGACTTGTGATGATTAAAAAAGACGACCTGCGCGCCGTCGCTTTCCTCCGCTATGCCTTGAGTGACGAGTTCGTCGACGACGCCCTTGAGGCGGTCGTTGTAAAAACTCTCGCCGAGCGTCTCGTCAAAATCGACACCGAGGCGGCCGTAAATCTCGTCAAACTGATGCCGGGACAACTCAATCATTTCATTCCAAATGGCCAGATTTTCTATGTCGCCGCTTTGCAGCTTAACGAGCTCGCTCCGTGCGCGGATGAGTACGATCTCGTCTAGTTCGCAAGCGGAGTTGATGAGCTTGTAGAGGCGCTCCATCTCGGCGAGGGCGTCCCTGCCAAGCGCGTCCCGGTCGAGGTATTCCTTCCAGCCGACGAGCAGTTTGCCAAACTGCGTGCCCCAGTCGCCGATGTGATTGTCGGTCACTACGCTGTGGCCGAGCAGTCGGAACGCTTTGGCCAAGGTGCTGCCGAGAATGGTCGAGCGTATGTGACCAACGTGCATCGGCTTGGCCACATTGGGCGACGAGTAGTCGATAACGATGGTGCGAGGGTCAGTGGCGGTACGGTAAAAAAGATGCTCTCCTTTGGCCGCGCCGACGAGGGCATCGGAGAGGGCTTCGGTCTTGAGCCGGAAATTGAGAAAACCTGGCCCGGCGATCTTAATCGGTTCGCAGTAGTCATCGACGTCGAGTTGATCGACGACTTGGGCGGCGAGTTCACGAGGGTTGAGTTGGTTGCGCTTGGCCAAGCCCATGAGAGCGTTGGATTGATAGTCGCCAAACTTCGGTTCGGGACAGGGGCGGACGAGGACGCTTGAGACGTCGGCATCGGGCATGAGCGCGAGGACGGTTTGCTGCAGTTTTTCCTGTAAGACGAGATGAATCACGGTTGGAGTCGCTTGGCCAAGCGGGATGCAGGCTTGGGCGAAAGGAAAATTATTGCCGGCTCAGCCCTCCTGCGAGGTGCGGATGATCTGGTACATCTCCGCGGCGTCGCCAGCATCCTCGAGGGACTTGCGGAATTCATTCTTGTGCAGCACCTTCGCGATCTTGGCCAGCGTATGGAGGTGTTTTTGGAACTGACCCTGTGGCACGAGGAAAAGCATCACGAGATTGACTGGCTGGTTGTCGAGCGCGTCGAAGTTGACACCCGCCTTGCTGCGTCCGAAAGCGCCGGTGACGTCGTCGATCAGGTCGGTCGAGGCATGCGGTATGCCGATACCGAACCCGATGCCAGTGCTCATTGAGGTCTCGCGTTTCTTGACGACAGAGACGATGGCCTCGCGGTGTTCGGACTTGATACGTCCCTTGTCGACCAGTAAATCGATCAGTTCCTCGATTGCTTCCCAGCGATCAGAGGCTTTCAGATCCGTTACAACCTGCTCTTTGGTGAGAAAATCAGCCAGCTCCATGATATGCGCCCAACACCGTATCCCGGCCCGGATTTGCTACCCTTTATTGGGGCGGCTTACAAGCGCGAACTTCATTGCCAAATCGATAGACAAACTCCAGACTGTCCCTGCCCAAATGAATATCATAGTCAAGCATTGCGTAGGTTTGGCCGCGGGTATTGCCGCCTGGGTTTGTGTCGGCTTGGCTGAGGAAGCGGCCAATCTGCCGTCGGTGGACGATATTATCAAGCGGAACGTCGAGGCGCTCGGAGGCGAGAAGGCCATGCGCAAACTGAAGAATCGCGTGGCTCGGGGGAAGATCGAGTTGGCCGTATTCGGTGCGGAGTTCCCTGTCATCATGCGGCAGACGGTGCCCAATAAGGAAATGATGGAATTGACGATTGAGGAGTTGGGGACGATTCGCGACGTGTTCGCCGGAAGCAAGGGCTGGACGGAAACGCCCGATGGGACGGTGACCGAAAAAAAGGAGCGTGAATTGGCCAACAAAAAAATTGACGCTGATTTTTACGCTTACCTGAATTTCAAAAAAAACTATTCCACGATTAAGTTGCAGGGCGTGGAGAAGGTAGACGGTAAAAAAGTCTTTGCTGTCAGGATGACGCCGAAGAAAGGGGATGCCGACACGTTTTATTTTGATGCCGTGACGGGATTGGTTGCCGGTGTTGCCTCCACCGCTGAGATGCAGGGGCAGGAGGTTAAAACGAGGGTGCTTTTTCGAGGCTACAAGGCTGTGGACGGAGTGCAGATCCCGCACACTCTGGAACTGGAGGAGCCGGCATCCGCTGGGTTTACGATTCGGCTTGAGTCGGTGAAGCACAACGTCAAGCCCGACTCCAAATGGTTTAAGAAAGCGAAGTGAGCGAGCGGGAGAAGATTGTCTCGGGGATTGAGGCCGAGGGACTGGTGGCGATCGTGCGCGTGCCGCGGCCAGAGTTGACGCTGCCGTTGGCCAAGGCGCTTGTTGCGGGAGGTATCCGGGCGGTGGAGTTGACGATGAGCATACCCAATGCGCTCGAGGCGGTACGGACGATTGACCGCGAACTCGGCGACAAAATTTTGCTCGGAGTCGGCACGGTAATCGACGACGACACGTGCCGGGCGGCGATCGATGCTGGGGCGAAGTACGTCATCAGCCCGATTACCCGGCCGTCACTTGTCGCGGCGGCGCACGCGCTAGACCGGCCGGTGATGCTGGGTGCCTATACGCCGACCGAGGCACAGGCCGCACACGAGGCCGGCTCGGACTTCGTCAAGATTTTCCCGGCCGACACGCTTGGCCCAAGCTATATCAGGTCGCTACTCGCGCCGCTGCCTCACCTGAAAATCGTCCCCACAGGCGGGGTGAATCTCGACACGATGGAAGCATACCTTGCGGCAGGCTCGGCGGCGCTGGGCACAGGCTCGGCCCTGTTGAAAAAAGAGATCATCGCCGGCGAAAACTGGGAGGAACTTGAGCTCCTGGCCAAGCGGTTCGCCGATAGGGTGTCCGGGCTGAAAGCCAAGATGTTGCTGTAACGCGGTGGGCCAAATTGGCTTTACGACGGGGATGCTGTTTGATACTCAATACGCGTGACTGAAAAACTTACCATCGGGTTCATTGGCGCTGGAAAAATGGCGGCGGCCCTGGCGAAGGGCTTCGTCAACGCCGGTATAGTTTCGCCGGAAAGCCTTATTGGCAGCGATCCGGTTTCGGCCGGCCGCGAGGCGTTTGGCCAAGAGATTGGTTGCGAGACGACCGACTCGAATGCCGAAGCTCTGACGAAGGCCAAGGTCGTTTTTTTGGCGTTCAAGCCGCATCAACTCGACGAGGCGACGGAGGCGGTGCGCGACCAGTTCGATGAAAGTCATCTCGTGATTTCAATCCTGGCGGGAGTGCCCCTGGCCAAGCTCGATGCAGCTTGCGGCGGGCGGGCGCGGGTGGTTCGCGTCATGCCCAACACGCCAGCGCTGGTGGGCGGGGGCGCTTGTGGCTATGCGCTTGGTCAATCGGCGACAGCCGAGGACGGCGAGTTGGTTAAGCGGTTGTTGTCCGCTGTCGGCGTGGCTTACGAGGTGAAGGAGGGGTTGATCGACGCCGTGACTGGGTTGAGCGGTAGCGGCCCTGCATACGGGTACATGATCATCGAGGCACTGAGCGATGGCGGCGTGGCGGCGGGTTTACCCCGGGGCATCTCCACCCGTTTGGCAGCACAGACGATGCTGGGGGCGGCGAAGATGGTACTCGAGACAGGCAAGCACCCCGGCGAACTCAAGGACATGGTTTGCAGCCCGGGCGGCACGACGATCGAGGGAGTTCACGAACTGGAGGAGGGCGGCTTGCGCAGCGCACTCATCAACGCCGTGCGAGCAGCGACAGAGCGGGCAGTCGAACTTGGATTGGAATAAAAAATTATGGCGTACCCCCCTCCAACCGAGAAGCAGGCCAAGTTACTTTGGGCGTCGGTGACGGCGCTCGCGATTGGCATACTGATTGGTTTGACTGGGGGTTTGGTACTAGGAATGGCGAAGCTAGCCAGCATGATTTCCTCGGTGTTGCTCCCCTTGGCTATTGCCGGCGTAATCGCGTATTTGCTCGATCCGGTGGTCGATTGGTTTCAAAAAAAACACGGTTTCAGGCGACAGAACTCGATCATTCTGGTGTTCATTATCGCGCTGCTGCTGGTGGGGGGAATGGTGGCGTCGGTGGTTCCTCCGCTGATCGAGCAAACAACCAAGCTCACGAGCGAGTTACCGAAGATCGTCAAGACGTTTCAGGCTAGGGTTGGCACCGGCCCGGCCTCGAACGAGCCGGGCGATTCTCAAACGACTTCCACCAACGCGCTAGCCAAGCCGGATTGGTTCGAGGCGATGCGGGAGAGAGTGAAGAAAATAGGCTTCGTCAACGAGGAGCTGATCGAGAAAGCGTCCAAGTTCGCTGTCAACACCGTTTCAGAGGTTTCCACCTGGCTGCTGGAGCAGTTGAAGAAAATCACGTCGCTCTTTGGCTTCCTCGCCGGCTTGGCGCTGGTGCCGGTGTATGTGTTTTATTTTCTACTCGAGAAGCGGGGCATCAACCGAAACTGGACGGATTATCTCCCGGTGCGCGACTCGTGGGTCAAGGAGGAGATCGTGTTCGTGCTGCGTTCGATCAACGACTGCCTGGTCGTCTTTTTCCGGAGCCAAGTGCTGGTGGCCATGTGCGTGGGCGCCCTGCTCACGGCCGGCTTTTTCGCGATTGGCCTGAAGTACGCGATTCTGCTGGGTGTCATTGCCGGCCTGTTGAGCATCATCCCATACCTTGGCGTGGCGTTGAGCATCATCCCGGTATTCGTACTGGCGATGATCCAGTTTGTGCCGGAAGACGGCTGGCTCAAGCCGGTTCTCATTCTTGTTTGGTTTGCTGCCGTGCAGGCGATGGAGGGGCTATTCATTTCGCCGAAAATCATCGGCGACAGGGTGGGACTACATCCGCTGACGATCATCGTTGCCGTGATGGTGGGCACTACGCTGTTGGGAGGGGTCATTGGCGGCGTGCTGGCCATTCCATTGACCGCCGCGCTGCGGACGCTGATGTTCCGTTATGTCTGGAAGGATCGCGTGCACGCCGGTGACGCGATCGCAGCAACGTGAGTGACGAAACTCGACAGCGAGAGCCAAGCCAGCCCGCCAACGTGGAGAGGTTGCACATTTATTTCCTGCCCAACCTGATGACTGCGGGCAACCTGTTGTGCGGGTTCCTTGCACTGACGTTCATCGTGCAGGTGGTTCCGGAGGGACCGGTTTTCAGTGACGCGGACGTCGAAAAAATTAAGAACGCTCTTTGGCTGATTCTGGGGGCGTTTGTATTCGACGGACTGGATGGCAGAATCGCGCGATTGATTGGCAAGGAGAGCCCGTTCGGGCTTCAGTTCGATTCGCTGGCGGATATCATTTCGTTTGGAGCGGCGCCGGCGTTCCTGATGCAGAGGGTGATTCTGCACGACTTTGACGTTGAACTTGAGCGGCTTGGCCTTGTGGTGGCATCGGTCTATCTGTTGTGCGGCGCGCTGCGTTTGGCCCGTTACAACTGCCTCTCAGCGATGCCCGACTCCGGGAACAGTCGGGAGTTCCTAGGGTTCCCCATTCCGGCTTCAGCGGCGATGGTGGCTTCATTGACGATGTTTCTCGTCTGGCTGGAGGAGAAAAATTTGCCCACCAGCTCGTGGCGATGGGTGCTGCTAGCGGTGCTGGTGTTTCTCTCTGTGATGATGGTCAGTGAGGTCAAGTATCCGTCATTCAAAAAACTGGATTTCCGGTCGCGCAGACCGTTTACGAAGTTTGTGGTCGCTGTGGTAGTGATTGCATGTTTCGTTTTTTTGTGGAAATACCTCGTGCCTATCGTGCTACCTCTGATCTTCACTTCGTATCTGGTTTACGGTTTTGTTCGACCTCGGTTGTCACGAAAGCTGAGGAGGGAAATTGAGGAAGACTTTGATGATGTATAGGCCGAGGGGCGCCCGTAGATGACTCCGGTCGACTATGCAGTGGCCGTTGGCGCAGGGGCGTTGACCGGGTTTGTGTGCGCGGTGCCGGTGGGACCGATCAACGTCGCCATCATGGAGGTGGGCATCCACAGCGGCCGGACACGGGCGCTCACCATCGCGCTCGGTGCGCTGCTGATGGAAATGATCTACTGCGTCATCGCCTTCGGCGGGTTTGCGAGTTTGTTTGAGGATCCCACTATCCGGGCGACGGTGGAGCTGATCAGTTTCCTTGCGGTGACCGTCTTTGGCATCCGCTACCTGATGGCTGACACCGTAACCGTGCAGGGTAAGCGTGCCCGGATGATCGAGCAGCGGCTGCACCCTCACACGATATTTTGGACCGGCTTCGTTCGGGTGCTGGTGAACCCCAACGTACTCCTGTTTTGGATTATGATTTCCGCCGTGCTCCTGGCCAACGGAACGTTGCAAGCCGCCTGGCAAAGCCGGATGGCCTGTGCCGCTGGTGCCGGCCTGGGCATTGCAGCCTGGTTTATGCTGATCGTGCTGGGAAGTGCCCGGGTGGGAAATCAGTTCTCGGACAGGACTCTCGTGCGGTTTTCCCACGTATCCGGCCTTCTTCTACTACTTTTGTCGGTGGTGATTGCAGTGCGCCTGATTGGCACCGTGGCCCAACAAGGCAATTGAGCAAGCACACCGCGCTTTAGTAACCGTGAGGATTTCGGAGCTTAAGATAGAGAACAGATAACTTTTTACATCAGATTATGTTGCATATTCTTGTTATGAAGCGATCACCTTCATCCCTCTTTTAAATTTTCACATTTACAATAGTTACCGGCTGTCGATTAAAGTAATTTAGCTTCTTCAGGCTAGGTTGCCGCACCCTCAGGGGGCACACTCCTAATGCACTAAAATATCCTATGGCACTCGACGTTCGCATAGCAATAAAGAACAGTGTCATAAAAATTCAGTTTATCCCGGTGCGGGTGTGCATTGAGTTCCAGCCGAACAGGGAAGACGGGTTCAAGGAAAATGGTTTCGATCTCTTGATCTCGTTGCCCTTGAGCAAGCGCTTGCGGGGTTGGGGAGTGCACACGGTTTGCTCCAGCGCTTGGCCAAAAAAAGACCGGCGGTTTATCGCCGGTCTTTGATTTAATGGGGTAGAGGCCGGGTTTAAGCAAGCGCCTTTTTGGTGGTCTTGATGATGGCGGCCGCGATTTTGTACGGGTCGCCGTTGGACGCTGGGCGACGGTCTTCCAAGCGCCCTTTCCAGTCATTATCGACAGTGCCAATTGGGACGCGGATGGAGGCGCCACGGTCGGAAACTCCGTAGGAGAACTGGTCGATCGCTTGGGTTTCATGAAGACCGGTGAGGCGTTGGTCATTGTCGGCGCCGTACACGTCGATGTGCTCTGAAATATTCTTGCCGAATTCCTCACAAATCTTGTTCATGAGAGGCTCGCCGCCCTGATCGCGCATGGCTCCGTTGGAGAAGTTGGCGTGCATGCCGGAGCCATTCCAGTCGCCCTTGATGGGCTTTGGCTCCAGATTGACGGAGACGCCGTAACGCTCGCCAATGCGCTCGAGCAGGTATCGTGCAACCCACATTTCGTCGCCGGATCGGGCTGCGCCCTTGGCAAAAACCTGATACTCCCATTGCCCCATCATGACCTCGGCGTTGATGCCCTCGACATTGATTCCTGCATCGAGGCAGATTTGCAAATGCTCATCGACAATGTCCCTGCCTATTGCGTTGGCAGCACCGACGGAGGTGTAGAAAGGACCCTGCGGGCCGGGGAAACCGCCTTTCGGGAAACCAAGAGGGAGATTTGTGTCGGTGTCCCACAAGACATATTCCTGCTCGAAGCCGAACCAGAAATCGTCGTCGTCATCGTCGATGGTGGCTCGGCCGTTGGACTCGTGCGCGGTGCCGTCGGCGTTGAGGACTTCGCACATGACCAGCCAGTTGTCGGTACCGATCTTGTCGGGGTCCGGAAACAGGGCAACTGGCTTGAGGAGGCAATCGGAATCGTTGCCTGCAGCCTGCTCGGTCGATGAGCCGTCAAATGACCACATTTTGCAGTCTTCCAATGTTCCACCAAAATCGGTCTCGACCTTGGTCTTGCTTCGCAGGCTTTGGGTCGGCTTGTAGCCGTCCAGCCATATGTATTCTAGTTTCGCTTTACTCATGTTTTTAGGGATAAAAATTACGCAATACAGCCTGAAACCTTACTGGCCTACAAAACAAGGGCCCGCTCAAGGCTCATAGCCATTAGGGGTACTAATGACATGGTTTTCAAGTCTTTTTTCGCTGTCGTTGACTGCGTAATCACGGTTTAGATTAAAATCAACGCACTGTTCGGTTTGGCCAAGCTGGCCTACAAACATTGGAGGTATGCAATTACAATGCCAATAATTGAAGTTCCCTTTGTCAATTGCTTGAGTGAAGGCACATTTTCTCTGTAACCGTTGTTAATTTAATACAAAAGAAATCGGCCGGATACCAAGCGTTTGTGTTGCGTTATTCTAGCCTAAATGAGCAAAAAGAAACAATTTGTAAAAAATGTGTATTGCTTTTGAGTCGAGGCACTCGCATGAAAGTTTCCTTTTTGATGCGCATAAGTCGTTGTGACGCTGCTCATTATCAAGTTAATATAATATAACTGAAAAATAATGGCATTTATATTGCTCCTAAGTGATTGGTCTCAAGCTGGTTAGATTTTATAGAAGATTCGTTACATTGGATCTGCCTGCTAGACTGGGTTAATAATAGTTTACCAAACCAAAACAACTGAATTATCAATGAAGAGATTCTCTTATATTCTATCGTTAATGGCAGGCTTTTGCCTGATCTCGTTCCCCGCCTTCGCTCAAGAAGCAGCAGCAGCTATTGCAGAAGCATCTACAGCTGAGGAAACCGC
>DBNL01000101.1:48305-53206 GCA_002299785.1 Verrucomicrobia bacterium UBA673
AAACCGCACCTGTGTTAAACGGTGCAGACACTGCATGGATCTTGACTGCCACGGCATTGGTCCTGTTTATGACGATCCCGGGGCTGTCTCTGTTTTATGCCGGCTTGGTTGGTCGAAAGAACGTTCTGTCAGTGTTAATGCACTGTTTTATGATCACGGCAATCATGTCGATCCTTTGGTTGGTTTGCGGTTACTCCATCGCACTTGGAGATGCGAGTCCATATTGGGGTGGGCTTGGTGAGATATTTGCAAAAAACCTGACGGCCGATGGAATGAGTGATGCCGGTTTGCCGGATTATCTGGTTTTCGCATTTCAGATGACATTCTTTATTATCACTCCAGCCCTCATGGTAGGTGCTTTTGTCGAGCGGATGAAGTTCTCTGCCATGATTTTGTTTACCTCCCTTTGGGCACTGCTAGTTTACGCACCAGTCTGCCACTGGGTGTGGGGTGGTAATGGGTTCATGCTTGATTGGGGAACCAAGGATTTGGCGGGTGGCATCGTGGTTCATATCACAGCCGGTATTGGTGCCTTGGCTGCCTGTATTTTGGTGGGGCCGCGCAAGGGGTATCCGACCGCGCAATTTCAACCGCACAACCTGCCGCTATGTGTCACCGGTACAGGGATGCTCTGGGTGGGCTGGTTCGGGTTCAACGCCGGTAGCGGGTTGGTTGCCGATGGAGGGGCTGCCCAGACCTTGGTTGTTACGCACATCTCAGCTGCAACAGCCACGATCGTTTGGTCTTTGTGTGAAAAGGTAAAACATGGCAAGGCCAGCGTTTTGGGTGCAGTGACTGGTGCCATCGCCGGCTTGGCTGCGATCACTCCAGCTTCTGGTGATGTTGGCCCGATGGGCGCTTTGGCTATTGGCACGGCCTCTGGTTTAATTTGCTGGTTCGCCTCGACTGCAGTGAAATCCAAGTTCGGTTACGATGATTCCCTCGATGTTGTAGGTGTCCACGGTGTGGGTGGTTTAGTTGGCACCCTGCTAGTGGCCTTTTTTGCAGCGGAATCATTGGGTGGTAAGGGGGTAATTTCTATTCCTGATGCGGAGACTTATAGCATGGGGGCTCAGTTTATCGTTCAGTTAAAAGCCTCAGCGATCACGATTGTCTACACGCTGATTGTGTCGGGAATCATCCTGTACATTGTAAAAGCGATCTGCGGCGGAAGTCTGCGGGTGACAGAGAGCGAGGAAGAGGAGGGCTTAGATCTCATCGCCCATGGTGAGTCCGGCTACAACAACTGAACCCTTATCGCTTGGCTAAGCGCGATTCGGCTTGATTGATTTCGCGGCGGCGCGGACAACAGTCCCCGCCGTTTCCGCTTGGAAACAGGCACTGACATGAATCAACAAACCATCGTTACGCTGGATCTTGAGGGGGTGCTAGTCCCGGAGATTTGGATCGCTTTCGCTGAGAAAACCGGGATCGAGAAGCTCAAGCTGACCACGCGCGACATCCCTGACTACGATGAGTTGATGGCCGGACGCCTGGCTATACTCGCCGAGAACAGCCTGAAGCTGGCGGATATCCAAGAGGTGATCGGCACACTTGCGCCGCTGGAGGGGGCGAGAGCTTTCCTTGACGAGCTGCGTACGATCACGCAGGTGGTCATTCTGTCGGACACGTTCGAGGAGTTCGCCGGGCCGCTGATGCGGCAATTGGCTTGGCCGGCGATATTGTGCCATCAGCTTGAGATAAGCGGCGAAGGGCGTGTGGTAAACTACCGGTTGCGGCAACCGGATCAAAAATGCTGCGCCGTGGCGGCGTTTCGCGGGCTGAATTACAAAGTGATCGCCGCCGGCGACTCGTACAACGATACGACCATGCTGGGCGAGGCCGATATTGGCTTTCTCTTTCGAGCACCGGACGGCGTGAAGGAGGAATTCCCGCAGTTCACATCGGCTGAGGAGTACGGCGAGTTGATGTCCCTGATTCGGGGTGAGATGGGGGCGTGAATATGGTAAAGTTTGTTTTTCAATTTTTCAGGATTGGTTAAGCGAATGAAATTTTTCGAATAAGATCGGATAATCGTTTGACAGGACTAAAAAGATTGATACTTTCCCCAGCGCCGCTCTCGTTTCTTGGGGGTTGCTGGTCAAAAATATTCAAATTCCTCGATGAGCGAGACAACTGTTTCGGAAGCAAATAACGGGAGCAACTCCCAACCTTCCAATATTTCCGAGGTGACGATTCGTCTCGCGGGCAACTCTCAGGATGGTATCCAGTCTATTGGAGGGTTCTTGGCGAGATTGGCAGGGAGGAGCGAGCGGGATGTAATGACCATGATGACTATCCCGTCGACCATCTCGGGAGGGGCGTCTATTTTTCAGGTTCGTCTTGGCTCTGGTGAGGTGCTCAGTCCTGGTGACAAAGCTGACGTGCTGTTTGCCTTTTACCAGCATTCATATGATAATCATGTCGCTAATTTGGCCAAGGGGGGTGTTCTGGTTTACGACAGCGACCACGTTGAGCCGTGTGAAGAATGGCTGACCAAATATCGTCACATTGGTATCGCCATCTCCAGCCTGACAGTCGAGGCGATCGGCGGCACTGCTCGTGATAAAGGCAAGAACATTTATGCGCTTGGATTGATCGCAGGCATGTTTAGTCTCGATATAATGAAACTCGAGCTGCTAATCAAAAAGCGCTTTGGAGGTAAGGGCGAAAGCATCCTGAAGACAGCAATGGACGCCTTTCAGGCTGGTTATCGCTATCAGTCTAACGACATTTCCAATCTGTTTTCCCTAGCCAGGGGTGGTACTGAGCGTTCGAACCAAGTGGTGATGTCAGGTAACGAGGCCATTGGCTACGGGCTGATCGCCGCAGGGGTTCGTTTTGGCGCCGGTTATCCCATCACGCCGTGGTCGGACATCATGGAATTGCTCCGGCGCGAGTTGCCCAAGTACGGGGGCTCGTTCATCCAGTGCGAGGATGAGATAGCCTCCGTCTCGATGGCGATAGGCGCGAGCTACGGTGGGCACGTGGCGGTCACTGGTTCGAGTGGTCCGGGTATTTCACTGAAGACAGAGGCCATTGGGTGGGCGGTCATGGCGGAGATACCGTTGGTGGTGATCGACGTGCAGCGCGGCGGCCCCTCCACCGGGATGCCGACCGATGTCGAGCAGTCAGATCTCAATATCGCTTTGTACGGCGGCCATGGTGACTCGCCCCGTGTAGTGTTGGCCGCATCCGATGTTGAGGATTGTTTTTATACCGCTATCGAGGCGGTGAAAATTGCCCGCAAATACAGTGTCCCTGTATTCGTGCTTAGCGACCAGGCGATAGCCACTCGTATTGAGGCTTTCGACGAGCCGGATCTGAAAACGATTTGTAAAAATGTTGAACTGGACTTGAGCCCTGTTCCGTCGCACAAGCCGTATGACTTATCGTCCGGTGATGAACCCAGCCAACATCGGGTTCCTGGAACGCGGATTGAGGATGGCCGTTATCCCGTGGTGACCGGCTTGGAACATGACGAATCAGGGCATCCTAGCGGTGATGCGGCGAACCATATAGCGATGACAAAAAAACGCCGCAACAAGCTCAAGACACTTGCGGACGAGTTGCCTGTCCCTGAGGTTCACGGAGCTGAATCCGGTGATGTTCTGCTTGTGGGCTGGGGGTCGACTGTGGGGCCGCTTCTTGAGGCGGTGAAAGAACTCGGTAAAAACGGCGAATCCTTATCCGCGTTGCACATCAAACACATAAACCCGTTGCCGAACGGTTTGGATACTATTTTTTCGCGGTTCAATTCGGTCTATGTCGTTGAGATGAATGACGGTGGTGTTTACGGCTACGGTCAGTTGGCCGGCGTACTCCGCGCCCGGTTTGCTGACGCGCGCATCAAAGGCATCAACAAGACAGCTGCTCGTCGCTGGAAAGTTTCGGAAATTATCGAGCGCGTCAAAATATGTTTGGAAGAAGAAGCCGCCGCAGTCTGATATAATTTTTAATAACATGAGCGATAGCGCAACAATGGAGCAACCCACTCAGCATGCAGGGGAACGTCAACCGGTGACCAAAAAAGAGATCACCGCCGATCACCCGACCTGGTGTCCGGGCTGCGGTGATTTTTCCGTACTTTCGATATACTATAAGCTGATCCAGAAGCGTAACATCCCCCACGAGAACGTCACCACCGTGGCGGGAATCGGTTGTTCCAGCCGTTTTCCATACTTTGTGCAGGCGCACGGTGTGCACTACATTCACGGTCGTGCGTTGTCTTTTGCCAGCGGACTTTCCATCTCGCGGCCGGACCTGCACGTATTTACTTTCGGTGGTGACGGAGACGCTTTCTCCATCGGCGGCAACCACTTCGTCCACACCGCACGCAAAAACGTCAAGATGACCTACTTGGTCATGGACAATTTTGTTTATGGCCTGACCAAGAAACAAACCTCGCCTACTTCGCCGCTAGGATTCAAGAGTAAGACCGATAATTGGGGCGCATTCGACCAGCCAATCAACCCAATGAAGCTTGCCATCTCGGCCGGGGCGACTTTTGTGGCCCGCACTTCGCACACCAATCCTAAGCACTTACTCGAGATGATGGATGCCGCGATGGATCACGACGGCTTCAGTTTTATCGAATGCTTGAGCGAGTGCACTGAGTTTTACGCAGGTGCATTTGATAACTCCAACCCCCGCAAAGGAGGGGAATTCAAGCTCATGCCGGAAGACCATGACCCCACCGATGAGGCGGCGGCTTACGCCTTGGCTGGCGAGGATTTTCCAGGCCGGTTCGGCATTTTTTACCAGATTCAGCGGCCGACCAAGAATGCGCTCGAGGCCGGCGTCATCGATGCCGCCCAAGGCAAGTTCGAAGGGAAGCCGGACTCGGAGGTACTACAGTCCAGCTTCAACCTGATGAAGTAACGCTTGACCAAGCTTGCCCT
>DBNL01000069.1 GCA_002299785.1 Verrucomicrobia bacterium UBA673
TGTGCGCCTCAATGATGTCGCCGGCAAACACGTTCGTGATGTCGCGCTGTTCGTTGAGCGTGACGTTGAGGAGAAAAGTCGGCCCGGTCTTGAGCGCGATGTCGCGCAACTCCTCCCAAAGCGGGTTGCCCTCGGTGACGCCAAACGTCGCTTGCGGGTCGCCGATGTTTTTCGCGCCGTGATTGCTCATCACTGTTTCCAGCCCGGCGCAACCGGGCATGATGCCCTTCACGCCGCCACTGAATCCGGCAAAGAAATGCGGTTCGATAAACCCTGTGATGATCCGCAGATCGGCCTCGACGATGTGCCTGTTGAGCAGTGCCGGAGTGCCGTCCGCCGTGGTGCCGACCTGCACTAGTGCTTTCGGGTTTTCCGGCTCGTGATTAAGTACGCGATAGTTGGCGACGACTTCTGGCGTGAGCATTGTCTCCAGTTCCTCCCGCGTGTTGGGCCGGTGCGTGCCGAGTTGGTTCAGCAGCGTGATGTTGTCATTTGGCCCGCCGAGATGCTCGAGCAGACAGGGGATGATTCGGTTGTTCGGCGTCGCGCGGGTGATGTCGGTAAAAGCGATGCAGATTTTTGTGTCCGGCGAGATGCGTTCGAGCAATGGTTGGCTGCTAATTGGGTTTTGCAGCGCGTCGAGGACGGCTGCCTTCTCATCGAGCAAGCCGTCGATGTGCGCCGGCTCGATGATCGTCGTGTTATCGTCAGGAACCTCGATGGGAAGATGGCCGGAGCCGTATGCCAAATTGACTTTCATATAAAACGCGCCGGCAGAGTAGCGTCACCAGCGAACCAAGCCAAGCGCCTGGCCAAGAGGCGTCAGTTCCACGAGAGGTCATCCGGGCCGTCGGCGAGCAGGCGGTGCTGCCAGTCGAGGCCACGAAGGATCTTGCGCCATGCCGACTCCTCGGGATTGCTAAAAACCAGTTCCGTCGTCGCTTTGCAGATAAGCCACGCTTTGCGGGCCAGTTCGCTCTCGAGCTGGCCGGCGCTCCAGCCGGAGTAGCCGAGGAACACCTCGATCTGGTGGTCGGGGTTGACCGAGTTGGCTAGGTCGCTCAACTCGCCCGGATCCTGCACCAGCGAAAGGTTGTTCATCACATTGCCCTGAAACATGAACGAGTCGCTGTGAAGGATGTGCACCGACGACTCATCGACCGGGCCGCCGCTGCGGGTGAGCTGGTTCTTCACCGATGGCGGCATGTCAATGGGTAACACGTCGCCGACTCGCTTGTCGCTGGGTTGATTGAGAACCAGCCCGAAGGCGCCTCCTGGTGAGTGTTGGCACATGAGGATGACCGTGTGGTGAAAACAGGAACCGTACATGCCGCCGGCATCCAGTAACAAATGCCCGCGAAGACTCTGCAGTTTTTCTCTCATCCGCCTGCCACTATTTTTACTATTTCCATCTTGTCGCCCGCGTTGAGCTGCCGATTTGCGAACTCCGAAGGCGTGACCGCCTCGCCGTTGAGTTCCACCACCACGCTTCGCGGCAGCATGCCCTGGGCCTTGAGGAAATCATGCAACGACACCGGCAGCCCGGTGGCGATCTCTCGACCATTGGCAGAGACGGTCTGTGGCGAATCACTCATCCCAATTCGGAGACTTTGTCTCCGAGCCGCGCCCAAGTCAACGACGCCTGCTTGGCCAAGCTTACGCCGGGAGGTAGGCTTCAGCGCCGATGCACATCCGCTCCATTGTGGCGCCGCTGCTCAAGTGGTTCGCCGAGAACGCCCGTGACCTGCCGTGGCGGTGGACGCGCGATCCGTACGCCATCTGGGTGTCGGAGATCATGCTGCAACAAACGCAGGTCAAAACCGTGATTCCATACTGGCAACGGTGGATGAAGCAGTTGCCGGATATCGCGTCGCTCGCTGCTGCCGATGAGGACACGGTGATCAAACTTTGGGAAGGCCTCGGCTACTACTCACGTGCGCGTAACCTGCAAAAGGCGGCCAAGCAGATCCGCGACGAGTTTGGTGGCCGCTTCCCACGTGACTTGGCAGGTGTGCTGGCGCTGCCGGGAGTGGGGCCTTACACTGGTGGTGCGATTTGCAGTATCGCGTACAACCAGCCAAAGCCGCTCGTGGATGGAAATGTCGCCCGAGTACTGACGCGCTTGCTCGGCATTGAAGAGTCACCGAGAGACAAATCGGTCACCGATTACCTTTGGTCGGTTGCCGATGAACTGGTGGAGCATGCCGTGAAGCTGCAAAAACCAAGGCAACGAAACGCCTCCGCCTTCAATCAGGCGATGATGGAGCTGGGTGCGCTGGTCTGCACACCACGAAATCCACTCTGTGACGACTGCTTGCTAAAAGGTCGTTGCACTGCCCGGAAAGAAAACAAGGTAGAGACCATCCCAGCATTGACCAAGCGGGCAGCGGCGATCAAGCGGCGGTTCATCGGCTTTATCATCGCTTGGCGTGGAGAGGTCTACGTTCAACGTCGGCCAAGCAGCGAAGTGAATGCCGGCTTTTGGGAATTCCCCAACTGGCAGGCGGACGATTCTGCGTTGCAACCGGCCGACTTGGCCAAGGCCAGCCTCGCGCTTGGCCAAGTAGCGCTGGAGCAGCTCTGTACCATCGACCACTCCATCACACGCTACCGGAACCGGCTCGAGATGTTCGTGATCGCGCCCAACAGAAAACCGCGCTTGGCCAAGCTCAAAGGCCAATGGCTCCCCGAAGCCAAGCTCGCCGAACTCCCACTAACCGCCGCCCACCGAAAAGCCGCGACACGTTTTTTGAATGCCGCGAATGGACGCGCAGAGGTTATAAGAACAGGATTCGGATGAACGCTGATTTAAAGGATCAAAAACTAATCTTGTTCATCCTGAAAACCTGCGTCCCCTTTTTTCCTTCCAAAAAACTCCGAAGTTTTCAGCGCCTTCGCGATCTCTGTGTTAAAAAATTAGCGTCGATTTGCTTCCGTTCGCGGTTCTTTTTCCTCTCAATCCCAGTCGATTTTTAGGGGGACTTCCTTGCCGTTGGCTGCTTTGGATTCGTCGGCAGCCTGCATGAAAGCGTAGATCTCCAGCGTCTCGCGGGAAGCGACCGGCGACTTGCCGCTCTTAAAAAATTTGACCACTGCCTCGACGAGTGGCGCGTAGCCATCGTAACCACCGACCGGGTGTTCGCCGGACTCGCACTTGGCCGTGCCGCCGTAGCCTTTGCCCTCGCGGAAGATGCCGACTCGACCGTCCTTCCATGTTCCAACTACCTCTATTTTGCCGTCCTCGGTCGTACTACGCTTGACCGACACGCAGCCGGGGCCCATCACGGTGAAGAGCGATTCGACGCCGTGGATGCCGTACCAAAACAGATCGGGATGGTGCGGTTCGAGGTGGGCAGGGCTGAATGTTTCGCAGCGAAGAACCTTGCCGTGTTTACCAGCACGTGCGGCGAGCGAGCTCTTGGCGAAGCGCAGCGAAGAGGAGCTGAACACAGGCACTTTATGGCGTTTGCCCAAGCGGTAAATCTTGAGGCAATCAGCGAGAGTGCTGGCGAGTGGTTTGTCGATGAAGAGCGGCTTGCCAGCCTTGATGACGTCGATGGCATGCTTGAGGTGGGGGCGTCCGTCGACGTTCTCGATCATCACCGCGTCAACGTGCCGGCATAGCTCGGTGACGGTTGGGTAAAGTTTCACGCCCCATTTGCCTGTCAACTCGGCTGTGTATTTCTCGACGCGCGTGTAGCTCGACTCGATATCGGGACTGCTGTCCTTGACGGCAGCGATCATACGGGCGCCGGCGACGTGGTTTTTTTCGGCCTCGTCGTTAAGGATGCGGG
>DBNL01000007.1 GCA_002299785.1 Verrucomicrobia bacterium UBA673
TTGATGAGTTGGCGGATACCGGCATTTTCCAGCTCTGGCACGCGACCAACGGCCTGCAGAAACAACCCCTCGAACTGATCCCAGTCGCTTTCAAGCAATTGAAAATGGAAGTCTCGCGGGATGCCATCCGGCGGCGTCCACGACATGGGCTCCAACTCGTAGCCGCCCATCGCGAAACCGCCGACTTCCTCCTTGAAATAGCAAAGCCGGTCCGGATCCCTAAGCGTCGGCAAATCGGCGGTTACGCCCTCGATTGGCTCGGTAATAAGATACTGGTGCTGCATGGCTTGCACCGGCACAGAGACGTTGGCCAAACGGCCGCATTCGCGTGCCCAAATGCCGCAGCAGTTGACGGCAATTTCGCACTCGATATCACCCAATTCTGTCTGCACGCCAGCGACTCGGCCATCGCGAATGTCGAAGCCGGTCACGCGGCAGCCCTCGATGATTTGTGCGCCTTCCATCTTCGCGCCCTTAGCCAAGGCTTGGCACAAATCGGACGGACTCGCCTGCCCATCGGTAGGCAAAAAAGCCGCTCCAACCAAATCCGAAACATCCATCATCGGCCAAAGTTCCTTCGCTTCACTTGGCGATAGCAAATGCATTTCCAGCCCGAAGCTGTGCGCCGATGTCGCCTGCCGCTTGATCTCGGCCAGACGCTCGTTGTTGCAAGCCAAGCGCAAGCCACCATTGGCTTTCCATCCGGTCGCCTGGCCGGTTTCCTCCTCGAGTTTGCCGTAAAGATCGACGCTGTATTTTAGCAGTTGCGTGATGCTGGCCGAGCTGCGCAACTGGCCCACCAAGCCGGCAGCGTGAAACGTCGAGCCACCGGTCAGCGTCTTGCGCTCGAGCACGACGACGTCCTTCCAGCCAAGCCTCGTAAGGTGATAGGCCACACTGCATCCGACGACACCTCCGCCGATAATTACAACCCTCGCGCGTGGTGGCAGTTGAACCGCTTGATCAGTGTCCGAGGCCATAGTAGGTTTCGTAAATTCGCTTGGCCTTGGCTTGCGCCTTAGCTGAGTTCCACTCGTTGTCGAGAAACCGATCTGGGCTGAGGCTTCGCACGTAGTCCGAAGGCAAAGGCTCTAGCATCGACTCCACTACGTGCCGGCCGATGCCGGCCGAGCCACTCACGCCGTGCGCGTTGCAGCCGCCGGCCATTACAAAGCCTTTGAGGCGGCGGCTCTCGCCGATGATGAATTTTCCATCCGGCACGAACGTCGGCCAGCCCTTAAAAATGCTGCGCACACCAAGGTCGCCGGCCTTGCCGTAGAGCGGCGCGATCTGCTCGATAAACCAGCCCATCACATCCCAATCCTCCTCGATGCGCGGCGGCGTCTGGCCATTCTCAAAATCATCTGGCGCGAGCGACAGCGACTCCGGCTCCCAGCCGCCGAGCAGTAGGCCGTTGATCTCGGCGCGCAGATAAAGCGAAGCATCCGGCACGCGCATCACCGGTAGTTCCGGCTTCATGCCTTTAGCATCGACGCTCACAAAATATTCGTGCCGTACTGGGAAAATAGGCAATTCGAGGCCTGCCATTTTCGAAACATGCCACGCGTGCGCGCCGGCGGCGTTGATGACTGTGTCGCAGGCAATTGCGCCCTGGCTCGTGTCAACACCGGTGACACGGCCGTTCTCCATTCGGATACCTTTGACCGTAACACCGGTAGCCAGATGTGCGCCCTTTTGGCGGGCGCGATGGGCATAGGCCATCGCGAGATCGTTGGGTTGCAGATAGCCGTCGCTCGGACACCACAGCACCGTCTTGGCAGGGGAAAAATCGAACATCGGCCACTTGGCCTTGGCTTCGTCATTGCTGATGAACGCCGTCTCGAGGCCGGCCTTATCGGCGGTGGTTTTCATCTGCTCAAACTCCGCCATGCGCTCGTCAGTCAACGCCACACGCAGCGATCCGACTTGTCGCCAACCCGGCTTGGCCTCCGGCTCCGCCTCCATCTCGGAGAAGGTCTTGACCGACCACATCGCCAACTTGACACGATCGACGCTGGTGCGCACTTGGCCAACCAGCCCGGCCGCCTGCGAGGTCGTCTCTGAGGCGAGCGTTTCGTTTTTTTCAAGCAACAGGACGTCGGTTTTGCCGGCCTGGCAGAGGCTGTGCACCACGCCGCAACCGACGCCCCCGCCGCCAATCACTACAATCTCCGCGTCTCCAAGCTTGTCCATATCGTCAACTTCCGTTCCGGTTTTTCGCCGCCTCGGTGAGTTGAGGCACAACCTCGAACAGATCACCGACGATGCCGTAATCGGCCAACTGGAAAATCGGCGCTTCGGGGTCTGTGTTAATGGCGACGATGTGCTTCGAAGTGCGCATGCCGGCCAAGTGCTGGATTGCGCCGCTGACACCACACGCAATGTAAACCTGCGGCGACACCACCTTGCCAGTCTGGCCGACCTGATCACGATACGGCCGGTAACCGGCATCGACCGCCGCACGCGACGAACCGACCGCCGCGCCGATGCTATCGGCGAAATCCTCGATGATACTGAAGTTTTCCGCGCTACCCAACGAGCGGCCGCCGGTCACGATAATTGCCGCCTCGGTAACATCCGGTCGCACGTTTTCGCTGGCGATGATTTCCTTGAGTGCCGTTTTTTGTCCCGGCAACTGAACGGCAACCTCGGCAACCTCGGCACTGCGGGTGGCATCCGGCTCGGGCGGCTTGACCGTGCGCGGCCGGACGGTGATCACCTTCAGACTGTCATCGGTAAACTCAACTTCGGCCGTGGCTTTGCCCGCGTAAACCGGGCGTCGCGCGGTCACCTGGGCGCCGGCGAGGCTCAATTGAATGCAATCGGTGGCCAAGGCGGCATCGAGTGAAGTGGCGAGGCGCGGGGCAAAATCCTTACCCTGTGGCGTGTGCGCGGCGAGCACCACGTCGGGGGCGAGTTGCGGGATGAATTGACCAAGCGCCTGGCCGAGCGACTCGCCGGTGTAACTGGCCAAGGCCGGGTCGCCGATGAGATGCACCTTGGCCGCGCCAAGTTGGCCAAGTGGCCCGGCGAGCAGCTTGAGATTCTCCCCAACAGCAACGGCGTGAACCTCTGCCTGGCCAAGCGACAGGCCAAACAACTCCCGCGTGGCTTCGCTGAGTTGTCCGTTTTTATGTTCAGCAATGATTAAAACTTTCATGTCAATTTCTTCGCTCAGATGGCTTGGATTTCCGAGGTAAGTACGTGAATCAATTCCTTCGCTTGATCGGCAGGAGCGCCCTCGATAATTTGGCACGGCTGCTTGGGCGGCGGCAACTCGAAGTTTTTGAGCCGTGTTTTGCGGTTGGCCTCAGTGACGCCCAGCTCGTCTGCGGTCAATGTGTCGACCGGTTTTTTCTTGGCCCGGATGATATTGAGGGCGGTGGCGTAGCGCGGCTCGTTGAGGCCGACCTGTGCGGCGACGACTGCCGGGAGCTGAGTCTCAATGACTTCGATGCTGCCGCCGCCAACATCGCGACGGCAGGTGATAGCGCCATCGGCGTAATTGATGCCGTTGACCACCGTGACACACGGCATGTCGAGTAACACAGCGAGCACCTGGCCAACCGCCGCCGCGCCATCGTCGATCGCCTCCTTGCCTGTGAACACGATATCCGCCGAGCCAAGTTTGCCGATGGCGGCGGCGAGGGCGCGGGCGTTCATCGATGAGTCAGCATCACCAGGGAGGTCGAGTCGCATGGCCGAGTCGGCTCCCATGGCGAGAGCCATTCGTAGCGAGTCAGTCACCCGCTCGGGGCCAGCCGAGAGCACGGTGACGACCGAGTCCGGTTGCTGCTCGCGCAACCGCAGCGCCTCCTCGATTGCCAGTTCGTCGTGCGGTGAGATTATCCATTGGATATCCGCCTCGTCGATTCCATTGCCGTCGCCACGCAGCTTGATCCGCGTCGTGGTATCCGGCACCTGCTTGATACATGCAAAGATGTTCATCAAAAATTATTCAGTCCCTTTTTTTAGTTGATTCAAATACCAGCGGACGAAGCGCTCAACGTTGTATTCCTTGTGGGTGGAATACGGCCCCGGCCGGTAGCCGCTGGACTGCACGCCCAACTGCGCGGCCTCGCACAGCGTCCAGTCCTGCTCGGAGGTGAGCTGCCAAAAGGGCATCACTTTTTCGAGTTGGTAATCCTTACCCTCTTTGGCGTTTTCGTCGACGAGCCAAAATACCCGTACCTCAGTGGTGGACTTGTCGACCGGCAGCAACCGGGTGCTCACGACGTGGTCGCAACTGGCATGGCACCACATGTTGGGCACAGTGCGAAGCCGGAGCGTGCCGAAGGTGTTGTCGGTGTAGTCGCCCATCAGCGGGGCAACCTGCTGGCCGTCCATCGTCTCGCTGACATAGCCGTCGGCCAACGGCGTGCGGTTGATGGAGAACCAGCCATCATCCCCGTTATTCGGGAACGGCGCCATGCCACTACTCTGGTGGGTGATGGCCAGACCCTGCTGACCCCACCCCTTCTCGCTTTGTTTGGACTTGTCGGCGATTTTGGCCATCAGCTCCGGCGAGGTGTCGTCGGTGTTGTAATGATCGTAGTTGGCTTTGATGTACTGGGGGTGGTTGAGATTGCAGTGATAGCACTCTCGGTTGTTTTCCCAGACAAGTTTCCAGTTGGCGTTGACGGTGTAGTTGACCGCCTTGGCCACCTTAGCGCGGTCGCAACCCTGCGGCCGAAGCATCGGTTCGATTAATGCCCGCGCGGGGCCGAAGTTGTCCGGCCGCTTGGCTAGGTTCACAAAAATAAAGCCGCACAGGTTCTCGGTGGCCACGGGCGACAAGCCAAGCGCCCCGGTGTCCAGCCCGTCCTGCATGCCACGGCACGACAACAACCTACCGTCTTTGCTGTAGACCCACTGGTGATAAGAGCAGACCAATTGCCGCGCCGTGCCGCTTGGCTTATGGCAGAGCAGCGTGCCGCGATGGCGGCAGACGTTGTGAAAGGCCCTCACCTCGCCGTCGTCGCCGCGGATCACGAGCAGCGGGTCGGTGCCTATGCTAAAGGTAAAATAGTCTCCAGGTTTCGGGATCTCACAATCGTGACCCACGAACAGCCAGCCCCGGCGCCAAACCCGATCAAGGTCCGCATGAAAAAAATCGTCCGACGAGAAAAACTTGCTCGGCAAGCTCCTCCAATCCGGGCACGCCCGGGCAGCTGCTACGATCGGGTCAAGCGACTGGGATTCAAACGTCATGGAACTCATCGACCAAAATGCCCGCAACAGCGAGACAAGCGAAGGTGTCCGTTTTGCCTGCGCGGCAGTATAACCAATTTTGGCCAGCACGGGTCATGGCGTTATTTTTGCAGATACTCCATGACGGCCTCGGTGCGGTTTTGGACGCTCAGTTTCTCGTAAATGTTCTTGAGATGATTGTGTACCGTCCAGGCGCTAATTTGGAGCCACTCGGCGATTTCCTTGTCCAGCGCGCCCCGGCAGAGGTGGTTCATGACCTGATGCTCGCGGGGGGTCAGATGCGGGAGTGTATCCTCCCCCGGATCGCCCACCAAAAAATCGACCTGCTTCTTGAAATAATGCCGCACCCATCGCGACAGCGAAACGGGATCCAGTCGCAGTACACGCTTGGCGGAAGGGATGTTCTCCTCGAGCAAATGCAGCACCTGCCCCGGTGGTGTACGATGCAGATAATACCCGTAGTGACTACCAGCAGTGGAGTTGAACAACTGCTCACTGTCCTCGAACGTCGAGAATGTCAACACCGGGCAGCCCGGGAACCGCTGCTTGAAACAGGAGTCCAGTTCCTCGCCAGAAAACCCCGGCAAACCCCGGTTGACCAGCAGCAGCCCCGGCTCGTCCACTTGGCCAAGCTCGCGCAGCGATGCGATGTCCGGAACCGACCCCCGACAAACAAAACCTGACGCTTGGCTAGTCAGCTCACGCAGGCTCGCCGCCACCGTCCCGTCCTGTTCCACCACGAATACGTTCACCGAAACAGCCGCCGCCGCGCCCCGCTTGGCCAAGCTTCTGGCTCTGCCGAGGCGGGTGTGAATCGTCGTGTACGTGCAGCAAAATGGGCTGGCGGACCAAAACAAGGCCAACGTCAGTTCACGCCGATGCCGCGCAGCAGCAGACTCCCAGCCTTCGCCAGTGACGCAATTGAAGATGGCAAGCGACTCCTGAGCGGCATTCGCCTCGTTGAGGGTCCCCAGCGGGAAATAGCAGCCCGCGCCGTCGTGTTCGATGCGGCAGGAGAATTCCGGCTTGGCGTCAGGCTTGGCCCGGTATTTACGCTCCACTAAGCGCAACCGCCAGTAATCTACCGACTCGCGCGGATCGGCCTCGCCCGACATAACCGTCACACTTGGCCGGGCGCCTTGGTCAAGCGCCGGCCAGCCGTGCTGCTGAATCAGAGTAAACAGGCTTGCCGCCTTGTCCGCAGCCACATCCTGATCCACTGCGCCAAGCGAGATCGTCCGGCGCACACCCTGATACTGAACCTTGGCCGACCAGCCGCGCACCCGGTGCAGTTTGCCGGCGCGGACATAGCTGTTGCGGAAAACTCGGGTGCGCCAATACGCTGGCTCCAGTCGCTGATCAGCGGACCTCTCACTAGTTCCAATCCAATCTGCTGCCGAATGCTTGGACATGCTTGGACATAAATAACAGTGACTAATTTGATTCGCAAGTTTTAACTTCATTTAAACAAATAATGGCGGCTTGGAAGCGCTTAGACACCACTTGGCGGCGCAGTGATTTGATGAAATCGTTTTTTGAGGCTAAAAAAGGCTATTTCTGCTATCTTTCCGGTACCTGAGAATATTTTGTATAATAAACAAACTTTAGACCCATCAAATACCAAAATCACCGACTAATGAACAAGCAACTGAAAATCAAATGGCTCTTCGTGGCTGGAATCGTGGCTGCACAATCCTCGGCTGCTCTTGGGCAAGAAGTCAGCACAGATTATGTTAACTACACTGAGGAAGAGGAAATTATCGTCACGTTCAGCGATGGCCCGGGCAACCCCAAGGACTGGGTGGGCCTGTACAAGCAGGACATGGTCGCGGGCGATGTCGGCTCGCTCGCGTGGTTCTACGTCAACGGCACCACGACGAGTGGCGATGGTCTCACCGAGGGCGACTTGATCTTCCCCGACGGGATGGCCGACGAGGGAATCTACGAGGCACGGTTTTTTGAGAACGACAGTTACACCGTGCTGGCCAAGGCGATCTTCACAGTCGGCGATATCGGTCCCGGCGTTAAAACGGACAAATCCTCCTATACGCCGGGAGAGGCGATCACGGTGGATTTCATTGTCGGCCCCGGCAACCCGAAGGACTGGGTGGGGCTTTACAAGGTGGACATGACCCCCGGCGATGTAGGTAGTCTGGCTTGGTTTTACGTGGATGGAACTACGGCCAGCAGCGAGGGAATCGAATCCGGCACGATCACCTTTGCCGGCGGCATGGCGGATGAGGGAGATTACAAGGCTGTGTTTTTCGAGAACGACGGCTACATAATTTTGGCCGAGTCATTGTTCAAGGTGCAAGAGGCTGCACCGGATACTCCGCAGGTGGTTTCCACCGCGCCGGAAGCGGATGCCAAATACGCCGATCCTGAGGTGGGCTTCACGGCGGTCATCCGCAACGGAAGCACAATACTGAACCATGATAGCGTGAAGCTGAGTCTGGACGGCACAGTCGTTAAGGTGGAAATCACCGCCGACGATGACGGGTTCAACACGGTTGCTTTTGTTGGGGAGGGATTGTTCGAGGCCGGCTCCAGCCATAAGTTCAACCTGGAGTTTACTGACGACGGCGACCCCATCACCGCCGGGGCGGTGGAGGTGGAGTTTGACGTTGCCAACTATTTGCAACTCGAGATGCCCGAGCCGATTTACTTTGAGAAGTTTGACGGGGTCGAGGAGTTCGAGCTGCCGGACGGCTGGGAAGGGGTCAACCTGTCTCAGGAACTCAACATCGAACTGGAGCCGGACGACTTCACCTCGGCCTATTACGAGGGCTGGGTGAATGTCGCGATGAGCCGCTGGAGCAAGAGTGGCAGCGCGGCGCAGAAAGCGGTTCGGCCAGCCCCGCCTGTTTTCGTGAACGGATCACGGCAGGCGCTCGAGGGCAAAGCGCTCGTCGCGGACTCTGCCTCGCGCGACGGACAATTTCTCACGTTCCTTTACACGAACGATTACGACCTGAGTCAACACAATGACGTGCACCTCGGATACTACAGCCATTATGCTCAAAATCAGGACAGCTCCGGATCCGTCGAGTACTCCATCGACGAGGGAGAAACCTGGCTGCCGGTGGTTTACATGATCGACCGCGACGACATCGTCAAGGATGACGACGGAAACGTGGATGCGATTGCCACACTGGAGAACGAACACGGCGACATTGCCATTGGTTATCACCCGGACACGTTCGAGGAGGTCGGCGGCTATTATGGCGCGTACATCGGCGCAGAAATTTCCGAGGACCTGGCTCCCTACATCAGCGGCCGGATCGACGACAACCAGACCGAGTCAAAGCGGTACGAGCTGTTCCGGCTGCCCGAGGCGGATGGCAAAAAAACGGTTCGCTTCCGCTTGGCCAAGAGCGGCACCTATAGCTGGTACTGGGGCATCGATAATTTCGGCCTCTACAGCATCGCGCCAAGCTCGATGCCGGAGGTCGTCGAGGCCAGCCCGGCCGCCGGAAGCCAGGGAGCCAACCCGATGCCACTGATGACGTTTGTCATCAAGAATGGCGAGGCCAAGCTGGATCCGGGTTCGGTAAAGCTGGAGTTCAACGGAGCCACCGCCGAGGGGATCACCGTGTCGGAAACCAAGATCGGCGCGGAGGATGGCCATCAGGTCACCTACCAGGTGATCGAGCTTTTGGAGCCGCTCTCGCAAAACAGCTTCAAGCTCACTTTTACGGAGGACTCCGCTGACAAACGGGAGGGGACCTACGAGGGAAGTTTCACCGTAGGCAACTTCGTCAGCCACAGTCTGTCAGAGCCGATCGCCTTCGAGTCATTTGATGGCCTCGATGAATTCGCCCTGCCGGAGGGCTGGTCTGTGAAAAGCTACGTCAACGAGGCCGACGAGATCATCTTGGATGAGGATCCGGATGACTGGACCTCGATAACCTACGCCGGCTGGACATCCGTATCACTGGACCGCTGGAAGAGTAGCCCCTACTGGGCTGAAAAATCAGAAGCGCCAAATCCCCCGGTATTCGTCAATGGCACAGCCCAGTTCCCCGATGGCAATTTCTTAATCGCCGATTCCTCCCTGCGCAGCACCCATTTCATGAGCGTGCTCGAGACGAAGGATTTCGACCTTAGCCAGCACGCCAATGTGCACCTTGGGTTTTACAGTCATTACTGCCAAAACCAAGACAACTCGGCCAACGTCGAGTACTCGATCGACGGCGGAGAGACCTGGTTGCCGGTGATCTATATGCTCGACAAATTCGACATCGTCGCCGGTGACGACGGCACAGTGAATGCGGTGGCAACCTTTGAAAATGCGCAGGGTGATGTCGCCCTGGTCGACAACCTCCTTTATCAAGATGAGGACGACTGGTGGGATATGGAACTACTGGACGAGCCGATCGGCGGCAGCTACGGGGCTTTCATCGAAGCGGACATAGATGCGTCGCTCGCGCCGTACATCAGTGGGCGTGACGACGACAGCCAGACAGAGTCCAAGCGTTACGAACTGCACCTCCTGCCCGAAGCCGATAGTCAGTCCAAGGTGCGCATACGATTTGCCATGAACGGCACCTGGAGCTGGTACTGGGCCGTCGACAACTTCGGCCTCTATAGCATTGAGGAAACGCCCACCACCACCCCGGCGGTCGACAGCATCTCGGCGGACGGCGGTGTTGTCACAATCAGCTGGCAGGGCGCGGCGGGTGTTCACCTGCAAAAAGCCTCCAATTTAGCCAACCCGAACTGGACAGACGTGCCAGACACCGGGGGAGAATCGTCCGCCAAGGAGGTTGCCGACCAGTCGGAATCGTACTATCGTCTGATCCGCGACTAGCACAAGCCGCTCGGCCTAGCGTAACATGAGAACAACTCAATCATCCGAGCACTGGCAACGACGGGGATTCACCCTGATCGAACTGCTAGTGGTCATTGCCATCATCGCGATCCTCGCCTCGTTGCTCCTGCCCGCCCTGGCCAAGGCAAAAGGCATGGCCCACAAGATCAGCTGTCTCAACAACCACAAGCAGCTTGGCCTCGCCGTGCAGCTTTACTCGGGCGACAACGAAGACTGGCTCAACCCGATCCAGGAGCGGCTTAGCAACGGCGCCGAGTCGAGCTGGCGCCCCTACCTTTTCAAGTATCTCGGCGCGAGCTGGGATCGTGACAAAGAGATGTTCATCGGCGGCAGCAAGTCGAGTTACGACTGTCCCACCGAGAATGCCAAGGGCAAAAAGGGCGATGTGTATCACCAGGGCAACCCGGCTGTCGTCGGCCAATTTCGTGTCGGCGAGATCGGCATCGCCAGCGGCATCGGCGCGGTGAACGTCCACTGGGTCAGGGGCGGTGCCCAGCCGCCGTTCGGCCGGCCTGCCGGTTACGAGAACAACCTCTGCAAATGGGGCATGGTCGAGTCGGCCTCCGAGTTGATCCTGCTCGGCGACGGCAACAGCAATCTCGGTGGCTGGCCCAACGACGCGTGGTGGATCTGGAAGGATATAGGCAATGCCAACTCCGCCGGCTACAACCGCTTCATCCAAAACGATCCTGGTGCGATGCGACACGCCGGCAGATCCAACTATGTGTTCGGCGACGGCCGGGCCGAGACTCTCGATCCCAATCTCATCCCGTGCGACGAGTCGGCCTGCTGGTGGTCCGCCCCACAAAGCCCCCACTGACGCCATGCCGCTGCAGCCTTCCGAAAAAAAACAGCTCACTTTCGCCGGCGTGTTGTTCGGGCTGGCTATCCTTTTTTTTGTCCTGTTTGGCCCGTCCGAGCGCGTGGCGCTGGAGTACTTTTACGACGAGAGCGAAAAGGAACTCTTCACCGCACCGGCCGGTTCCACCCCCCCCATCAAGGGCATCAATGACAACCAACTCGACGGCGTCCGCGCCATCGTCATCGCGCCCAAGGGCAAAAGCAGCGATGAGTCCGCGCATCGAATCGCCTATCTCGAAAAATGGTCGCCGCAGTTAAAACATCACATGGAAGCCGCCAGCAAGGCCAAGGCAGCCGGCCAAACCGTGCCCAATATCGTCGATCGTTCCCAAAGAAAATTTCACCAGTTCGTCCGCCGAGCGGATTCTCCGCAGTGGTACACCATGAACACCGACGAGGCGGCGAAAATCATGGCGACGCTTCGCACCAAGGACGCCCAAGGGAAAATCCCCGAAATCTGCATGCCGAACCGTTGAAGGATTCATTTGAACCGACATCTACCAATCCTGCTGTCATCACTGCTGGCCATCGCCACCTCCGCCTCCGCTGAGGAGCCCGTGGCCAAACTCACGGCTCCAGCACCCAACTCTCCCACCGAACCCTTGGCCAAGCAGATGTCCATGGCCAAGGCGGTGGACTTTATCGACCGAGCCTCGCTCCACTGGCAGCGCTCCCGCAAGTGCGTCACCTGCCACACCAACGCCGCCTACCTCATGGCGCGCGCCCGGTTGAAAGCCGATCCCGCACCGCATATTTCCGTCCGCAAATTTTTCGAGCAATATGTCGACGACTGGGCGAAGAAGAAACCGGATTCGGAAGGCATCGTCGCCACCGCCTCTTCACTCGCCATGGACGACGCGGCCAGAGGTAAACTCAGCGAAACCACCAGGACCGCCTTCGACGAGGCATGGAAACTTCAACGCTCCGACGGCTCATGGGACTGGCTCAAGTGTGGCTGGGGACCGTTCGAATCGGACGACCACTACGGCGTCACCATCGCCGCCATTGCCGCCGCCAAGGCACCGGGCGACTACGCGCAAACCAGCCAAGCCGCCGCCGGCTTGGCCAAGCTCCGGGGCTATCTCAAAAACCATCCACCACGGCTGCCGCACCACAAGGCCATGATGCTCTGGCTTGGCAGCGAGTTGCCGGAATGGGTGGGGGGAAACGACCGGCAACGTTGGCAAAAAGAACTGCTTGACCTACAGTTGCCCGACGGCGGCTGGGCTACCGCTGCGCTGGGTGACTGGAAGCGCAAGGATGGTTCCGCTCAAACCCTAGACCGGGGCGACGGCTACGGAACCGGCTTTGTGATTTTTGCCCTGCGGCAATCCGGCCTGCCGGCGATTCACCCAGCAATTCGCCGTGGGATCGGCTGGCTCAAGACGAACCAACGCGAAAGCGGCCGATGGTTCACCCGCTCGCCCTACAAGGATGGTAGGCACTACATCAGCCATGCCGGAACGGTATTTGCGCTGCTGGCTCTGACCGAGTGCAGCGAGCTGAAATAACTTGAATGGACACAACCTCATTTAACTTCCCGACAGACACACGGGTCGGACCAGGCGTCATCTCGCAACTCAACGAAACGCTGGTCACACTCGGCATCCAACGACCGCTGGTCGTGACCGATTCCGGCCTACTGGCCACCGACGCCTTCAAAAAAATCGCAGGCGCCCTGCTCCCCGGCGAACCAGATCGAGACTGGTTTTTGCACTCCGACGTGCAACCCAATCCCACAGAGGCGAACACCCGGGGCGCGGCTGAGCTGGCCTTGGCCAAGGGCTGCGACGGCGTCGTCGGCCTCGGCGGCGGCAGCGCGCTCGACGCCGCCAAGGTCTGCCGCATCCTCATCAAGCAGCCGCAGCTCAAGCTCGCTGACTACGACTGGGAAGCCGACTGGAGCGGCCTGCTGCCGTTCATTGCCATCCCCACCACCGCCGGCACCGGCAGCGAGGTCGGCCGCAGCGGCGTGGTGACGCCCAATGGCGCCGGCAGCAAGGGTATGTTTTTTCATCCGGAGCTCTTGGCCAAGTGCATTTTCCTCGACCCCGAGTTGACCACTGGTCTGCCGCCGGGCCTGACGGCCGCTACCGGCCTGGACGCACTCACCCACTGCATCGAGTCGTACACCTCGCCGGTGTTTCAACCGCTGTGCGACGGTATCGCGCTCGAGGGCATCGCGCTCATCATCCACGCGCTGCCGACCGCCGTCGCCGACGGATCGGATATCGACGCCCGCGGTCAGATGCTCGTCGCCGCTGCGATGGGCGGCGTGGCATTTCAAAAAGACCTCGGCGCAACGCACTCGCTGGCGCATCCGCTCTCGGCGATTTGCGGTGCGCACCACGGCACGGCCAATGCCATCTGCCTGCCACATGTCATGCGTTTCAATGCCAAACGCAAACCGGGTGTTTATCGGCGCATCGGCCTGGCCTGCGAACTGGACGTCGTCTCGTGCAGCGACGCCGAGGCCGACAGGCAAACCATTCAATTCATCGACGACTTCATCAAACACTGCGGTATGCCGCCGTCGCTCGAGGACGTCGGCGTGGAGGAGCAACACATCGAGGCGTTGGCCGACCAGGCGTGGGTCGATCCCTGCCACCAAACCAATCCCGTGCCGGTCACGCGCGAGGATTTGAAGGAACTTTTCCTGAAAGCACTGTGAGCAATTTTCCTACCCAACTCTTAATCGACGGCCAATGGCATGACGGCTCCGGAGACCGGCGCTTGGCCATCGTCAACCCAGCGACAGAGGAGACGTTCGCCGAGGTCAGTTCTGCCACTACCGACGAGATCGGCCAGGCGGTCGAGGCGGCCCAGACAGCGTTCGAGTCCGGCTGGCGCGACATGCCTCCGGGCCAGCGCGCCGAGTTGCTTCACGGCTTGGCAAAGCGCATCCGCGACAATGTCGAGTCCATCGCCCAACTCGAGACGCGCAACGTCGGCAAACCAATCGGCGACGCCCGTTGGGAGGCCGACGCCGGGGCAAAGGTCTTCGAGTATTACGCCGGATCCATCGGGCATTTATGCGGCCAGACGATCCCCGTGGCGCGCGGCGGATTCAACTTCACGCTGCGCCAGCCGATGGGCGTCATCGCCGCAATCACCCCGTGGAATTTTCCGTTCCTCATCGCCTGCTGGAAAGTCGCCCCCGCGCTCGCCGCCGGCAACTCGGTCGTCCTCAAGCCAGCGTCGCTCACGCCGCTGACCGCGCTGTTGCTCGGCCAACTGGCGCAGGAAGCCGGTCTGCCGGACGGCGTGCTACAGGTGTTACCCGGTGCCGGATCGGAAGCCGGAAACGCGCTGGCTACCCACCCGCTCGTCCGCAAAATCGGCTTCACCGGCTCGACCGAGGTCGGCTCAAAAATCATGAAACTTGCCGCGGACGACATCAAGCGAGTGTCTCTAGAGCTGGGAGGCAAGTCGCCGAATATCGTCTTCGCTGATGCCGACTGGCAACGCGCCGCAACCGAGTCGCCGATGAGCGTCTTCGCCAACACCGGCCAAGACTGTTGCGCCCGCAGCCGCATGTTCATCGAGCAACCGATCTTCGACGATTTCGTGAACCAATTTGTCGCCGCAACCGAGTCACTAAAAGTCGGCGACCCGACGCTCGACGAAACACAACTTGGCCCGATGGTCAGCGCAGCGCAGCGTGAAATCTCCGAATCATTCGTCACCGAGGCCAGAGACGCGGGATGCAACATCTTCACTGGTGGTGAACGGCAGGGCGAGCACGGTTTTTATCTGAACCCCGTCGTGATCACCGGCGTCAAGACAGACGACCGAGCGTGGTGCGAGGAAATTTTCGGGCCGGTCGTTTGCTTACGACCATTCACCGATGAGACCAAAATGTTGCAAGAAGTCAACGACACCAGCTTCGGCCTGAGCGGCTCCATTTGGTCGAGAGACCTAAGCCAGGCGCTGCGGGTGGCGCGGCGTGTCGAAAGCGGCGTCATCAGCATCAATACCCATTCGAGTGTGCACACCGAGGCACCCTTTGGCGGTTTCAAGCGGAGCGGCCTCGGCCGCGATCTAGGCATGTCCGCGATGGAAGCCTGCACCGAGGTGAAAAATATCTACGTCGACGAATAGCCAATGAATCGACCACTGCGACAAATCATCCGCTTGGCCAAGCGATGCTTGTTGCTCGGTGCGTTGGCGCTTGGCCAATCAGCCTGGGCTGGTTGGATGGCTTACAACGACTTTGGTACGCCGAGCCGCTACGACAACTCTGTCACCCGCATTGGCGTGACTTCGGCCGAGTTGAAAGCCGGCTCCGGCTCCGTCGAAAAAACCGGCAAACTCATCGACTTCGTCACCGACCAGGTAAGCGGTATCCAGCTGAAAATCACCATAAGCGGCTCACCGCTTGGACAGGCCCAAATCAGCGGGGACGCCCCCGCCGACACCGTCGCGGGTGACGTGTTCGCCAACAAGGTCAACTGCTCCGGCGGCACGGCACTCCCCGCCGGCAAGGTTCATTTCATCGACCTGACCGGACTCGACCCGGCCAAGCGCTACGAGTTAGTGTTGTTCTCAACCGCCCCGGCCGGTGGCGAAGCTAAGCCGGTTTCGTTTACATTGTGGGATGTCTCGTCGTTCGAGAATCGCAGCGCAGCAACACCGGGCCACGTCACGATCAGCGGCCAATTTTTCCGGACCACAAAAATCCAAACCGCCGGCAACGATGGAGCAGCGCGCGGCGATATCTGCCGATACGAACTCATCCGGAGCGGCAACGACGGCGATCTGAGGGTGATCATCCAGTCGCCCAGCGGCGGTCAGCTAAACGCCCTCATGCTACGCGAGCAGACGCCGCCAGTGCTCGCCGGCAAGCCGGTCGTCGTGCTTGGCGAGGATAACGCCGTAATCAAAGGCACGATCGCCGACCCGGCCAAGGGCGCGGTCGAGTTGCGCTGGCGCGAAGCCAGTAGCGAAGCTGCGTGGCAATCGCAAGTGCTGACACCAAACTCAAGCGGCTCGGTCGTGGTTCGACTTGATTCACTGCCGGTGTTTGTCGAGCAGGAGTTTATTTTTGTGCAGCGCACCACCGACGGCGAAATTGCCACAGAGACGCGAAGCATCCGGCCGCAAAAACTGGGAGTGATTTACTCGACCGGCTTCGAGCCGACCGAGTCGGCGGCTTTCCTGCCGGGAGCGATCACATCTCAGACCGGCCCGTGGCGCGTGGCTAAGGGAAGCGCCGAGGTGCAGACCCGTCGCGTCGCACACGGCGGCCAAGCGGTACGCACCGGCGACTGCGTCATTGAAATGACTTTCGAAAACCCCGAGCCAGTGCTGTGGGTCGATGCGTTTATTCAGGATCCAGGCATCAGCCAGGCGCGACAAATCCCCGATGGCATCGCAAGCAGTTTACTGCTGTTTCGCAACGGGAAACTCATTGCCCTCGACGGCGACGGCTCAGGCGGAGGCAACTTCATCACAGTAGCGGAATTGCCGAACGACAGATTTATGCGACTCACCATCCGCACCGACTACAAAGCCAAACGGTTTGACATATGGGTGGACGGCAAACCAACCTTGGATAAACTGGGTTTCAAGGACAACTCGGTGGCGCGCTTCCACGGGGCCAAACGGCTCGCGGGTGCGAACAGTTATCTCGATGACTTCAGCCTCTCGACTTGGGGGCTCGACCGCGACAGCGACGGCGACGGACTGGTTGATCTTGACGAGGCCAAGTTTTACGGCTCGTACCCGTTGCTCGCAGACAGCGACCGCGACGGTGCGAATGACGCACACGAGATCGCCGCCGGGACGCAACCGGCCAATCCCGGCTCGATTTTTGCCGTTAAAATTGACACTGATGAAGGTGGCAAAACCAAGCTCTCAATCCCAACTCTCACCGGACTCGAGTACACGCTACAACGCCGCGCCGCGCTTAGCCAAGGTCGATGGGAAACTCTCCCCGGTTTCGAGAATATGCCAGGCGATGGTAGAGTACAGTCATTCCTCGAGACACCGGACGGACGGAACTTTTTTTATCGTGGCGTCATCGTGAATCGCCTCAACGCCGTGAGTCCCTGACATGACAAGACGCACAAAAACTTTGTCAGGTGCATCCGTTATTACGGCTGTGCTGCTGCTTGGTTGTGCTTCCGGGTTTGCGCAAAGTCCGGTGAACCAGTGGATGCTCTCGCCGGAAAATATCGACATCACGACGGTGAAAGACCTGGCCGGAAACGAGGATGGCCTGCTGAACGGCCGGATGGTGCCATCTCAAAACCCGCCGGCGCTGTACTTCGACGGGACGGACACCTACATCGAGTTGGCCGGCAAGGACGAGGCCAAGACGCTGCCAACAGGCAATCTCACCGCCGAGGCGTGGGTGGCCGTGAACTCACCAGCCGAGTGGGGCGGCATCGTCGGCTGTCTGCAGGATAATGGCAGTTTCGAGAAAGGCTGGGTGCTTGGCTACAACAACGACAAGTTCAACTTCGCGCTGTCCACCGGTGGCGACCTCACCTACCTGAACGCCTCGACCTCGTTCGAGACCGGACGTTGGTATCATGTGGTCGGCACATACAACGGCTCTCGGATGCGCATTTATGTCAATGGCACCGAACGAGGCAGCAATAGCAACCGCCGCGGATCGATCGACTACTCGCCAGCCACATTCGTCATCGGCTGCTATCTCGACGACAACGAATTTTATCCGCTTGAAGGATTCATCTCCGAAGTACGCCTATACAACCGTGCGCTCTCGAGCCAACAGGTTCGCACCCGCTACAACAGTCTCAAGGGCACGCATGCCGCCCGTCCCAAACCGCCGGTTGTCCTCACCAACCGCGAGTTAAGCGCTGGGCCGTTCCTCGCGTTTGCCTCGCCAAGCGAGGCGGTTGTCCGCTGGGAAACTGCCAAGCCGATGCCGACGCGCCTTGCGTACGGTACGACGCCGACGCTACAAAACCGCATCAATCTGCCGAAGAAGACACGGCAGCACGAGGCCGTCATCCCCCGCATCCAACCCGGAACGGCTTATCATTACTCGGTCGGCGTCGAGCAGGATGGTCAGACCCAGTGGCTTGCACCGGCAACAGGTGAATCCGATTTCAACTATTCGCGCCCGGACATCACCTCCGTCGAATCGCCTTACGCGGAAGATGAGCGGATGCGCAAAAGCCGTGCCGCCGCCGAAGCGATCCTCGAGGCCACCGGCATCCGCAAGGGCTACGCGATCGACTACGGCTGCGGCGAGGGACGGCTGGCGTTCGCGCTGGCCAAGCGCACGGAACTGACCGTGATCGGTGTGACCGCAGATGCCGGCGAGGCGGCACGCGCTCGGTCGGCACTGCGGCGAGCACGCATTTACGGCACGCGGGTCACCATTCAGCACCGGCCCTTGGCCAAGCTCGGGCATACCGACAACATGTTCAACTTGGCCGTGTCGAGCGAGCTGCTGCATAACGGCAAGCTGCCCGGCGAACGCGCGGAGCTACTGCGCGTGCTCCGGCCAAGCGGCGGCGTCCTCGCTCTGGGTGGCCTACCGCAAAGCGGCTTGGCTAAGCTCATCTCCGATTCGGCGCTGGCCAGGGAGACGACCGCCGAGGCTAGCGGAGAACTGCTACTGGTGCGGCGCAAGGCGCTCGAAGGTGCTGGCGAATGGTCGCATACCTACGGCAGCGCCGCGCAGACAGCCAACAGCGGCGACAAGATCGTCAACGGCGGCAAAATGGCTTTGCAGTGGTTCGGCAAACCGGGCGCACGCGGCATGATCGACCGGCAGGGGCGCAACCCGCCGCCGCTCACCAACAACGGCTTCCTATACGTGCAGGGCGACAACCGCATCTGGGGACAGGATGCCTTCAACGGGACGATTCTCTGGAACTACGAATTCCCGAATGAGCTGCGCCGCGTCAACACGCCGCGAGACGGCAGTAATATGTGCGCCGATGATTCGTCTCTGTTCGTCGCGATGCGCGATCGCGCCTACCGGTTTGACGGCCAGAACGGTCGACTGCTCCGGAGTTTCCCTGTGATCAGTGCCGACACGGCCAACTGGGGTTACATCGCCAACGACGGCGGCCTGCTGTTTGGCAGCAGCGTCAAACCCGGCTCGGAGTACACGAAATTCAAGGGCACGCCGTACTGGTACGACTCCACCGGTACGCAGGACACGGCTAAGGTATGCAGCGACAATTTGTTTGCGATCGAAAAGCAGACCGGCCGCAAAAAATGGGAGTACCGTGGCGGCAAAATAATCAACACCACGATCGCGATAGGCGGTGGGCGGGTGTACTTCGTCGAGTCGAATTCATCGAGCCTCCGAAACGAGCCGACCAGCCGCATCGACTCGAGCAGCCTGTGGTCAAGTCTGAGACTCGTCGCGCTCAACTCACAGAGTGGCTCTAAGATCTGGAGCAAACCGATCTCTGTCAACAAGTCACCCTACCCGGTCGTGTTCTTCCTCGCGCAGGCCAAGGACCGGCTGATTCTCAGCTACAGCACCAGTCGGTTTTATGTGGACGCCTTCTCCACCCGCAACGGCATCAAGGTGTGGTCGAAGAACCACTCGTGGAACCGCAACCATCATGGCGGGCACATGTACCATCCGGTGATCGTGGATGACGCGGTGATCGTCGAACCGTACGGCTACAGCCTCTCCGATGGCAGCACCGTGCATCGCGGCCTCCCGCAGCGCGGGGGGTGCAGCACGATGTCCGCCTCACATAATACGGTGCATTATATTAACTGGGATTACGACAAGGGCTCGATGTATTTTTGGGACGTGGACACCGGTAAGCGACGGCTAGTGGTCGGCTCACGTTCGAGTTGCTGGCTCTCGCTCATCTCCGGCAACGGCATGATACTCTCCCCAACCGCCAGTTCCGGCTGCCGCTGCCGCTACCCCATCCAAACCTCGATCGGGTTCATGAGACGATGACGGCGCGCAACACACAACGACTGCTCGGCTTGGCGCTCTCACTCGCTTGGTCAAGCGCCGGGCTGCACGCCGCCGACTGGCCATCGTACCGGCACGACAACCAGCGCAGCGCCATCACAGCCGAAACGCTCAAGCTACCATTGGCCAAGCGCTGGCAAATAATCCCGGCGCAGCCACCCTCTCCCGCCTGGGCCAAGCCGGCCAAGTTCGACTTTTTTGTTTCGCCGCAGTCACGAAAGCCGCTAGTGCACCGGCTGGCCTACGACCACGCGTACCACGCCACAGCCAGCGGCGACCGCGTGTTTTACGGCTCGTCCGCCGAACACACGGTTCACTGTCTCGACGCTTACAGTGGGAAGGAAAAATGGGTGTTTTTCACCGACGGCCCGGTACGGTTTGCGCCATCGATCCACGACGGGCGCGTGTACGCCGGCTCCGACGACGGCACGGCGTACTGCCTCGATGCCGGCACGGGTAAATTGATATGGACGCATACCGCTGCCAGCGAGAAAAATAAGCTCGTGCCCAACGACGGCCGGCTGGTCTCACCGTGGAGCGTGCGCAGTTCGATTACGGTGGACGCCGGGACAGCCTACTTCACCTCCGGTTTCTTTCCTCACGAGGGTGTTTACATGAGCGCCGTTGACGCCCTCACCGGCAAGCCCACTCAAAGCCGCCACTGGAAACAATATCACCTCAACAAAGGCTCGTTCCAGGGCTACATGCTCTTATCGAACTCCCGCATTTACATGCCGGGCGGCCGCAGTACGCCGTTTTATTTTGACCGTGCCACCGGCAAGCGACTGGGGCAGTTCGCCAAGGGAAATGGCATGGGTTCATTCGCACTGCTCGCCGAGAACCGCATCGTCCACGGTCCTGCCGATCGCAGTGGTGGCGTGCTCACCGAGGCCAGCCTGTCGGGCGACAAGTTGGCCACACACGCAGACACACTGGACATGATCATTGATTCCCAGGTGATTTTCATGCTAACCGCAAACAAGATGACTGCGATGACACGGAGCAATCGGCGGGGGCTCTGGAGCCAGCCCGTCGAGGCAGGCAACGCGCTGGCTCTGGCTGGCAAGACGCTTTTCGTCGGCAGCCGCGACAAGGTGAGCGCCTTCAACGCCGCCAACGGGAAGGCGCTTTGGAGTGGCCCGGTGCCGGGCCGCGCCCTCGGGCTCGCCGTGGCCAACGGTGCGCTGCTGGTCAGCACCGACACGGGCGCAATCGTCAGCTTCGGTCAGGCGTCCGACCAGGCCAGCGCGTGGATTCTCTATTAAAATGGGAAATATAAAAGCAATCACATTTGACCTATGGGACACACTTGTCATTGATGACTCGGATGAAGCCAAGCGGGCAGAGCAAGGCCTGCGTTCGAAATTCGACGAGCGACGACATCTGCTTTGGGAGGCACTGAACTCGTGCAAACCGATCGACTTGGAGACAGTTCACCTCGCCTACAATGTCGGCGATTCGGCGTTCAACAAGGTGTGGAAGGATCACCACATCACATGGCACATCGCCGAACGGTTGGAGGTCATTCTCAAGGGGCTTAGCCGCGAACTACCGGATGATATGTTCGACGCTGTCGTTCGGGCACACGCCGAAATGGAGGTTGATATTCCGCCGGACGCCATTCCCGGCGGGGCGCCGGTACTCGAGCGCCTAGCCAAGCGCTTCAAGCTTTGCATCGTCTCCGACGCCATCGTTTCACCAGGGAAGTACCTGCGCCGGCTGCTGGAAGACCACGGCTTGGCCAAGCCATTCACAGGATTTGCCTTCTCCGACGAGGTCGGCCACAGCAAGCCGCACCGCTCAATGTTCGACTCGGCGGCGAGGCAGCTTGGGGTAGAGATTAGTGAGATGCTGCACGTCGGTGACCGCGACCACAACGACGTTAAGGGCCCACAGCAACTTGGTATGAAGGCGATCCTGTTTACCGCCTCACGTGATGTGGACAAGGCAAACACCACAGCCGACGCCATCTGCGAATCATTCGACGAACTGGAAGCCGCAATCGACCAACTGAGCGGCTGAACTCTGGCTAGCGGCGCTTGCTTGGCAGAAGGTGATGGTTGATCCAGTTTTGCACCTCTATGGTACGCAGTGAATCGTCCATCACGTCAGCCTTGAGGCCAAGTGCTGTGGCTATATCCTCTCGCGTTGGATCAGCGTGGAGTGCCTCTAATTGATTGATGTGTGCCAAGCCCGCAGCTTCATCAGCGAAGAACCCAAGTCTCACCAGTTTCTCGATCCGGCAAAACATCAGCCGAGCCATTTCGTGCAGGTCGTACTCGGGATGATATTGTAATCCCCAAAACTCGGTGCCCTCGTGCTTCACGACGACCGACTGCACACGAGTAAAGTCATTGCCGGAGAGCCGCGCAGCCCCTTCTGGCAGCAAGGTGATCTCATCGTCGTGGCTGGTGAAGGCGTCGAACACCGCCGGCTTGCCTTCGTAGAGTGGATGCGCTCGGCCTTCATCGGTAAGCGTGATCCCGCGAGCAATGCCCATCTCGCGTCCGTTCGGGTTGAGCGCCACTTCGCCTCCTGCCGCAACAACGGCAATCTGCGCAGCCCAGCAACTCCCGAAGGCCGGCACGCCGCGCCGATAGCATTCGCGGGCAAACTCGATCTGTTCCGCGACATCCGGCTCGCCTGAGAACACGCAGGAACTGCAACCGGTCCAAGTCACTCCATCGTAATCCTGAATCGTCTCTCCAACCGGCAAGTTCGCGCCAGGATCGGCGGGGAAAATGACATCGCACTCGATTCCGGTGGGAGCACAGCGCTGGAGCATTTTCACATACAGGTCAGCGGCGAGGCTTGCACCGCCGGACTGCAACTGCTCACGAGCGACCTTGGTATAGCCGTCAATAATTAAAATTCTTAGAGCAGTCGTGTCCTTCATGTGACTCGACTCAGAAACTGATACCCATTTCGTTGATTACTTCCGAGACATGGCCGATCAACTCGATCATGTCCGATGGATGAACGTCGCCGATGCTGCCAATGCGGAAGCATTGTGCGTGTGACACCTTGCCGGGATAAATGACAAAACCGCGCGACTTGAGCGCGTCGTATAGTTTTTGAAAATCAAACCCCGCCGAATCGGGATAATAAAACGATGTTATAATCGGCGACTGCACTTCGTCCTTAATCAGCGTGCGGAACCCAATATCCCGCATGCCATTTACCATCGTTTTTTGGTTGGCAATATAGCGCGTGTGCCGGGCATCGATGCCACCCTCAGCCTCGAGTTCGTCAAGAGCCTGGGAGAACGCGCTCACGACATGGGTTGGCGAGGTGAACCGCCACTTTCCGCCATTGGCCTCCATCTCGCGCCATTGGTCTAACAGGTCAAGACTGTGCGAACGGGCCCAACCCTCGGTCCCCCCAAGCGTGGCGCGATCAGCCACGACAAATCCGAAGCCCGGCACACCCTGGATGCATTTGTTTGCAGAGGAAATGAGGTAGTGTGCACCAGTGGATTCCATACTCATCGGGATGCCGCCAAAGGACGACATCGCGTCTAGGATGAATACACGGCCGTGACGCCGAACGATTTCGCCGACAGCCTCCACCGGGTTGAGCATCCCGGTGGTCGTCTCGCAGTGAACCATTGCAACATGGGTGATTCCCTGGTCATTGGCGACCATTTGTTCCACTTGCCCAAGGCCGGTAGACTCGATCTCCGCTTGTTGTAGCTCGACCGTGTCGATCCCAAGCATGCGCGAAATTTTGGTGATCCGCTCACCGTACGCGCCGTTGTTGAGTACAAGCAGCCTTCCATTGGGCGGGATGACCGAGCCGATCACCGACTCAACGACGAATGTTCCACTGCCCGGCATGAGTGTAGCGGTGTAGGCACCGAGGTTAATCGAATCACAGGTCGCGAGGCTGACCAAGCGCTCGCGGATGGACTGGACAATACTGTTGTAGTCCACGTCCCAAGTGGAGAACTCCTGCATCATCGCCTCGCGAACAGTCCGCGTCGTGGATAGCGGACCTGGGGTCAGTAGCAGATATTGCGTGTCGCGTTCGTTCACCATGGCAGGGAAAATGTCTTGGTGGTGGTCATGAATTTCATCGCCTCAATGACGCCCTCCTTGATGCCGAGGCCGGAATCCTTCACACCGCCGAACGGCGAACATTCCATCCGAAAGCCCGGCACTTGGTTGACGTTGACCGCACCGGTTTTCAACTCCTTAACCACACGGATGGCCGCCGTCATGTCATTGGTCACCACTCCGGAGGAGAGGCCAAAGTCGGAAGCATTGGCCAGCGTGATCGCATCGTCGAGATCCCGCACCGGCATGATGGGCGCGAGCGGTCCGAACGATTCCTCACAGACCATCTCGGCATCACGCGGCACTTTGGCAATGATGGTCGGCTCAAGTTGTGCGCCGTTACGCCTGCCGCCGAGCAGCACCTCAGCCCCAGCGGCGACCGCCTTGGCTACTCGCTCCTCAAGCACGATAGCGGCCTGTTCGTCGATAACAGTGCCAATACAGGTCGCCTCGTCGGCGGGATCGCCCACAGTAAATTCACCAGCCCTGGCTACAAATCTATCTGTAAATTCCGCTAGCACCGGCTCCTCAACGAGGATGCGCTTAACAGCGGTGCAGCGCTGGCCGGAGTTGCGGAACGACCCCTCGGTGGCCAGCGTCGCTGCCAGGTCGAGGTCAGCATCCTTGAGCACAATAAGCGGCGCGTTGCCGCCCAATTCGAGACAAAGTTTCTTATAGCCGGCGATGGTGGTGAGTTTTTTTCCCGGCCCGGTGCCGCCAGTGAAAGTAACCAGATCGACGCGCGGATCACGCACAAGCGCCTCGGTGATTGTTTTACGGTCGCCGACAAATGTGCTGAGCATCGTCGACGGCAGGCCAGCTTCGTAGAGCAACTCGGTGAGGCGGATCGCGACCAGCGGCGTCTTGCTGGACGGCTTGAGCAGCACGGGCACGCCGGCGGCGATCGCCGGGGCCAGCTTGTGCGCTACCTGATTTAGCGGATGGTTGAACGGCGTGATTGCGGCGACGAGGCTCAGCGGCTCGCGCATCGTGAAAATCTTTCGCGCCGGGCCGTTCTTCGCGGCATCGCATGAGAAAGTGCTCTCGTCATCGCGCAGTGCCTCGGCGGCAGCGAACTTGAAAACCTCCTGCGCGCGACCGACCTCGTATCGAGTCTCACGCATGCACAGCCCGGCTTCGAGCCGGATCAAGTTGGCAAACTCGTCAGCGCGCTCGGCTAGCAGTTCACGGGCGCGCATGAGGATTTCATAACGCTCACTCCGGGTTGGCGGCTGCGCCTGACCAAGCGCAGCCTGAATGGCCTGCTCGAGTTGCCC
>DBNL01000119.1 GCA_002299785.1 Verrucomicrobia bacterium UBA673
GTGAGTTTTATCAGCAGCTCCACGGTAAGGCGCTCTCGTACAACAACATCCTCGACCTCACCGCCGCCGCTGGGTTGATCGTCGAGTTTGACACTGACCCGCCCACGCTCGCCATCCTCAAGCACACTAACGCATGCGGCATCGGCCAAGCCGACACTCTCGCCGACGCGTGGGCCAAGGCCTACGCGACGGATAGGCAAGCGCCATTCGGAGGCATCATTGCCTGCAACACCGCGCTCGACCTCGCCACCGCCAAGGCGATCAGCGAGATTTTCACCGAGGTCATCGTCGCTCCCGACTTCGCCCCCGACGCACTCGATTTGCTGCAGCAAAAGAAAAACCTGCGCCTCGTCAAGCTGCTGCTCAACCCGGCCAAAGTCGTGCCGTGGGACATCCGCTCCGTCGGCGCCGAGTCTTTCCTCGTACAGGAACGCGACCTTCGGCAGACCTCTGCCACCGATCTCGAAATCGTCACCGAGCGGCACCCAAGCGAGGACGAACTTAAGGCCATGCTTTTCGGCTGGCGTGCCGTCAAGCACGTCAAGTCCAACGCCATCGTTTACGCCGCCAAAGATCGCACCCTCGGCGTCGGTGCCGGCCAGATGAGCCGCGTCGATGCTAGCCGCATCGCGGTTTGGAAGGCCGATGAGGCCGGGCTTGATCTCAATGGCAGCGCCGTTTGCAGCGATGCATTTTTCCCGTTTGCCGATGGCCTCATCGCCGCCGCCGAGGCCGGTGCTACCGCGGCTATACAACCGGGCGGCTCCAAGCGGGACAACGAAGTCATCGCTGCCGCCAACGAGCGCGGCATGGCTATGGCCTTCACGGGTGGGCGACATTTCAAGCATTGAGCGCCTGACCAAGCGGAGGTTTTGTTGGCTGAACTGCTCTGCGGCGATTAACTTGGCCCGGTCGTGTTGACACACAAACCATGGAATCCAGAGTCGCTGCTTTGGCTTGGTTGCACCTTCATGCTGGCCTTGGCCCCGGGCGCAGCTATAGCCGGGCTTTTCGAGGCCGGCTCAGTCGCGCAGATGGCAGCCAATGTCACCGTGCTACCGATTGCCATTCTTGTCGCCGTCGCCGTTTGGTTTCAAGCCAACCGCCGCATTTACCAGGCGCCGATCAGCTTGGCCGCTGCCTTCGGCTTCAACCGGAAAAACTCCGGCCGCTGCCTACTGCTCGGCTTGGCCACTGGTCTGGGGTTGGTGCTAATTGCTATGGCACTTGCCTTGATAAGTAGCCTGCTGATTAAGGCTTTTGGCGATCAGGCTGAGCCGCAGAAACTGGTTACACTCATCGCCGAAGAATCTGCGAAGCAGGAAAACATCGGTATGCTGATTTTTTTCGTTATAATGGCTGTTGCCGTCGCGCCAGTTGCAGAGGAGATTCTCTTTCGCGGCATCCTTTATCCAGCGGTCAAGCAGCTTGGTCATCCGCGCGTGGCCGTGATCGGCACGGCACTTTTGTTTGCGCTATTCCACGTCAACCTGCTGACCTTCGCATCGCTGACCGCTGTCGCGCTGGCGCTGATCGCGCTGTACGAGTTCACCGACAATCTACTCGCCCCAATCACTGCCCACGCCGTCTTCAACGCCTCCAATTTGATCATGTTACTTTGGCAATGAGCAACGCCACTCCCAGCTCTGGGCCAGACGAGTTCGAGTTAATTTCCCGGCTCAAGGCCAAGCTGCCTACCGGCGACTCGGTGGTCATTGGTGTGGGCGACGACTGCGCCGTGATCGACGCCGGCGTGCCTGGCCAATGGCAACTCCACAAAACCGATGCCGTGGTCGAGGGCATTCATTTCACCAAAGATGCCGACCCGCAGCAGATCGGCCATAAAGCGCTGGGTCGAGCGCTGAGCGACATCGCTGCGATGGCCGGCACGCCACGCTGGGCCACCGTTACGCTTGGGTTGCCGGACGGCTTCGACGCCGAAACGGTCGAGTCGATTTACGACGGCATGGCCGCTTTGGCAAAGCGCCACGAAGTGTCGCTCGTCGGCGGTGAAACGGTCGCTAACCCGGAGCGGCTCTTCATCGGCGTGTCGCTCGTCGGCGAGGTCGCGAGCGACAAATGCATCCTCCGTAGCGGCGCAAGCGTCGGCGATGGCGTGTGGGTGACCGGCGAGCTGGGCGGCTCGATTGCCGGACATCATCTCGAGTTCACGCCGCGCCTCGCCGAGGCGCGCTGGCTAGCCGCGCACCATCAGCCAAGCGCGATGATTGATCTCAGCGACGGCTTGGCTGGTGACCTCTGCCATCTTCTCGTCGAGGCTAACGCCGGGGCCGAGTTGCTCGAGAGCGCCCTGCAGATTCGCCGAGAGGCGCGGCTGCGGGCTCGCGAGTCGGAAGCCGCCAAACCGCCGCTGCTCGCCGCGCTGACCGATGGCGAGGATTACGAGCTGTGTTTCACGCTTGGCCAGGGTCGGGCCGTCATGTTGCTCGACCAGTTCAAACAGGAATTCCCCGGCACACCACTCAGTTGCGTTGGTAAAATTGTCGAGCGACCGGGGCTAAAGATTCGTCAAAAGTCAGGCATCAGGGAGATTTCTACACGTGGATACGTTCATTTCCAATAGCCCGGAGGAAACCTTCGGGCTTGGCCGTCGCTGGGCGGCGGAGCTGCAGCCGGGCTGGGTCGTCGGCCTCATCGGCGACCTTGGTAGCGGTAAGACACAGCTTGTCAAGGGCATCGCCGCTGGGTTGGGGATTCCGGCCACCGTCACCTCGCCGACATTCGCGCTGCTGCAGGAGCATGACGACGGCACGCTACCGCTAGCCCACATCGACCTGTACCGACTCGAGAGCCAGCAGGAGATCGTCGGTGCGGGACTCGAGCATTATCTTACGACACCGTACGGCGTCACCGCCGCCGAATGGTTTGAGCGCTGGATCGGTAGGGACTGGCAGCCAGGCCAACTGCTGCCTGAGTCGGCCAAGCCGGCCGATGGCCAAGTGCTGCGGCTTGTGCATTTGGCAGATGAAGGCGAAACTAAGCGGAAGATTTTTCATGAAGATTTTAGCGATTGAGTTTTCGTCTGATCACCGGAGCGTCGCGGTGCTGGACGGCGAGCGGCTTCTCGCGGCGCAAACGGTCACCGA
>DBNL01000107.1:0-4677 GCA_002299785.1 Verrucomicrobia bacterium UBA673
CTCGACACGCGAAGGATTAAGGCCCAACTCGACGAGGCAAAGGCACGACTGACAGTGGCTGCCAATCTTTTAGAGCAACGTCAGGCCGAACACGTCCGAGCGGAAGTCGATCTCCGGATGAAAGTCGGTCTCACTGCCTCGAAAGCGGTCTCCCAAAGCGACTTACTCGATGCTAAAAAAAACCTCAAGGTGGCCGCTTCGCAAGTGAAGTCCGCGGCGGACGGCATCAGCGAAGCCCAGAGTCGTGTCGAATTGCTCGATGTCCAATTGAGTGATCTCACGGTGAAGGCCCCCATGCCAGGAGTAGTCGTGAATCGCAACGTGGAACCTGGAGAATGGGTTGCTGCTGGAACTTCGGTAGCCACCATCGTCACAATGGATCCAATGGAAGCATGGCTGCGAGTTCCCGCCCGTCACCTAGATACCGCCGGCAAAGAACTCGCAGGATTCAAAGTGAAGCAATCTGCCACCGACCAGACTTTCACGCCCACCAAAGTCACCCGTGTTCCTGAAGTGAATGATCGTAGCCAGTTGTTCACCCTTGTGGCCACCGTACCAAATCCAGATAGAAAGCTAAGTCCCGGCGAATCCGTGACCGGTATCGTGCCGATCGGGAAGCCTGCTGAACACCTGCGCGTCCCGCTGAATGCGGTCGTTTATTCAGCGCATGGCACATTAATCTATGTTGTGCAAAAACCGCTCATCGATGATGCCCTGCCGACGGCTAGCCCCGTCTCCGTGCGGATCGCATTCGCACGAAACGGCAGTGCTTTCATCGTAGCTGACAACGCCGGATTCAGTGCCGACGATCGGGTTGTTGTAGAAGGTAACCAACGCCTACTCCCCGGACAGTCGTTGATGATCAAAACTTTGGAACATCAAGACGGACCGCCGACCCAATGAAGATTGTCGACTATTGCATCCGGCAGCCAATCACGGTCGCCGTCGGTGTCGGCCTCTCACTTTTGGCCGGCGTAATGGCATTAACGAGCGTCCCGGTACAGATGAAACCGGAGGTCGATTCGGTTGTCATCTCGATTTCCACGTTTTGGGAAAGCGCGTCAGCCGAGGAAATCGAGAGCGACATCGTCGAGGAACAGGAAAAAGTTCTCAGCGACGTCGGCGGCCTAGTCTCCCTGACCAGCAATAGCAAGGCTGGCCAAGGTGTCGTACGCCTCGAGTTTGAAACCGGTACGGACCTGGAAGTCGCCAAAGCTGATGTGTTGCAAAAACTCGACGAAGTCCCCGGCTACCCAGAAGCGGTGCTGAAACCAATCGTAAAAGACGTTGATCCGGAGTCAGTTGACTACATCGCCTGGGTCGGACTGGCCTGTACTGACACCGAATTTGATGGAACCACCCTGTTAGATTTCATGGAGCGCCGCATCAAGCCACGACTGAACCGGCTTGAAGGTGTGGCGGAGGTAGGGATTCGCGGAGGTCGCTTTTCTGAACTGCAGATACGCGTCGATCCGGCCGCGTTGGCAGAGCGTGGCATCACCTGGGCGCAGCTCAAAGCCGCCATCGACAAAGCCAACAAAAATTTCTCCGCTGGAAAACTGGTCGAGGGCAAATCGGATATTCGCATCCGCTCAACGGGTCGGTTTGAATCAGCCGAATCGGTGATGAATATGATCGTGCGCCGGGATGAAGCAGGCCCGGTCTACCTGCGTAACGTGGCGAAGGTCATCGAAACCTACAAGGAAAAGACCGACTGGGCACGGGCCCGTGGCCATCAGATGCCATTCTTCAACTTCCTTCTCAAGCGTGGCGGCAACCTCATCGCGACCATGGATCGCATCAAGGCCGAGATAGCAGAGATGAACGCCCCCGGCGACTTGCTAGCACAGCACGCGCGTCAACTTGGCCTCAAGGGCGAACTCGAACTGGTTCAGGTCTACGACGCCACGACTTATGTTCGCGACGCCATCAAACTCGTCAAAAGCAATATCGTTTACGGCGGTATTCTAGCCACGTTCACCCTGATGTTCTTCCTCAGGTCATTGCGCACGGTCGGCATCATCGCGTTGGCAATCCCCGTGTCCGTGGTAGCCGCCATCGTCGTGCTCGTGGCCCTCGGTCGCTCGGTTAACATCATCTCTCTGGCCGGCATGGCCTTCGCCGTCGGTATGGTCGTCGACAACGCCATCGTCGTGATCGAAAATATCTTTCGCCATTTGGAGATGGGCAAGAACCCCCGCACTGCCGCCCACGACGGCGCCACCGAGGTAGGTGGTGCCGTAGTCGCCTCCACGATCACCACCATCGCGGTGTTCTTCCCAATTCTGATGATTCAGGAAACTGCCGCTCAGTTGTTCAAAGACATCGCCTACGCTATCATAGCTGCGGTCGCCCTGAGCCTGCTCGTTTCCCTCACGGTAATCCCCACCACGGCTGCCCGTTTTCTGCGTAGCCGGGATGCAAAGGCCGCCGATTGGAACGAGTCCGAGGTCCGACCGCGCAAGGGATTGGGACCGCTAGCCTGGATGCAGCATCTGGTGCATGTATTGCCCCTCTTCGTGGCGAACGTAGTGGCCGGAATCAACCGCAGTTGGCGGCTCCGCGTGGTGGTGATCACCGCGTTTGCCGTCGGCACCATTCTTGGTATCCGCATGCTGATGCCGCCTCTCGACTACCTGCCATTAGGGAACCGGAACCTCGTATTCGGGCTGCTGACACCACCGCCCGGTTACAATCTCGACCAGCTCACCAAGATGGGTCAGCGCGTGGAAACCGTGATCCGCCCCGCTTGGGACGCCGCTCCTGATCAATATCAAGTCGAGAGTGTGACCCGTGGTGATCAGCCCAAGGAGGATCGCCGCGTCAAGGTGCCTCCATTTCCCGGCATGGAACCATCGGTCATGCCGCCCCCCATCGAGAACTATTTCCTCGTCAGTTTCGAGGGACGCATGTTTCACGGCGCGATCTCTATGGACAAGCGACGTGTTAAAGATCTGATTCCCCTACTCAATCACGCCGCCAGCGGCCACAACGCACCAGACACCATCGCCTTCGCGTTTCAAATGCCGCTCTTCCGGGTCGGAGGCAACACCGGCTCAGCCATCAAAATCGACATCAAGGGACGCGAACTCGATCCCGTGACCGGCTCAGCCCAGGCCCTCATGTCGGCTCTGATCGGAAAATTCGGCCCCTACCGCGTCAATCCGGATCCCACAAATTTTCTAATACCTTCCAGCGAACTGCGCCTGAAACCAAACGATCGTGCGCTTCTCAAGGTGGGATTGACCCGCACCGACATCGGTCTTGCGGCCCAGGCCAACGGTGATGGCATACTGTTTTTCCGCGATTACGAACGAAACGGCGAACTGCGGGATATGAAGCTGATTAGCAAACACTCAATTGCCGAAAACCCCATCGATGGTATTCTCAACGCCCCGCTCGCAACCCCAACCGGCCACGTCATAGATCTTCGTACCGTGGCTTCGGTGGAACGGGTTCTAGGTCCGGACGAGATTCGCCACGTCGATCGTTCGCGCGCGGTAACCTTGCAGTTCACGCCACCGCCCGGGCTTCCCCTCGAGACGGCGATCGATCAGGTCAACGAAATCGTCGCCAGTCTGCGCCAACAAGGTGCAATCGAACCCGGCATTGACGTCGGTCTTTCCGGGTCGGCCGGCAAGTTGAGCGAAATCAAGACCGCACTCCTCGGGGATGGCAGTATTGCTGGAACATTCCTGAGTTCTATGTTCCTCGCCTTCCTAGTGGTTTATCTGGTCCTAGTGGTCTTGTTCCAGAGTTGGAGCTCGCCGATTGTCATCATGCTTACAGTCCCGCTGGCCACTCTCGGAGGCTTTGCCGGTCTCGCCATCGTCCATCAATGGAGCGTCATGGATCACTACATGCCGATCCAGAACCTCGACATGCTCAGCATCCTTGGATTCGTTTTGCTGGCGGGCGTCGTGGTCAACAACGCTATCCTCATCATCCATCAGGCTTTCAACTTCATGGCCGACCCGAAAAGGCATCTGGAAAACCCGGACCAGGCGATCGTTGCCTCCGTCCGCACACGCGTCCGTCCGATTCTAATGAGCACGCTCACCTCCGTGGGAGGCATGCTCCCGTTAGTTCTCCTCCCCGGTGCCGGTTCAGAACTCTACCGAGGATTGGGTGCGGTGGTGGTGGGGGGGTTACTGATCTCCACCATCTTCACCCTCATTCTCGTTCCCGCGGTACTGAGCATCTTCTTCGCAGCCTTCAAACCGCAGAAGCCCTCGCTGGAGGTGGCCTCATGAGAATCAGATCACGCTTGCTCCTCCTCTTGTTTTTGCCATTTATCATCTCCATTGGCTGCCGCTCAGTCACCGAGCAAATGAGCCCTGATGCTAGTGAACAAATTCCTGCTGCGGCCGGATCATTCAAACATGCGGACAGCACTCCGGGCCGACGGGACAATTCGGAATGGTGGACCCTGTTCAATGACCCCACATTGAATCAACTGATCGTAAAACTGAACGCTACCAATCCGGACGTCGAAGCGGCTTTGGCTCGCATTGATCAGAGCTTTGCCACCATGGGCATAACCCGTAGCCCCACTTACCCGACCGTTCGAGGCAACATCAGCGGAGGACGCCGGCGCGACTCGGTCAATAACCTGCTCTTTCCCATCGCGACACCGAAGTACAACCGGTTCATGCTCGGCGCGAGTGCCAGTTGGGA
>DBNL01000107.1:5070-6171 GCA_002299785.1 Verrucomicrobia bacterium UBA673
CCGTCAACTATCACAACGTGCTGCTCTCCCTGCAGGCGAGCCTCGCTCAACAATACTTCGCCCATTGCGCCGCCCACACTGAATTGAACCTGCTGCAACAGTCCTACGATCTCGCCACCGAGAATCTGGAAATGCAGAAAGCACGGCTCCGGATAGGACAGGGAGTGCAGGCCGATGTCGCCAATGCCCAACTGGAGCTGCAGAATGCCGCTACCGCCCTCGAAGCCTCCCGACGCAACACAGGCAAGCTATTGCACGCGATCGCCGTGCTGACTGAGACCATACCCTCCGAGCTTTCGGACCTGGAACCCGCGCTCCTGCCGATAATTCCCGACATTCCCGTGGGGTTACCCTCCGATTTGCTAGTATTGCGCCCAGATCTCCTCGCTGCGGATCAGCGGCTGCGATCCGCCGCTCTTCAGGTGGGTATTCGCAAGGCGGACTTCCTCCCCAAAATCAGCCTCAGCGGCGGCGGAGGCATCGCCAGCCTGAAGGCGAACAACCTCTTCGCAGCGGACAGTACCCTGTTCGATCTAGGACCGGAGGTGGATATCGGAATATTTCAATATCGCTTCCGCAAGGCGGCGGTTACCCAGGCTAAGGCCCAGTTTCGGGAAGCCGCAGCCAACTTCAAAGCCGCCTTCCTGACCGCCGTGAAAGAGGTCGATGACGCGCTGCTTGAGGCCAGAAGTTATTCGCGTGAAATCACTCTTCAACGCCTGGCTCAACAGGCCGCCACGGAGGCTGCTGAAGCAGCAAAGAAACGATTTGATACCGGCCTCACGAACTACTTCGACTTCATCGCTGCGGAACGCGTTCGCCTGCAGACCGCCGCCCGCGAAAGCACACTTACCAGTGAACGCCTCCTCGCCACCGTACGGCTGATACAAGCCCTCGGCGGCTCCTGGCCATCCGGCGAATAAGCATCACCTTTATCTCGAGGCAAGAGCGCTCCAACCCTTGCTGAGAGAACCCACAAGGGTGAGGTTGTCGATACATACCGAGTTATCCAAACTGGCCTAGTTCGAAATCGCCGACCTTCTCTGTAAACACGACAGCAAGCGGGTGAAAAATTAAAAGCTGAAGGAAAATGAAACACCT
>DBNL01000097.1:0-2305 GCA_002299785.1 Verrucomicrobia bacterium UBA673
CTGAAATCTTGCCACCAGGCAACCGGCCTCTTCCTCCCGGGCACCACGCGCTGACCCACGCCACAGTCGTCGTCAAGCCGGGCGTCACGATCGCCGACGCCACGGTGATCATCCGCGATGGACGAATCCAAGCCGTAACCGAAAAAGGTCCGGCGCCTGACACCGCCCGCGAGTGGGACATGACCGGCCTGACGCTTTACGCCGGGTTCATAGATCCATATGTCACCGAGGCCAAGCCGATCTCGACCACGATGACACAGAACATCTCCGGAGCCGGGGCAACCGCCGCCGGCAAGCCGGGGTTTCTCGGCGCGCCGGGCAATGAACTTGATCCCGGCCTGGCCGGCCCCGGCTCCGGCCTGTCCTCAATGAAGCCGGAGCACGATGTCAGCAGGTCGTTCAGCCCAAAGCCGGACAGCTACGAGGCTCTGCGTGCACAGGGCTTCACCGCTGCCTCACTCACCCCGGCCAACGGAATCATCCGCGGCCAAAGCGCCCTCATTTCGCTTGGCCAAGGTTCACCAAACCAACTCGTTATCAGACCTCAACTTTTTCAGCACATTGTTTTTGATACAAAAGCATCCAAGCCGGAAGAGTTTCCCAAGTCGCTAATGGGCGTGATCTCGGCAATCCGCCAGACCCTATCCGACGCCCAACACTACGATAAAATCTGGAAGTACCACCGAGCTAATACGGACACAACCAAGCGACCAGCCCACAACAAATCACTCGAGACACTTCAATCCGTTTTGAAAAACGGACAACCGGTGATCATTGAGCCAGGCAGCGTACTCATGGTGGACAAGGCGATGCGGCTCGGAGGCGAGTTCGGCATCAAGCCGCTAATTGTCGCGACCGGTTACGAATGGCGGCGGCCCGACCTAGTGAAAACCAGCAATACCCCTTTCATCGTGCCAATAAATTTCCCCAAAGCGCCCAAGATGCCGAGCGACTCTGACTGGGAACGTGTCTCGCTCGACCAACTTCGCACATGGGACTGGGCGGCTGAAAACGCAGTTTTACTCCATAAGAACGGCATTGAGATCGCATTCACCACTCACGGGCTCAAGGACAAAAAATCATTTCGCCAGAACTTAGCCAAGGTCATCGAACGCGGCTTGAGCAAGCGTGACGCACTCGCCGCGCTGACCACCACACCGGCCAAACTCGCCGGGGAAAGTGCTCAACTAGGCACTGTCGAGCCGGGAAAACTGGCCAACCTCATCGTCGTTGAGGGAGATTACTTCGATCCCAAGGCCAAGCTCAAGGGCCTCTGGATCGAGGGCCGCTGGACGTCGCTCGAGCCGGAGAAACTCTCCTGGATAGATAAAAATGAGGAGAAAGAAAAAGAAGATAAAGAAGACGAAAAGCCGGAAGATAAAAATGAGAACAAAGCGGATGAGCGACTGGCCCGCTCGCCGATCGGCGAATACAAAGTGCTCAAGCCCACCGCCGTGCTCGTCCGCAACACGACACTCTGGACAAGCAGCAAACGTGGCATCCTGAAAAAACACGACATGCTGATCGCCGACGGCAAAATCAAAAAAATCGGGCGCAACCTACAGGTGCCCAAAAATGCCCACTTGATCGACGCCAAAGGCAAACACGTCACCCCCGGCATTATCGACGCACACAACCACAGCATGATTCTCGGATCGGTCAATGAAAGCACCCTGCCCTCCTCAGCCATGGTATCGATCGGCGACGTCGTCAACTCCGAGTCGGCGGAAATCCATCGCCAACTCGCAGGCGGCCTGACCGTGGCTAACCTATTACACGGCTCGGCCAATCCGATCGGAGGCCAAAACGCGATCATCAAGCTGCGACTTGGCCAAGGGCCGGAAGCTCTAAAGTTCAAGGCCGCCCCGCCCGGCATCAAATTCGCACTTGGGGAAAATGTGAAGCAATCCAACTGGGGCGACAACAAGAACACCCGGTTCCCACAAACACGAATGGGCGTTCCCGTGTTTCACGAAAACCGCTTCACCGCTGCGTGGCAGTACAATCGCGAGTGGCGTCGCTTCCGGGAAAAAGGGGGTTCGCCACCGAGGCGAGACCTTGAACTGGAGACGCTCGGGCAAATCATCAAGGGCGAGCGCTGGATTCACTGCCACTCGTATCGGCAGGATGAAATACTCGCCTTCATGCGCACGATGGAGAAATTTGGGGTTCGGGTCGGCACCCTGCAACACGTCCTCGAAGGCTACAAGGTCGCTGACGAAATTGCCGCCCACGGCGCTGGTGGTTCCTGTTTCGCCGACTGGTGGGCGTACAAGTACGAGGTCATCGACGCCATTCCTTACGC
>DBNL01000097.1:2688-4174 GCA_002299785.1 Verrucomicrobia bacterium UBA673
GCTCGCCGCCTAAACCTTGAGGCCGCCAAGGCAGTTAAGTACGGGAACACGAAAGAAACTGAGGCGCTCAATTTCGTCACGATCAATCCGGCGAAACAACTGCGTGTCGATCACCGCGTCGGCTCGCTTGAGGCGGGTAAGGACGGCGACTTCGTGATTTGGTCGGAACATCCATTGAGCACCCTCACGGTTTGTTTGGAAACATGGATCGAGGGAAAGCGCTACTTTGAGCGGGGAGAAGCCATCCAACTCGCCGAAGCCCGCCTAACGGAAAGGGGGAAACTCCTCGCCAAGGCCAAGGGTAAAGCCAATAAAGACAAGAAGAATGATGAGGAGAAAGATGGCGATTCCAACGATGCCCGGGCCGCTTTTTTCCGGCGTGCGCTGGAAACTGCGCACGGCTTGGGAGTGGTGGATTGCATGGACTGCAAAATTGAAACGGAATAAACAAAGAAGGACATTAACATGACACAACCAAAACATTTTATTTCAATAATCACGATTGCCGCTGCCTCAGTATTCGCCCCTTGGCAAAGCGCAGCAGCTGAAGTCATACTGTTCACCAACGCCTTGGTACACACCGTCTCCGGGCCAACATACTCACCCGGTTTTGTGCTCGTCGACGGCGATACGATCAAAGCCGTTGGACCGGCCGAGCAGCAACCGGACGCCGGAGAGGCGAAGGTCGTTAATCTGAAGGGGCAGCAACTGTTCCCCGGCCTCATTGCGCCCACCACAGCGCTTGGCCTGATCGAAATACCGGCCGTGCGTGCGACGGTCGATACTAGAGAGGTCGGCACCTACACGCCGGAGGTCAAGTCGTGGCTAGCGGTTAACCCCGACTCGGAACTCATCCCGGTCGCTCGCGCCAACGGCATCACGCATTTCCTTCCTGTTCCCCAAGGTGGCACGATCACCGGGCAGTCTGGATTAATGGCCACAGCCGGTTGGGGCTATGAAAACATGCTCACCCACTCACCGGTCGCGCTGCACCTGTCTTGGCCGTCGATGAATATTAATCCCACCGCTGATGATGCCAAGAAACAGGCCAAGGAACGTGACAAGCGACTAAAGAAGATCGACAACTTTTTCGAGGAGGCCCGCGCCTACGCCAAGTCACAATCGGATCCCGGCCACAAGGGCGTGCCGTCGTGGGACGCAATGCTGCCATGGGTTCGCGGCGAAAAACCACTCATCATCCACGCCAATTCGGTGATGCAAATCGAGTCGGCAGTAAACTGGGCAATCAAGCGCGACTGGAAGCCTACTATCGCCGGAGCACGCGACGCTTGGCAGATCGCCGAACTCCTTGCCAAACACAACATACCGGTGATTTTCGAACACACGTTCACACTTCCGACGCGCGATTTCGACCGGTACGACAGTCAGTTTCGCGCCGCTGGAATTCTACATGAATCCGGTGTGAAGGTTGCCTTCAGTGAGGGATTGGCGCGATTTGCCTCCTCAAACGCCCGCAACCTCCCCT
>DBNL01000127.1 GCA_002299785.1 Verrucomicrobia bacterium UBA673
CTCACAAAACAACTCCACCGTTACTGATGCATCATCCGTTGGTTTTTTTTCAGGGCTGCTTTTCTCGACGGCCTCATCATCAACATCCCCGACCTGCTCTTCAATAAACTCGTCCTGCACTTCGGGTGGCATGGGTGTCTGCGCTTCTGGTAAAGGGACAGCCTCAACCAAGCTTACCCCGGGATCACTTTCCAGGGATTCAATTACCTGTTCGGGGCTTAAGAGATCTTCATCCGAAGTAGACCTAAATTCGGGTTTCTCGAACTCTGATCGCTCGAGTTCAAGTTCTTCCTGCACCCTCTTCGACGGCCTCAGCATCAACATCCCCAGCCTGCTCTTCAACAGCCTCGTCAGTTCTTCCCGCTTGAGCTTGGTGAGCCGTTGCTTTTCTTCTTCCAGCTTCGCCTTTATCTCGACCAATTTTGGTGGTACAGGCGATTGTTCACGCTGCCGCTCGGCCAACCGCTGCTTGGCTTGATGGCGATTCAAGTCCTCGGATTCACCATGATTCTCAAAATCTTTTCCTTTTTTCGAAAACAAATTAACGGCAATTACCGATATGATGATGATTAGAAAAAAACAAAAACATTCCATAATGGTTTCAAAGAGATTTATTTATTTATATTAATAAAAACAGAATTATCAACTTTATTGGTTCTTTTTCAAGATTTTTTCCAATAACTTCCGCTTTTTAACTGAGGTCCGGTTGGGTATGTTTTCGCCGACTCATATCATCTTTTCTGTGAAAACGACTCGACGTTCTTTCTTGGGGAATTGCTGCTGGATGGCTGGCGCCACTGCAGCAGTTCCGGGTCTGGCTCTTGGCCAAGCGCCTGCGGCGCGCAAGCGGATTGCGTTCCTCGGCACAGAGGTTCGCAAGCACTCGCACTCGCAACATTTTCTTGACCGCCTCTCGCTTGGCTACGGTTGGCGCGGGCAGTGGCAGGATCCCCGCGTTGACATCGCCTCGGTTTACATCGACCAGTTCCCAGAGGGCGACCTTGGCCGCAGCCGCGTGAAGCGCTACGGGCAGACGCTCTACCCCAGCATCGAGGAGGCCCTGACGCTGGGCACCGGCAAGCTCGCAGTCGATGGTGTGGTGATCATCGCCGAGCACGGGAAATACCACCGAAACGAGAAAGGCCAGACGCTCTACCCGCGCTACGAGTGGTTCAAGCGATGCGTAAAGGTGTTCGAGGAGAGCGGACGCTCTGTGCCGGTGTTCAACGACAAGCATCTCTCGACGACTTGGGCGCGCTGCGCGGAGATGGTCGCGGACTCCAAGCGGCTTGGCTTCCCGTTTTTTGCCGGGTCGTCGCTGCCGGTGACGCGGCGCATGCCGTCCATCGACATGCCGCACAACGTTCCGCTCAAGGAGAGTGTTTGCGTGGCGTACGGCGGGGTGGACAGTTACGACATTCATGCGCTCGAGACGGCGCAGTGTATGTCGGAACGGCGGCGAGGCGGCGAGGTCGGCATCCGGCGGGTACATGCGCTACGAGGTGCAAAAATGTGGGAACGCTTAGCCAAACCGGAGTACGCGGACACGCGGCGGCTCGTCGTCTCTGCCTACACCCGCAGCCACAACCTGCCAGTCGAAGGCGGCTACTACACCGGTAAGGTCACGTTCGAGTGGGCGCGCAAGACCTTCCCCAACTCACTGGCTTATTTCATCGAGCACCGCGATGGATTCCGCACGACGATGATTCTGACTCAAATTCAGGATTTCAACTATGCCGGCCTTCGCGCCGACACAAACGAAATCGTCTCGACACAAATGTACCTGCCGATGCCGGGGCACGGCTCAACAACAGCGGACTTTTTTCATCCGCTCTGCCGTCATATTGAGGAGACGGTGATCACCGGCAAGGTGCCGTACCCGGTCGAGCGAACACTGTTGACCTCAGGCATGACGCTGGCCGGTGTCGAGTCATTGCACCGGGGACAGGTCGCTATCGAGACCCCGCAGATGAATGTCCCTTACTCGGTTGGCCCAGAATCCACCTACTGGCGGGACTGACCCACCACAAACGGCGAAAGACTGATGTCAGCCCGGATTGGCGTTTGCGGCATTTTCATCGAGTGCAACCACTTCACGGTGGAACTCGCTGATCGTGCGACGTTCGAACGATCGGAGTGGCTTTGCGGCGGCGAATTGCTTGCCAAGGACACCGGTGTGCTCGGCGGCATGATGTCTGTAATCCGGGCGAACGACTCCGAGCCGGTTCCGTTGTTGTACGCCAGCGCCTGCCCCAGTGGAGCCGTCCGTACGGAGGTTTACGACGCTCTGAAAAACGAGCTACTTGAATGGATCGAAAACGCGGGTGAACTCGACGGCATTCTCCTTTGCCTGCATGGCGCCGGGGCGGCAGTCAACGCGCCCAACATGGAAGGCGACTTGACACGTGCGATTCGCGAACAGGTGGGCGACGCGATGCCGATTGTTGGTACGCTCGACCTGCACGCGCACATCACGCCCGAGTTGTTGGCCAACACCGATGCATTGCTGGCGTGGGAAACCTATCCGCACGTCGATGCCTTCGAGACCGGCGAGCGCGGCGCCCAAACGATGGTTGATATTTTGGCCGGCCGACTAAAACCGGTTATGGCCATGGCCAAGGTTCCGATCGTCATCAGTGCCATTCACGGTCAAACACAGTCGCCGGGACCATTCGCCGATATCATGCAGGAGGCCAAGAAACTCGAGGGCAACGAGAGCATTTACTCGATCAGCCCCATTTTGGTACATCCTTATTTAAACCTGCCGGACATGGGCGGCGGCGTTTTGGTGGTCGCCAACGAAAGCGAAACAGATGCCGCCACCCTGGCTAAGCGCTTGGCCAAGCAGTACTGGGAGAAACGCCACGAGCTCCAACCGGAAACAATCGAGCCAAGCGAAGCTGTTCGGCAAGGACTGCAAATCAAAGGCGGGCCAGTGCTGCTGATCGAGACGGCCGACTGCTGCGGTGGCGGCGCCACCGGTGACAGCGTACACACGCTCAAGGCGCTGCTAGCAGAAGCCCCCAACCAATCGGCGATTGTTCCCGTGGTCGATCCCGAGGGGGCAAGGCGGGCGCACGCAGTGGGCGCGGGACAGATGATTCAACTGCGACTTGGCCACCGACTTGATCCCAATTGGGGCGACCCGGTTCCCGTGGACGGCATCGTCACACGGCTCAGCGATGGGGCCTTCACCTATTGCGGTGGCATCTGGGATGGCCGTTCCGGTTGTATGGGTCCGACCGCCGTGGTTGAGGTCGGCCCGATTCAAATCGTCATCAGCAGCAACGCCACTTACGACTGGATGACGGAACAATTTGACCTGCTCGGACTGGACATCGCGGCCTGCAAATTCATAGTTGCGAAAAACCCGATGAACTACCAACAGGCCTACACAGGGTCAATGAAGGCGGCATTCGTACTGGACACACCCGGCCCAACGCCCGCGAACACAAATGCCCTGGCGTACACCGGGATGACTGCCGATTGGTTCCCGAAAAAAAAGAGTGTCACCATAGACGAACCAACTGTCTTCGTTTCGAGTCAACGCGACCTAACCACCCTGAAACTGGATTGACAACAAGTGAACTTGCGCGGATGAACCATCGCTGCAACAGTTCCCAGCTATCAATATCACTTTTATGAAAAACAACCTTCCTCACTGCATTTTCGCACTGATTCTCCTACTCGGCGGACGCCTTTGCGCTGATGAGAATCGCGACATCAAGATTGTCGGAGTTCAGAAAATCTGGGATGCGGCCCCACACAACGCATTTACCGACCTTGAACGGTTCAATGGCAGTTGGTATTGCGCCTTTCGGGAGGGTCACGGCCATGCGGGGGGTGGCGACTACGGCAAGATTCGCGTGATAGCCTCCAATAATGGCAAAGCATGGAAATCAGTGGCACTGCTCCAGACCAAGCGCGTCGATCTGCGCGACGCCAAGCTGTCCATCACACCAACAGGCGAGTTGCTGCTGAACTCCTGTGAATACCGCGTGGACGACGACAGTGCCGACATCCGCAACAACACCTCCATAACGTATCGTTCCAAAAATGGAACCGACTGGTCGGTGGGCACGCAGATTGCTGACAAGGGCTATTGGCTCTGGCAAACGACATGGCGAGGCGACACCGGCTACGCGCTGGGCTACCAGTGGGGAAACCGCGATGCGACCCGTTTTTATCGCACAACCAACGGCAATCAGTACACGCTTCATGTTGATCACCTCCGGCCGCCGGGCGATCGCAGCAACGAACACGCGATGTTCTTCGATTCCGAGGGCCGCGCTCTTATGCTTCTGCGCCGCGACAATGCCCAATCGAAAACCGGCGGCTTCGCCTTGCTTGGCCAAGCGGAACCGCCCTACACCGACTGGGAGTGGCGCCGGCTCAACATCACGCTTGGCGGCCCGTCGATGATTCAGTTGCCGGACGGACGCGTTCTCGCCTGTGTCCGCCGCTATGCTGACGAGAATCATCGTAACTGGGGTTCGCAGTGGACCGAACTCGGCTGGATCAATATTCAAACCGCCAAATATAGCCCTGCGGCCAAACTGCCGAGCGGCGGCGATTCCAGTTACGCGGGCTTGCTTTGGCATAATGGGCTGCTCTGGATCAGCTATTACAGCAGTCATTCGGGAAAGACCTCCATCTATTTGGCCAAGGCCAAAATAGCGGGTTTGAAGTAATTTCTGACTCCGGCCACTCTTGTAAAAAAAGGTATTCGAGGCTAATTATACCGCGTGGACCGCACCCAAACCTTGATCGCCTCGGCGTTCGTACTGGCTCTTGCGCATCCGGCCGTTTCCGCGGCGGAGAAGCCCGTGGATTTTTCGCAGGAAATCCTCCCCATCCTGTCGAATAAATGTTTCGTCTGCCACGGGCCGGACTCGAGTAAAGATGAGCTTCTGCGGCTCGACTCGTTCGAAGGCGCAACGAGCGATCTCGGCGGCTACAGGGCAGTCGATCCCGGTGACTTGGCCAAGAGCGAAATCATCGCCCGCATCCACGACGCGGACGACCCCATGCCGCCGGAGGATGCCGAGAAACAACTCACCACATCCGAGCGGGCGCTGCTCAAGCGCTGGGTGTTGCAGGGCGGCGGCTACACCAAGCACTGGGCGTTCGTGCCGCCAACTAGGCCAACGCCGCCCAGCCAAGATCACCCCATCGATGCGTTCATCGAGAATCAATTCACCGGCGACATCGACTTCGCCGCCGAGGCGGACAAGCCAACGCTCGCCCGCCGGCTCGCGCTTGTGCTGACAGGCCTGCCTCCGTCGCCGGAGTTACTACAGTCGTTTTTGGACGACGGCAGCTCGAACGCCTACGATCAGTTGGTCGAGCGGCTTCTCGCCGATCCGCGTTACGGCGAGCATCAGGCGCGCTACTGGCTCGACGCCGTGCGCTACGGCGACACGCACGGGCTGCACCTCGACAACAAACGCGGCATCTACCCGTACCGCGACTGGGTCGTGCGCTCTCTCAACCGCAACCAGCCACTCGACGAGTTCATCGAGTGGCAGTTGGCCGGCGACCTGTTGCCAGAACCCACGATGGAGCAGCGTATCGCCACCGGCTACGTGCGGATGAACCCCACCACCGCCGAGGGCGGCGTGATCCCGGCGGAGTTTCAGGCCAAAAACAACTTCGACCGCACCGAGACGCTCGGCACGGTGTTCCTCGGCATGACAATGCTCTGTTCGCGTTGCCACACGCACAAGTACGATCCCATCGAGCAGCTCGAGTACTACCGGCTGCTCGCGTTTTTCAACAACACCGCCGAGGGGCCGCTTGACGGCAATAAGTACGACTATGCACCCACGCTGAAGGTGCCGGCCGACCAAGCGGCGTGGAATGACTGGAC
>DBNL01000068.1 GCA_002299785.1 Verrucomicrobia bacterium UBA673
TACAGGTGGCTTTGACCAACGGCGGTTTTCATTGCCTCGACGGCGAGCGGGCTGGGGCCAAGCGGGTTTTCGTTCGAGGCAACCTTGACGATTTCACCCGCATCGAGGCCAAGCTCGCGGGCGACCTCATCGATCGGGCGACCCGGCTGGTACACCGGCAGGGTGTTCAGCGTGGAGTTGAGTTTGTCAAAAAACGGCATCAGAAAATCATGCCAAGCTCTTGGCCAAGCGACGGACTATTGATCCGGCGATTTAATTGTGTACAGCATGTCATCATGGTTGTTTTTTTGTTCTCCCCCACCCCGGCCCTCTCCCTCATGGAGAAGGTGATCGCAGACCAGATGAGGGTGAAGCGCCGGATATTTCTACAGGATGCTGTTTTATTGTCGTTTTAATTATTATTGATCGATTTTAGGAACGCCTTGTAGCGCTTTGTGCAAAGTTTGTGCGACGCCTTGGCCTGTGCCTCGGACGGCTTGGACAAGTTTGCCTGTGCTTCGACTTCCTCGATGGCGAAACGGAATTTCAGGTTGAACGGCTCGCCCTTCTTCAACTGTTTGGGCAGGAAATAGCCGAAGCGGCCGTAGTCGCGCCACGAAAGTTCCTTCACGCCGTTGGCCGGCGCGTTCATTTGCTGTGCAGTGTACCAGCGCTTGCCGATCGGAAAAAGCAGCCGCGCCCATTGGTGGTTATCGTCGATGACTCTGCCCTTACCCGCGGCGTTGGCCGGCTCCCAAAGGTAGCTGGTCTCCTTGTTGCGCGTGGCCACCTCAGTGTGTGCGCGGAAGTGAACTCCGGCATGCTGCAAGTCACCGGCCAAGCTGACGTCACGCTCGGCCTTGAGCTCGAAACTGGCATCCACCTGCGTGTACATGCCACCCGGACGCGAAACGTTGAATGTCCGGCGCTCGGAGAGCATCACGTCGCTACCGATGGCGTCCTTCTGCGTAGCTCGCCATTTGATGTGAGCGACAATCGAGGCAGAGTTTTTGGTCGTCGTGTTTTCAAACTTCACGATGTCGTAACGTCCGTTGCCCGGGCCGCCCTTGTGCCACATGTCGTAATTGCCCAGCTCTGACGAAACCTTGTTCCAGCCGATGAAGATGCCACGATGGTGGTTGAACAAACCGGCCCCTTTACCCTCCCTGTCGAGGCCGGGATTGGTCACCAATTCGCCGCCGCTGCCGAAGATATGCAGAAACGGCTTGATCTGCCCTTCACCGTGGACGAGTCGGGCGACCGCTTTGCCATCCTGCAACACATCAACCACCATGCCGGGGCCAAGCGGGTTGGAGTGTTCAACGACTCTCCACTTGCCCTTGGCCAAGGGCGCAGCAGTAACGAACACCAACCCGACGACGAGGTTGGCCAGTGAATTAAAACGAATTCGAGTCATGATTTTGATACTCAACATTTACGGGGCCTACTATGCGGAAACCACCGCCGCTTGGCGATAAAGAACTGCACCCGGCGAAGCGTACATAATTACCGTATGAAGTAGGGCAAACACGGGTTCATACTGAAATCTTTTCAGACGACTGCACAAAACAAAACGCTGTAAAAAGCAAACTAGCAGTCATAATAAAAAATCGTGAATTCATTTTGAGGAGACCTTGGCCAAGCAAAAAAACACTCAACTGCCCGACGGTTAGCGGAACTGTGGTCTTACAGATTCTCTGTCTCAATCGGGGGACAATTCTAGATGAGAAAATTTGCTGTTTACTCTTCCGGGACTTTTTGGACTTCCGGGACTTTGTCGCCCTGCAATTCTTTCACTGCAGCAGCGGCAGCTTTAACTTCGCCTGCGTTACCAAGAATGGTGAAGTCCAGCTCAAACGTGCGCGACTCTCCCGCCCCAAGCTTGGGCACCCTCCCATATTTACGCTCGTAACTGCGGTTGTGCGGAAAGCCGGTACCTGGCTCGATGCCGGTCACGTAGCCGGTGTTTTCCGCCGCCGTGTTTTTCCACTGGGTGAGGTAAGGCAGTTGCGCCAACGGCCAACGAACCGTCACGCCGCGGTCGGCGTCAGCGTTCACCAGCACCGCCGTCGCGTTGCCGTCGTTATCGGCCTTGGGGTAAATCTTGTAAACCTCTTCAGTGAAGCCCTTGGTTGGCGCGGCGTAAAGAGCCTGTTGAGCGATCGCCTTGGCGGCGTTGGCGTTAAATGGAACAATCTTCTCCGAGGCCGCAAGCAACTTCGCTCCTTTCCCAAGCAGCGGCCGGCCGAAGTTCGCGTGGTAAATAATCTGGAACTCCTCGTCGAACGTGCCGTTATTCGTGAGCACATCGCGGATGCGAAACGCACTTGAGCCCGGCAATGTGCTGATTTCCGTCCAGATTTCAAGGTTTGGCCCGTAGAAGGAAACCTCGTGCACGCGGCCCCGGATGCGAATGCGGTGCGGCGCTTCCTTGTCCACCGCCACGACCACGTCCGACGCTGGGATATTGCCGATCTTGCCGTGCAGCGTCAGTGCCATCGTCGCCTCGTCGCCGACGTTGTTGATAAACTTGTCCTCACCCGGATGCCCGGCGAACGACAAGCCACAGCGCACCAACCACTCGTTGAAACCATCGAGCCAGCCAAGGCCACCGCGATCGTGCAGATTGATGTAGCTTGGGTGGACGACCTCCTTCACCGGCGAGTCCCAGCCCAAGCGCACGTCGCCCATCGTGACGTCGAGCACGCTCATGCCCCGGGTCGGGATCACGCGAAAGTGCAGCCTACCGTTGTCGACCTCGATCAGATCGACGCCTTCCTGCTTGCCACCGTGCAGAGTACGCTTGTTGATCGACCAGCGGGAGTCGCCCTTGTAGCCGGAGAAATCGCTACTCGTGAGTTGCCAGCTCTCCGCATGCGTGTCGCGCTTGGCACTTGTCAAAACCTGATAGTGCCGAGCCTCCTGCGCCGTGGCCGCGATCGTAAAAAAAATAATGGCAAAAATATGTTTCATAGTTCGGGCGAAGATTATCGAAAGCCCGGGTATTGCCAAGCGCCAACTCTTGGCCGACCCTCTCGCCGCCAAGTTGTCATCATGATCATCCGAATCCTCCTCGCACTATTCCTCGCCGCCGCCACATTGTTCTGCGTGTTCGGCTTTGTGGCGACGTTCGAGCCGATGCCCGTCCACACGCAGTGGGTTTTTCGCGGGATTTACGGGCTTATATTCGTAGGAAACGTGGCCGGGTTGGCGCACCTCCTCCGGGGGATATTCAATCGCTGACCCCCCCCGATTGGCCATTAAATGGTGAGTTGCAAGCCCACTTGGCTAAGCGTAGCTTCCCGCTTCAGGTGAAAACGTCTTCAAAAAACCGTAGCTTGGCCAGAGGATTTACGCTGATCGAGTTGCTCGTTGTCATCGCCATCATCGCGATCCTCGCCGGTCTGCTCCTCCCGGCGTTGGCCAAGGCCAAAAACAAGGCCACTGGTGCCTACTGCATGAGCAACCACAAGCAACTTCAGCTATGCTGGACCATGTACGCCGGTGACAACAACGACAGCATGCCGGAAAACTCACAACTCCCCGGCGGCGGCAGCCGGGCCAGCTGGTTTAGCCAGGGACCAACGTGGCTGCACGGCAACGCGTGGACAGATATCGACGACAGGAACATCCGCAAGGGCGTTCTATTCAAATACAACGACTCATCCGGCATTTACAAGTGTCCTGCCGACAAGTCGACCGTCAATGACGAAGGTAAAATCCCGCGCGTGCGTAGCGTGTCGATGAACATGTATATGAACTTCCGATCCAGCCCGGATGATGGGGATTACAACAAATGCTGGCATAAGGTCAACGACATCAAAAACCCCTCCGCCTCGGAGGCTTTCGTATTCATCGACGAACACACCAAGAGCATCCAGCAAAGTGCATTCGGCGCAAACGCCGGTACATGGACACTTTTTGGCACGGCCAAGTGGACGTGGATCAGTTTCCCGGCGACCCGCCACAACAACGGCACGGTTCTGTCGTTCGCCGACGGCCACGCTGAGTCATGGCGCTGGGTCGAGAAGAAGACGATGGAGACTGCGGCTAAACCTATTCCATGGCTCGTCCTGCAGCCGGGCCAACGCGGCGGCGATCGCGACCTTCAGCGACTCTTCAATGCCATCCCAAAGACCATCCCATTGAAATAAAAGCCCTCCAACCCGGAGAGCTTGCGAAAAGTTGGAGGTGCGATCAACTCTTGCCCACGCAGAACAGGCGACTATTGGTACGTATAAACAGACGGCCGTGCGCCACAGTAATACTGGCACGGGTCTGGTCATCGCCGTCTTCCCCCATCGCGGCCCTGTGAAGCACCTTGCCGCTTGCTGCCTCGATCACGTGCACGGTACCGGCGTGGTTCTGCACGTAGATTTTGCCATCCGCGCCAGTAGGTGAACCACGGAAGAGTGAGCGACTATCAAGGTCGCTCGCCCACTGAATTTTGCCGGTTTTCGGTTCCACACGAGAAAGCATCTTGTCGCGGCCCTCGCCGTACAACACAAAAAAACTGCCCTGATAAAACAGCGGCGTGCACACATCGCTGGAAACCCCGTCGCGACTTCCCTCGCTGTTCCACAGCCTGCCACTGGCGCTTATATTGCCCTTTCCACCGGCCTTGATTGCGAACACCGGCGCACGCTTGGGCGCGCACGCCAAAACCACCCCGTCTCCCGCAACCGGAGAGGGTACAAGCCGCCAGTGGCCAATGCGCGTCGGGTTCCAAGTGCCCCAGCGCCACAGTTCCTCTCCACTCTTCGGATCGTGACCGGTTAGGCAGTCGCCACCGGTAATGAGAATCTCGCCACGCCCATTGTGAGTGAACGGTATCGGCGTACTGAAAGCCTCGAGCGATTCACTGCGAGCCTTGGCCGGTCGGTACACTTTCCAGAGTTGCCGGCCGCTTTTCGGATCGAGCGCTAGCAGGTATGAGCGGTTGTCATTGCTGCCCTTGCTTCCGACCTTGGTATCACGTTGCAGCACCTGCATATAGAGTATGCCGTCGTGGATGATTGGGCTGGTCGAGAAGGTCCATAGGAACGCGAATTGCCCGTGTTTTTTCTGGATGTTTTGCGACCACAATTTCTCACCTTCTGGTGTGAACGTTGCCAACTCGCCGTTGCCGTAAAAAAAGGTCACCACCTGCCCATCGGTCACAGGCGAAGGCGCGGCGTAATTGCTGCGGTTGTCCTGCCGATGACCCTTGGAAACCTGATGTGCCCACTTCAGCGCGCCTGTCCCGCGGTCGTAACAGTTTGCCATTAGGCGCTCGGCATCCGGGTTTGAGGAGGACACGTATACATGCTCCCCCCAGACGATCGGCGTCCCGGCACTCGGACCGTCCATCTTCACGCTCCAGATGACATTCTTCGTCTTGCTGAACTTGGCCGGCAGGTTTTTCTCGTCAGTCGAGCCGTTATAATTCGGCCCACGCCAGTTCCCCCACTCGGCAGCCTGCACCCCGATCAGCGCCATCCCCGCGGCTAAGGCCAACATTGTTGCGTTTGTTTTTTTCATAATGAACAAATTTTCAGATTTAGGAACAGGCGAACGCTGCCACCCTCTCAGCCAAGTGGCCAGCGCAAAATCAACTCATCCCATGCGCTTGGCCAAACACTTAGTCGAGCTTCTCTTTTTCAAAGTCGGTGAGGCGAACCCAGCCGGCCCGCACCTTCTCCCCTCCCATGTAGCGCCGGTAAAAATTGTCAGTCAACTCACCAGAATACGGATAGTTGTCGAACACATCGCCCTTGCCGAACATCCTCGGGTCTCCCTGTTCGCGAAGCTCGGCGAAGAGCTGCTCCTTGAGCGCCGCCTTCAGCTCAGAGTGCGGCTTCGACTTGGCGAGGTTTTTCACGCAGTCGGCGTCGCTGTTCAGTTCAAACAATTCCTCCTCCGGCCGTTTGCCAAAATTCAGGTTCCAAAAATGATACAACCCCTCGCGGCGCTGTGTGAGGATCAACGACTTGGTCGGGCTCCCGTCGCAGTTCAGGTAGCCGGTTTCCGGGTTGCCGCCGGGCCAGCGGTCGGTTTTGAAGTTGTGCAGGTACAACTGGTTGTCTTTCACTATACCGCGGATCGGGTAGCCCCAATTGTTAGGTCGGCCGATGTCGTGGCGCTCCTTGCCAATCAGTACGTGGTCGCGGCTGGCAGTCACCTGACCGGACTTGGGTGAACGAAAGATGTCGAACAGACTCCGGCCACTCAACGGCTGCATGATCGGCGCCAGCTTGGCCACACCGGCCGCCTCGAGAAACGTCGGCGCGATGTCGGCGAAACTCACGTAGTCGGCCACCACCCGGCCGCTGCCGTTGATTCCGCCTGGCCAGCGAATCGCCAGCGGGATGTGGTTCGATGCCTCGTACGCCTGCCCCTTCACGCGCGGGAACGGCATGCCGTGATCAGACGTCGCCACGATCAGCGTGTTGTCAAGTTGACCGGCTGCCTCCAGCGCGGCGAGAATTTTGCCCAAGTGATTATCGAAATGCTCCACCTCGATCGAGTAGTCGAGCATGTCGTTCCGGATCACCTCATTGTCAGGCCAATACTTCGGCACGCGATCTATGTCCGAGAGCTTCTTGCCCATGCGCCGGCCGACACCGGACTCGTAGCCGCGATGCGGCTCGGAGGCCCCGTACCAAAATGCCCAAGGCCTGCCCTCTGCCGAGTTCGCCCCGACAAGAAACTCGGCGAAGTTGCCAGCGTAGTCGTTGTTCGAAATCGCGCGGGCCGGCGGCTTAGCTTTCTGTTTTTGCCAAGCTTGGCCGGTTACCTTTCGCGGCTTGCGGCTGGCGTCATTGGCGAAGCCCGGCCCCCAGCCCTTGCCGGTGTAGCCGGTCGAGTAACCGTTGGCCTTCAGCAACTCCATCCAACTGCCAAACTTGGCTGGGAAAAACGTCATGTGGTTCCCCGCCTGGTCGAGCTGCCACGAGTTGCGCCCGGTCAGAATGATCGCCCGCGACGGGGCGCACTTGGCGTTGGGAGTGTAGGCGCGGTGAAATAAAATCCCCTCACCGGCCACGCGATCGAATGCCGGTGTGCGCACCCAGTCGCAGTCGTACGCACCAGCGTGGCCGAACGACCAGTCATCTGCTATGGCAAAAAGAATGTTAGGCCGCTCCGCCGCCTGGCCAAGCGATAGCCAGCCACTCAGCAGTAAAAACGAAACAATAAAGCGCTTGGCCAAGGTGTGCATGAGCGATTGATACATATGCCCTAGGGTAAAAGTCAACAAATAGACGGTGCAGCCAAAGTGAGCGCCCACAACCTCTGGAATGCTGCCACTGCCAAGCCGAATGTTCATTTTTACCCTCATCCGGCCTGCGACCACCTTCTTTCCCTGAGGGAGAAGGAATCCATTCGCGCGCCTTGGCTTTAATTCGCGGTTACTTAGATTGGCAAACGGGAAAGGACTTGTCAGCGGGCAAAACAACCGTACAGTCTCCCCCTCGCTGATGCGCGCTTAACTCAGTGGTAGAGTGCTACCTTCACACGGTAGAAGTCGTTGGTTCAAATCCAACAGTGCGCACCATTCTTCT
>DBNL01000056.1:0-29732 GCA_002299785.1 Verrucomicrobia bacterium UBA673
CTTGGTCCGTGGAGCGGAAAGTTGTCGAACAGCGGCGAGGCTATCCGGCTGGAAACCGCTTGGGGTGAAACGGTGTTTTCCGTCGCGTACAAGGGAAGCTGGCACCGCCAGACCGATGGCCAAGGGCTATCGCTCGTCCTGCGCGATCCCACCAGCGCAGCGGCTTTGTGGTCGTCAAAAGCTGGCTGGATGCCTGGCCTGTTTCTCGGCGGCTCCCCGGGCAGGGCCGAGAACGAGCTGTCCCCGTTTGAGCCGCCACTGTGGATCAACGAAGTGATGAGCGGCGACAACGGCTGGATCGAACTGTTCAACCCGGCCGGGCAAGCGGTGAACATTGGCGGCTGGTTCCTGAGCAATCGCTCGACGCGCTTGGCCATGTTCCGACTACCAACCGGCCTGGTCGTCCCGCCCGCTGGTTTTCTTGTTCTCGAGGCCAAGCGGCATTACAGCCGGCCGGGCGCTCCCGGGCGTTTTGAAATCACGCGGGAAGGCGGCTCTCTTTTTCTCTCGCAGATTGACAGCGGCTATTTGACCGGCTTGGGAACGATGGCTAGCTTTGCCCGCTTCGAGGGTATCGCGTCCCGTGGTCTGAAACATACAGGAAACAACGACGGCATCATGGTATCCTTCACGATCCCCACCCCTGGTAAGCCTAATGAATCGCAGGCCGACAGCGATTCGGACGGACTGCCGAACGACTGGGAATTGGCGCATGGCCTCGACCCGGAATCCAACGATGGCGGCGCCGACCCGGACGGGGACGGGCTCACTAATCTGCAGGAATTCAATTGTGGTACGAATCCCCGCGACCAAGCCAGCCGACTTGAGTTGGCGGTGGTTCGCGACAACAACCAGCTGGAACTCCGTTTTCAGGCACAACCCAACCGGACTTACTCCATTGAGTCGTGCGAACAACTTGAACGCGACAAATGGAAAACGATTCGCACCCTGGCCCCGGGGGAGGGTAGCGAGGTGGTAGTGCGCGAACTCATCGGGCGAGATCAGACGGCGCACTACTTCCGGCTGCTGGTTTTCCCGGACTGAGGGAGTTGTCTTATGCGACCAAATCCACCTGCATCACAATTTTGTTTTGCCTCAGCGCTGGCGCTCCTGTTGGCTGCGCTTGGCCAAGCGCGGGTGAACGGCGGGATCGTCATCGAGGGAATCTCAGACAAGCAGGTCGCCAATGGCTCCGTCCGCATCCGCGTCAACAAAACCGGAAGCACCCCGGCGAAATATTGGCTCGACGGCCAACGCATCCCTGCGAGAACTTGGTTTGACGTGTCCCGCCCCGGCTTTCACGAGGTGAACTCGGTCGAGCAACGGACCGGGCCGGAAGGGGAGCAATTCCAATTGGTTCGTTTCGTGATCCAGTCTGCTCGTGGCCAAGCGGAGTGGGCACTACCGCCGTGGACACCGCTACCCCCAGTCGCCTCCGGCCAAGCGCTGAACGCGAACGCTGCAGGCACCGTCCGGCTGGAACTGTTCATGCCCACGAGCTTTCCCGCCGGACTGCCGGTCCCCATGGTTGCCATGATGATGGATTTGCAAAACCGGCGCGTGAACTTCAACGGCCAACTCAAAGGTGAGCACAGCATCGCAATGAAACGGGGGGTCGGCTCAGGATTGCTGGATCAAGTTGAATCGGAAAAAATTGTCTTAAATGCTGGGTCTTTGTACGCAGACAAAACAATCACCATCGGCAATGCCAAGTGGCAGGCAGTGCAAGGCCCCGTCACAAAATCAACGACGTGGAATGAGGGATCCAGAATCCATGTGACCTCCAATTTGACCGTCGCAAAGAGTGCCACACTCATTATAAAGCAGGGTTGTGTCATCAAGCTCGCGCCGAAGACCGAGGTGACCGTGCTGGGCAAGCTCATAGTCGAAGGGACGAAGGAAACGCCGGTCGTTTTTTGCCCGGAAACGCCGGACGCGCCGTGGGGCGGGATCACGCTGAAGGGCAGCGCGGCGTCAGCCGAAGCGAGTTGGGCTTTTGTCACCGGCAGCGGCGGCAACTCGTGGTGGTTTGTGGCCAACAATGTTCCCGGCACGCACCGAAACGAGCAGGCCGCATTTTTCCTCGGCGAAGGGGCCAAGGGAGCTTTCGCGGACTGCTTTTTTATCGACAACGCCGGGCAGGCATTCCACGGCGAATCCGCCCAACTCACGCTGGATCGTTGTGTGGTGCAGCGGTGCCAAACCGTTGGACAGTTTAACGGCGGCTCCGTGAAGATCCGTGACAGCGCGCTGCTCGATTTCCCAAGCGACAGCGACACCTATGAGGACGGCGACAATGACGCGCTGTATTTCACACTCGGCGAACACGAGATCTCCGGGACGCTCATCGGCTGGTGCAAGGACGACGGCATCGATGCCGGCGGGAATTCGCCGGGCACGGTGACCGTTTCCGATTGTTGGATTGAGAGCTGCTTTCATGAGGGATTGGCGCTGTCTGGCGCTGACAAAATCGTGCGCGTACTCGACTCGGTCATAATCAACTGCGGGCAGGCTGTCGAGGTGGGCTACCTCTCGCCGAATGTCACCCTGGAGCGTTGCCTCCTCACCGGCAACGGGGTCGGCGCGCGCTTTGGCGATAATTACGTCGGCAACCACCTCGGTTTTCTTTCCATGACCGGCACCCTTTCCATATTCAATCAAAGGGATGTCTGGGGCATGAGCCGGGATTTGTGGGCGGAAAAAATCTCCCGAATGAAAATCGAGCACAATTATCTTTCCACGCCCCATGAATCGTTTCCTGACAACTGGATCTGGGAGCCCACCGCACACTCCGGGTTGATTTCGCCCTTTTTATCTGAATCCGCGTTTGTGCCCGGCATTGGGTTCAGGGGCTGGGATCGGCTCGTCGGCCCAAACCGGATTTCCGTCGGCCTGAGCCGGCCCTCGACCCAACCGGTACATGCTCGTTTCAAGGTTCGGATTATGAATAAAAACGGGGAGGACGGCAAAGTAGTTGCAGATGGTAAACTTTTTTTTCAAGCGGGAGAAACGGCGAAGAGTGTATCGCTGAAAATACCCGACCTTGCGGGGGAAGATGCCTTTAAGGTTGAATTGGTGGAGGTGGTAAACGGTGAATTGTCCGGCCCAAAGTCCGTGCTTTTCCAAGCACAGAAAACAGGGACATCCAAAACTTGGATTGCGGCAAAATCAGGCCAATGGAAGTGGCTCAAGGGCATAAAGGAGGCCTCGGAGCCAAGGAATGAATGGCAAAAACAGGACTTCAGCGACGCCCCATGGACAACCGGCACCGCCCCCTTCGGCTACGGCCGGGAGGGTGTCCAAACCGCGCTGAACGACATGCGTAGCAATTACACCACCGTCTATTTACGACATGAGATTGAACTGGACTCGCCGGACTCCATTGGTTCGTTGCAGTTTCACACAACGTACGATGACGGCTTTGCCATTTGGATCAACGAATTCGAACTGGCCCGCATCGGGCTACCGACAGGTGAACTGCCGTTCAACGGCAGGGCCAGCGAATCGGATTTCGCACCGAGGGAGTGGAGTGCTGTCATCCCGGCAGCGAAAATCCCGTCGCTTACGACCGGAAAAAACATTGTGGCAGTTCACCTGTTCAACACGCGCCCGGACAGCACCGACCTGTTTTTCGACCTGTCGCTCACCTCAAGCCAATCTACAGATGCCGACGCGGACAAGCTCCCCGACGAATGGGAGCAGCGCGTGGTCCGTGCCAAGCCCGAGGATGCCGTGTCGAATATCGCTGATGTCCTGCCAAGCGATGATTTTGACGGAGACGGCTTGGCCAACCGCTGGGAATTAGCAGCGGGAACGGATCCGGTGAACCCGTTCAGCGCGATCCGGCTCAAGGCGGAGCGCGGCCTCGATGGAACCCCCCAACTCCAGTGGCAAGCCAAGCCCCATCGGGTGTACCAACTTCAGGGCAAAAGCCGCTTGGCCGCCGACATGCCTTGGGAAACGTTGCAGCAGTTCCAGCCGATTTTCGCCCCGCCCGGGGAAAACAGGGTGACCCCCTTGGATCAATTTCAATCGCGGTCAGGTTTTTTCAGGTTGCGTCTCGTGGGAGATCAGTAGCGACACGGCATGGAAATATTTTATCAAACAAAACTGGGAACCGGTCTGCACGCCGTGCCGTTGAACACTCGCTTGGCCAAGCGGGCCGTGCTGGCTACCGCTGGCTGGATTGCCGCTTGGCCGTTGTTCGCTGGTGTGGTGATCAATGAAATCCATTATCACCCCACGTCCGAGGATGTCCGCGAGGAGTTTGTGGAACTCCACAACACCGGCGATCAAGCGGTCAACCTTGAGAACTGGTCCCTGCGCCGCGGAGTGCGGTTTAAATTCCCAAAAGTAACCGTGCCGCCGCATGGCTATCTCGTCGTTGCGGCAGACGCGGCCGTCTTCGCAGCCAAGCACCCCGGCGTACAACCGATCGTTGGCGGATGGGATGGCGTGCTGAGCAACCGGGGAGAGACGCTCCGGCTGGAGAATGCCAACGGCAAAACGATCGACTCCGTTTCGTACGCCGATGAGGGAGAGTGGGCCGTCCGGCAGCGAGGGCTGCCCCACTACAAACACCTCGGATGGGATTGGCTGGCGGAACATGACGGCGGAGGCAAATCCCTCGAGCTTGTGAACCCAGGCCTCTCAAACAAGCACGGGCAAAACTGGGCGGCCAGCACCGTGGAGGAGGGCACGCCGGGGGAGGCCAATTCCGTGTTTGACTCGGATACAGCGCCGATGATTCTCGAGGTCCGCCACTCCCCCGTTGTGCCGCAATCCTCGAGCCGGGTGCACATCACCGCGAGACTGGTTGACGAACAGAAAACCGGACTGACCGCCGATCTGTTTTACCGGCCGGACTCGGCGAAGGATTACCAAGTGGTGTCCCTGCTCGATGATGGGGCGCACGGGGATGGACTGGCCGGTGACGGTTTGTTTGGCCAATCCATCCCGGCGTTTCCGGATGGGACGGTCGTTGAGTTTTATATCCGTGCAAGGGATGCGCAGAACCACTCCAGGACTTACCCGGCGGTTTCCGTCCCGGAGGACACTACCCGTGCGAACCTGCTTTACCAGGTGGATGACTCGACTGCGAACGACTCCCTTCCCTTTTACCGGATCATCATGACACAAACGGAAATGGACTACTTCCTCAAGATGGTGAACAACTCAACCGGCCGCTTCAGCGACGCGCGAATGAATGCCACTTTCGTCTCCCGGATGAGCGGCAAACAGGAAATCCGCTACCTTGCGGATATCCGAAACCGCGGTAACGGGAGCCGCTGGAAAACACCAAACAACTTCAGGGTGGATTTCCCCAGTGACGCCCCCTGGCACGACGTCGAAAAAATCAACCTCAACGCGCAGCATCCGCACATCCAGCTTCTCGGCAGCGCACTGTGCCAGCAGGCGGGTGTAATGATGGCTCGCTCGCGTCTGGTTCGCGTCCGCCTGAACGGCGCCGACTCCGCCGTGGCCGGATACCCCATGTACGGAATGTACGCACACAACGACGTGGTGGATAGCGACTTTGCGGATTTCCACAACCTGGGCCCCGTGAACATTTACCGCACGGTGCGAACCGGAACCATGGAGGCCGACTTCGCCTACTTGGGCGAAAACACCGATCCGTACCGGCATGTTTATTTCAAAGAAACCAACGCCGCAGAGGACGACTGGCGGGACTTGATCCAACTTTGTCAACTCCTGACGGAAACCCCGGACGATGAGTTCGTCGCCTCCGTTGAGGAATCGCTCGACGTGGACAACTGGCTGCGCTTTTTTGCCATAAACACTTTTTTCGACAACCGCGAAACCGGATTAGGCAACGGGATCGGGGACGACTTCATCCATTTCAGGGACTTGTCCAGCAACCGGCATGTCCTTGCCCCGTACGACCTTGACACCATCCTTGGCCGAGGGGACACAGCCGGAGATCCCACGGCCGGACTTTTCCGAGCCGCCAAGCCGGCAAATGTCAGTGGGCACTTGACCCAGCCGGCCCAAGTGGCCCGTTTCCTGAAACACCCGGCGTTCGTGCAGCGTTACTTCGCCGAATTGCAGAGGCAGGCAGACACCGTTTTTTCGGAGGATCAATTTTCCGCTTTCGTCGAGCATGTGCTCGGAGGCTTGGCGGATGAATCGGAAATCCAGAGGTTGAAAAGTTTTGCTGCGGCCCGGCGCGAGTTCATCCTGTCGGAAATACCAGAGGCGCTGACTCTCTCGACCGCCCTCCCGGTCAAGCTGGGGCTTCGCATATCGGAGACCCCTTGGGTCGCCCTAGAGGGCCGCGCAAACGCCCTGGCCACTAGCTCTGTCACGGTGAATGGGATCCCGGCAGTCTGGTCGGCTTGGGAGGCCAGGTGGACGGCTGATGCCGTCGCGTTGCAGCCGGGGCTGAATCACCTCTCCGTGAGAGCCTTCGATGCGAGCCACGCCGAATTGGATCACCTCGAGTTCACGGTCTGGCACGAGACCGGAGCACACCAGTCGGTCAACGCGAATATCACGACAGACACGGTGCTGTCCGCCGCCGATGGGCCGTGGTTTTTCCCCGGCAAAACGATCGTTCAAAAAAAGGCGGCTCTCTCGATCGAGGCCGGGACCATGGTTTATTTCGGAGAGGGGGCCCAACTCGAGGTTCGGGGCCGATTGACGATCAGCGGAGACCCTGACAGGCTGGCCACTCTAACCACTCCCCCCGGCTCGAGTCATCGGTGGAACGGGATTCGGTGGATCGACTCCACCCAGCCAAACAGGCTGGCTCACGTTAACATTTCATCCGTCGCTTCCGACACCGCCGCTGTGCAGGCCGAAAGCTCCCGGCTCGAGTTGTCCAATGTTGCCTTCCGAGACCTGCTCGGCACGGCGATCGAGTTTTCCAACTCCGCACTGGTGACGAGCGCTTGTTCGTTCGAGGCGTCCACGATAGAAGCCGGGACAGCGGTGCCCATCGTGACCGGAAGCGGCCTCGCCGGCGACGATCATGTCGTCTTTCGCGGTAACCACTTTCCCGCAACCGACCGGGCGGCCCCAGTTTTTGTGTTCGATGGCCAAGGCCAACTAGGCGCTTGGCTGGAGTTGCGTGGCAACCGGTTTTGGGGAGGTCCCCGGGAGGCGGTCGAGTTGTCCGGTTGTAACAGCTTCCTGTGGGAAAACAGGTTCCAGAATTTCCGCCACCCGGAATCACCGGCCAAACGGACGGCGACAGTTTCAATCAGCGGCACCTCGGCTGGCGCTCGGACAAGCGCAGTGCTGGCGCGCAACCACCTTGGCCAGGCGGACGTCGCTGTGCGCCTCGTGGGCCGCGTGTCACTGGAGGCTCACAATAACCGATTCTCGGAATGCGCCATCAGCGTTGCCGAGTTCATCGAGTTTCCCGATGACGGCAGAAATGACTGGATGAACAACCTCTTCGACCGTTGCACGGCCCTGTTCCTGCCCGATACGACTGGCGACGTCACGCACGGCTTGTTCGCACAGACGCCTTTCCAGCCGGGCGAGGGAAATATCGAGGCCATTCCCGCTGCAGCCGCCGGGATGGGGTTGTTGGGTGGCGACATTGGCCCTGTGGGCGGGCGGCTTCTTCTGGCCGGTGCGCCGGTCTCCCCCACACCCAACCGGGATAAGGCGATCACCGTCTGGGGGCCGGGCTTGTCCCATTACCGCCACCGGGTGGACGGCAGCGAATTTGGCGCGCCGAAACCAATCGCCGAGCCGCTCCTTCTCTCCATCGCGGCGGAGGGGCAGCACACGCTTGAGATCATTGGGCGAGACGCCGCCGGTGAGTGGATGTCCTTGCCGCATGTAATGACGTGGGAGGTCTCCGGAGAAGCGTCGCCGCTGCTGATCAGCGAGGTCATGGCGGTGGGCGGCGACTGGGTCGAGATCCGCAACCGCAGCCACTTCAGCGTGAATCTTTCCGGCATGAGCCTCACGGACGACCCCGACTCGCCTGCAAAGTTTGTATTCCCCGAGGGTGCAGAACTTGATGCCGGCGAGTTGCTGGTCGTTGCCGCGGAGAACCGAGAGGCACCCGGCTGGAGCCTTGGTTTTTCACTGGGCGACAGCGGCGAATCGGTCGTGCTGTTTGACCTGCCTGCGCGGGGAGGCCGGTTGCTGGATGCTGTAGTGTTCGGACCACAAATTCCCAGCCACTCCATCGCCCGCCTTCCGGGTGGCTGGGCGCTGGCATCCCCCACTCCCGGCAAACCCAACCGGCCTACCCCGATCGGAACCAGCTCGGCCCTCAGGATCAACGAGTGGCTGGCTAAGGGCGCCGGCCCCGGCAACGACGATTTCGTAGAACTGTTCAACAACTCACCCCTGCCCGTGGCGTTGCGGGATTTGTCCCTCACCGACCGACCCCTGTGGCAGACGAGCCACCAGTTGTTTCCCCCCCTCTCCTTCATCTCCGCCGGGAAGGCCTTGGCCTTCCAGGCCAGCGTTGGGGTGCAGCGGCTCGGGTTTCAACTATCCTCCGATCAGGGGCTGATCGCGTTGTTTGACGCCGATGGAGAGCTAATCGATCAGGTCTGGTACGCCCCGCAAATGCCGGGCTCGTCCATGGGCCGCATGCCCGACGGGGCCGACGCGATCGAGGCGTTGCTGCTCCCCAGCCCCGGCTCGCTCAACCCAAAAAAGTCGGTCATCAACCCGGTGCCAACCGAGTTAACCCTCATCGAGATGGCAAGCCAATGGAGCTACCATCAGGCCGCCGACGCGCCGACGGCGGCCTGGCTTGAGCCCGGCTTTGACGATGCCGCTTGGCCAAGCGGCAAGGCGCTCCTGGCCAAAGAGTCCAGCCCGATGCCGGTTCCGTTGAACACTCCGCTCGCGCTTGGCCCGAGGACGTTTTATTTCCGCACCCGATTTGAGTGGAATGGGGAAGCTCCGCTGACCCGTCTGCAGCTTTGGGCGGTGGTCGATGACGGCGCGATTCTCTATCTCAACGGCAAAGAGGCACTACGGCTTGGCATGCCCCCGGACATCGCGCCGCACCACGAAATGTTGGCCAGCAGAAACATCATCAATGCCACGCTAGAGGGGCCGTTCACGATTGACACCGCACTGCTCAAGCCGGGCGAAAATCTGCTCGCCGCTGAGGTGCACCAAGTCAGCGGAAACAGCAGCGACATCGTGTTTGGCCTGCGGCTCGAGGCAAAAACTGCGTCGGCCGGCGGGGCTCCGGGACTCGTCATCAGCGAACTGCTGGCCGACAACCGCTCCTTCATGAGCGCGCGCGGCGGCTATCACGATTGGGTGGAACTTTACAACCCGCACCCCGTCCCCATCAACCTGTCCGGCATGGGACTGAGCGACTCCTCTGATTCCCCCCACCGCTTCGTTTTTCCTGAGGGCAGCGTCATCGCTTCCGGCGGCTACGCCGTAGTAGAGTGCAATTCCGACACACCGGCTTCCGCCGCCAACACCGGCTTTGGCCTCAAAGCATCCGGCGACGCGATTTACCTGCACGATGCACAGGCGCGCGGCGGGATGCTGCTCGACGGCATCGTATTCGGTTTCCAATCCCCAGACTTGGCGCTCGGTCGCAACCTCCTGGCCGCCGGCGTGTGGTCGCCCGGTGAACCGACCCCGGGAGCCGCCAACAAACCGCTCTCCACCGGCGACCCCGCACAACTCCGCATCAACGAATGGATGGCCAATCCACAAAAGGGAGATGACTGGTTTGAGCTCCACAACCCAACCGGCCAACCGATCGCCCTTGGCGGATTCTTCCTCTCCGATGACTCCACCAAACCGACAATTCATCGCCTGCCCGCCCACTGCTTCATCGGCGGCGGCTATTTTGCATTCCAAAAAATCATTGCTGATGCCCGTGCCAGGCGCGGTGCCGACCACACCTCATTCAAGCTTCGCGCCAGCGGAGAAAGCATCGCCCTCAGCGATCCCGACGGCCGCCTGATTGACGAAGTGGCGTTCAGCCGCCAATCCCAGGCTGTCTCAGAGGGACGCTTCCCCGATGGGGCCGACACCCTTGCCCGCTTCCCGACCCTCGATACCCCCGGCGCTCCCAACCGCCTCGACTTAAATCTCAATGGCCTGCCGGACGACTGGGAGAGCACACACGGCCTGGCCCCCGACGACGCCCTGCTCGATCCCGATGGCGATGGCCTGACCAATCTTGCGGAATATTTTTCGGGCACCGACCCCGCGAACGCCGCGAGCCACCTCGCCTTGGAATCGATCACCGTCAACGGCGTCACCACCCTCGTCGAGTTCATGGCACAGGCCGGGGTCGCCTACCGACTGCAGGCCCGAGACGACTTGGCCAAAGGCAAGTGGAGCACCATCGGCCGGCTAGAACCGAGACCGACCTCCGGCCTCGTCAGACTCTCCGAGTTCCTGCCCAGTTCGCAGCAAACCCGCTACTATCGCATTGAGGTTCGCGAGCCATGATCAACGGTCGCGCAGCAGCCACATCTTCAGTGTACGGCTGACAAGCGCCGGCTTGTCGTGATGCACAAAATGGCCCGCGCCCGGGATCGTCACCAGCGTCAGGTCGCCGTCGAGCCATTCCCACGTGCGGTTGAGCGCGCCGTGCAACAGCGCCTTGTCGTCTAAACCGTGAATGAGCAGGACCGGCACTTTCAGTCGCACCGGATCCGACATATCCTCCTCGTACGGCGGTCGCGGGTAGTTGCGCTTGTAATAATTCAACATCGCCTCGAAGTCGGAACGCTTCATCGCCTCGATGTATTTTGCGCGCTTGGCCTCGCCCTTCACCCAGCCGGCCAAGCGCTCTGCAGTCAGCAGCTTGTGCGCGCCCGGCAGTTGAAAAGCCCGCGCGTACTGGCTGTTGCGCTGCTGGTCGGGGTTGTTAGCCAGTTCGCGGTTCAGCCCTTTCGGGTGTGGCAAGTTCAGCACGGCCAGGCGGTCAGTCATCTCCGGTTTGCTCATGGCAAAGCTCCACGCCACCATGCCGCCCCAGTCGTGCCCGACGATCACCGCCTTCTTTTCGCCCATGTCGCGGATCACGGCGGCGACGTCGGAAACCAGTTTTGGGATGGCGTAATTCTCGAGGCCCTTCGGCTTGCCGCTGCGGTTGTAGCCGCGTTGGTCGATCGCCGCCACGCGATGGGTCGATTGCAGCGCCTTGATTTGTTCGTTCCACGAATACCAAAAGTCAGGGAAGCCGTGGATCATCACGGCCAACGGCCCGGAGTCGCCTGCGGTGACGTAGTGGATTTTCACACCATCGTTGTCGGTGTAATGATGCGCAACCTCAGCATCCTCGGCACGAACTGCCCAAGCGACCGACAGAGTAACCACAAAAACGGCAGCCAAGCATCGATGGGTATTGAAATTCATGAGAACAGGCAGGCTGGAGGGAGGAGGAAATTTGGTCAAGGAATTGGTTCCGCTTGAACCATGATTTCAAACCAAGCACTTAGCCAAGGGGCGTTTATATCCCTTCAGCTATTCTGTGCGGTGTTGCTTAGTGGGGTATATTCACTTGATTCTCAGTCAATCGTGATCAGTGAATCGGACAGTTCGTTTGCGTCGGTTTTTGCCCTCGGAAGAACCGGCTCAAGTTTGTCACCGGTCGATTGTATCGTATCAACCAACGCCTGGGTGATATCCTCTTTGATGAACCGTGTCAGTGTTTCACAAAGTTCATCAATTCCCTCTTGTCCGAGTTTTTCAACCACAGTTTTATCACCCAAAACAACAGCCAATCGTTCATACAATGAGATGTAGATTAAAACACCCGTGCCGCCGGAAGTGTGATGAATGGAGGAGTCAAAATAGACCTGGCATGCCCTAGTTTCGACTTCCTCCTTCATTTGACGTTTGGGTGTAAAGAGCCGTCGAAGCCAGAATAACCTTGAGGCCAAACATACCCCCACAATGAACCCGACGATCATGGAAACAAATAACAGGAGAATCTCCATCACTCTGGGCGTACCACCCCAAGCTCCGGTTTCATGCGCGGCTGGAGAGGGAAACTGCCACCAGATTACTGCAACAACAATAAGCCCAACAAACAACCCCACGATATCTTCTGCCCGGTCATACCTGCCGGATGAGGTGGCCACAACGGGTACAATTTCTGCTGAGGTCCTTTTTTCCGCTTGGGCAACAGCATCGTCAACGCGCTTGCGTTCCTGGTCATTGAAAATTTGGCTGGCGAGTTTCATTGCTAAATTTTTTAAGTGATTACCATGAACCGGTGGCCCCTCCACCTCCTGAAAAGCCGCCTCCAAAAGATCCTCCACTGGAGCCGCTACTGCCGCCACTTCGGGCCATTGTGAGCAGTATGAACCCGATTAACCCGAACACGGCTGCCCATAATACCCACGCCCAACCCCCTGAGCCATTGCGACAGAGCGAGACAGCTGTGAAAATGGCCAGGCCAATGGCAGCCAAAACAACCGGATAGAACCAGGTCGGTTTCGGGGGGCTTGGCAGAGACTTGCCCCGAGCCATTGCATCAAGCGATCTCACCCCGGCAAAAATCCCCTCTGAAAATCTTCTACCCTTAAAGTTCGGAATGATCTGATCGGACATAATCTCACTGCACAAATCATCCTTTTCCCTCCCCCAGCCGGCTCCAAGTTCTATCCGCGCTTTTCTGTCTCCCTCCGAGACCAGCAGAAGAATACCGGTATTCCATTCTGATTTACCCAGAGTCTTGTGCCCGATACCCCATTGATCAAACAGGAGGCGGGCAAAGGTTTCTATACGGAGATCACCCCCGCCATGTGCGTCCATTGAACTGATAGTGACGACCAGTATCGGCGTTGCCTTATCCTTGAGAACCGCCCCGGCTATTTTTTTAATCTCTGCCTCATTGGCACTGGAAATCATTCCCGCAAGGTCCCGGACAAATTCATTCGGCCCCGGTCGGTCCAGATCAATCCTAAGGGCAAAGGCAGTTTCCGCTTTAAATGCAAGCAGGCCGGTGGCGGCAAGGACGAAAGCCGTGATCTTGGATTTAAAATAGTTCATAGAATGTATGATAAATCTATATCTATTATACTTTCAAGTTAAACTTTTAAGCAATCTAATCTTGATCAAAGCACCCGTTTGTTTACCCCTTAAATCCATTACCGCCACTCGGTGGAATTATTTCAGTGCGTTCATCTGCTCATTCCAGGGATTATGACTTCTTCTTGTTCAACAGCCACTGGATGATGAGTTCCCGTGCCTCGCCCGAGGGTCGGGTTACATGCGAACCATCGACAACTTCCCATAGTTCGGTTGTGACGCTACCATCCTTATTTACAAAGCGAGTCACTGTGGTTTCCTTTCCGGGCACTTTCTTGGTCAAATCAATTTTGTCATCCTTTGCATCCACTTCACGGTCGCATTGGTTGAACTGTTTCCAATTATTGAAATTTTCCTCGGCACCCGGATAGGAGGTGTTCAAGCTCCGAGTTGTGCCTCCGTTCCATTTAATCGTGCTATCCTTGGTGCCGTGGATATGCAGCACACTGACTGGTTTTTTCGGTTTGCTTGGCCAGACTTTGTAACCCACCCCCGCAAAGGGAACAATCGCCGTAATCAAGTCAGAGTGATCGTGTGCCATACGATAACTCATGAACCCGCCATTGGACAAACCGGTCACATAAATCCTGTTCCGGTCTATGCTGTACTTCTTCACTGCCGCTTCAATCAAGCCTCGCAGATACTTCGAGTCATCAACCTTGCCTCGCCAGTCGCAACAGGCTTCTGTTGCATTCCAACTCCGATCAATGGCATCAGGCGCGCAGTAGATAAAGCCATGCTTTTCAGCAAGGTCCTCCAATGGAAAAAATCTCAACTGACCTCTGGAGCTTGATCCGTAACCATGGAGGCTGAGTATAAAAGGGTACTGCTTTTTTGGATCATAATCTTTCGGAACCTCAATTTTGTCGTCCCGTTTTTTTTCTCCCACTGGTCTAGAGGAACGCGACTCGATATACCTGCGCAACGCTTCGCGCTCCTCCTCGTTTAGATCGCCATCCTTGTTCCTATCAAACGCCTTCATGATGCGAACGCGCCTATCTTTGCTGGAAGAATCCCGTTCACGAGCCTCCTTGCTCGCTTCCACATTGTCCGTTTTTTTCGATTCCTGAGCCAGAACTCCGCCAAGACTCCAAGCCATAACTGCCATAGCCGCAAGACTTCTCAGGTTTTCATTTTTCATCTTGTGCCTCATTGTGAATAACGCTCATATCGCAGTACAACAGATTAAGTCTAAAAGTTACTCTCGGTCAATTCGGTGTGGTTTATCATACAAGATGAGCCAAACTTGCAAAAGCTCTGCAGTCGGCGAGGATTGCTGCCAGGTGAACCGCTGCAGTAAAATCCACTCGCAACTCAGCCAAGCGATCGCGCTGGGCTGCGGCGTCCTGCTCACTAGCTGCGGGGCTGGACCAGACGGCGACAGAATTAATAGTGCGGTTTTCTCTGAGGTGCTCGTGATCGGCGCCCGGGGTAATGGGGCGGGCCTGTTCGTCAAGCCGCGCTCGGTGGTAGTCGATCGCGCCGACAATGTTTACGTCTGCGACATGACCGGGCGCATTCAGAAGTTCGACCCCGAAGGTAACTATCTACTGCAATGGCAGATGCCGGAGATCGAGCGCGGCCGACCCAAGGGCATGGCCCTCGATCACGAGGGCAATATCGTTGTTATCGAGCCGCATTACTCTCGGATCAACCACTTCACTCCAGAGGGCGAACTGGTGTCACAGTGGGGCCAGCATGGTCGGGAACGGGGCGAGTTGTCGTTCCCGCGATCAGTCGCGTTCGCGCCCGACGGCTCGGCGTTCGTCAGCGAGTTTCAGATCGTTGAGCGCCTGCAAAAGTTCGGCTTGGCTCGCGAGTCGGTGCAAGTCGAGATTTGCGGCGCGGGCGACAAGCCAAGCGAGTTTAACCGAGCCGAGGGGCTGTCGCTAGACGCCACCGGCAAACTCTACGTCGCCGACTCGTGCAATCATCGCGTGCAGGTATTCGACGCCGATGGGACGTTCCTGCGCGAGCACGGCGGCCCCGGCGCGGCGAGCGGCGAGTTCAGTTACCCGTATGACGTACGCGTGGACGAGCAGGGGCGGCAGTACGTCTGCGAGTTCGGTAACAGCCGCGTGACGGTGCTGGACACGGACGACCAAGTGCTGGAAATTATCGGCGGCGCGGGGAGTAGACCGGGGCAGTTCAACAACCCGTGGAGCCTCGCGCTCGACTCGCGCGGCAATCTTTACGTGGCCGATTCACAAAACCACCGCGTGCAAAAACTAATCCGCCGTGAACCGGTAGCGAAGTTTCAACTTTCGAGCTCCCCTAACTAAATGACCTTTCAATTCACCCATCCACTTTGGCTGCTGGCGTTGCCGGTGGCTCTGGGTTGGGTGACTTGGCTCGCGTGGAAGACAGACGTGCAAATCCAGACGTGGCGCCGCTGGCTCGCGTACGGACTACGCACGCTGGTCATGAGCGCCGTGTTGCTGGCCCTCGCCGGTCTGCAGTGGAACAAGCCGCAGGAGGGGATGAATGTCTATTTCCTGCTCGACCGTTCTCAGAGTGTCCCCCCCTCAGAACAAGGCACAGCCCACATGCTGCTCGCCTCCGCCGAGAAACAATCGACCGACAAGGCCGGCTTGATGGTGTTCGGTACCGACGCCGGCATCGAGTTGTCCCTCACGCCGATCGCCCTGCAAACCAACACCATACAGACCGTCGTCGGTGCGGATCGCACCGATATCGCTGGGGCCATTCGCCTCGGCACGGCGGCGTTCCCGGAGACCGGCCAAAAGCGGCTCGTGCTTTTCTCCGACGGCAATGAAAACATCGGCGATGCCGTGCAGGCGGTGATGGCGTCCAAGCCGCTCGACGTGACGATGGACGTCGTGCCGCTGGGTACGCAGGGCGGCGGCGATGTGTCGATCCAGCGCCTAGCCGTGCCCGGCATGGTGAAAAAAGGCCAGCCGTTCGATGCCCGAATTTTTGCGCTGTCCGACCGAGACCAACCGGCCAAGGTGCGGCTCTTCCGCAACGAACAGTTGCTCGGCGAACAGGCGGTGAGCTTGGCCAAGGGCAAAAATCTTTTAAGCTTCCCGCAGTCGCTTGGCCAAGCGGGGTTCTACTCGTACGAGGTACAGATCGAGGCCGACGGCGACATCATCCCGCAGAACAACCGCGCCTCCGGGTTTGCCAACGTACGAGGTGATCCGCGCGTCCTGATCGTCTCGTCCGATCCCGACCGCGACGTGACATTGGCCAACGCCCTGCGTGGCGCAAAGCTCGAGATTGAACTAGGCGACATCACGGCGCTGCCCGGCTCGCTTGCCGGCATGCAGGCGTTCGACACGATTTTCCTGAGCAACATCAACGCAGGCGATCTGGGCCGCAACGCGATGCTGCGGATCGAAAGCGCGGTGCGCGACTTCGGCGTGGGGCTGGTCTGCGTCGGCGGCGATCAGGCCTTCGCGGCCGGCGGCTACCGCAACACGCCGCTCGAACGCACGCTGCCGGTGAGCATGGAGTTGAGCAGCAAAAAAGTCTTGCCGCCGGGCGCACTCGTGCTGGTGATGCACGGGATGGAATTCAATAATGGCAATCAGGTCGCCCGCCAATGCGCTATCGGCGTGCTCGACGCTATGGCGCCGAACGACGAGTTGGGCGTCGTGCTCTGGGACGGACAGGATCGCTGGCATTTTCCGCTGACCAAGGTTGACAACAAGCAGGACTTAGGGCGGCAAATCATGGGTATGAATCAGGGTGACCTACCGTCGTTCCAAAACGTGATGACGATGGGATTTCAGGGGCTCAAAAAATCGACCGCCAGCATCAAGCACATGATCCTTTTCAGCGATGGAGACCCCGGCGGGCCAAGCGACGAGTTGATGGCGAGCTTCCGCGAAGAGAAGATCACCGTTAGCACCGTGCTAATCGCTGGCCACGCCGGGCCGGACACGATGATCGAGATCGCAGAGAAGGGCGACGGGCGCTTTTACAACATCACCAACCCGGCGCAGTTGCCGCAGATTTTCCTGAAGGAAACCGCCGTCATTTTAAAGACTGCCATTTACGAGGAGCCGTTCACGCCACGACAAATCGCCGCGAGCGAGGCTCTATCCGGCTTCGCAGCCGGCGGCTACCCACCGCTCCTCGGCTACGTAGCCACCAGCGAAAAACCGCGCGCCGAGACGCCGCTGCTCACCACGCAGGGCGACCCGCTCCTAGCGCATTGGCAGTACGGCCTCGGCCGCGCGGTGGCGTTCACCTCCGACGCCCGCGCCAAATGGGGCAGCCAATGGATCGGCTGGGGCAAATACCAGACGTTTTGGTCGCAACTAGTCAACTGGAGCCTGCGTCGTGTCGAGACCGGCGAACTTTCGGCAGACGTGGCCATCGAGCAGGGCAGCGGCATCATCAGCGTCGAGGCGATGGACGCCGACGGCAACTATCGCAACTTCCTCGACTTGCAGGCCGTCATCGTCGGGCCAAAAGGCGAACGCCAACTCGTGCCACTCAAGCAGACGGCCCCCGGTCGCTACGATGCGGCGTTTGAGACGCGCGAAACCGGCGCTTACCTTGTCCATTTGCGTGAGATGAAGAACAGCGAAATTCGCTCGGCGCAGGTCATCGGCGCGAACCTCGACCACTCGCCGGAGTTCGCCGAGTCGCAACCGAACCTCGCCAGACTCGAACGCTTGGCCGAAGTCGGCGGCGGCAAACTGCTCAGCCGCGACTTCGCCGCTGACAATCCATTTGAGAGTAACCGAAAAAAAACCTTTCAGCCCGTGGATCTTTGGGAGTGGCTGCTCAAGTTCGCCATCATCCTGTTCCCGATCGACGTCGGCGTGCGCCGCATCCAAATTGATTGGAATGAATGGCTCAAGGCAACCAATAACCTGCGCCAGCTTTTCTTTTTCTGGCGTCGCAGTGAAATGCAAACCAGCACCGACGAGGCGCTCGCCTCGCTCCTGGCCAGGCGCGACGAAGCCCAGCAGTCGTTCCAGCGCGACAAGCTAAGCACACCCGATCCGCGCCTTTTCCAGCGGGAGCAACCGGCCCCCGAATTTTCCTCCAACCCAAGCGTAGTCGCCGAGGCCAAGCCGGAAGAGTCAAGCCAAGCTGACGGGGATGACTCCACCACCAGCCGACTGCTCGCCGCCAAGCGCAATGCACGCCGCCACAAAAAATAATCTTGCCTATGTCTAACCGATCGTTGCAGCGGGGCTTGCTTTGGTTCCTGTTTTGCGTCGCTGCTGCTAACTCCCAAGCGCAGGTACTCATCAACGAAATTCACTACCGCCCTGCAAACGAGTCGGTGGCGGAAGAGTTCATCGAGCTTTGGAATTTCGGCGGTGAGCCGATCGATCTCAACGGCTGGCAACTCAGCGCAGGCGTCCGTTTTACATTCAGCCAAATCACGCTTCCGCCCGATAGCGGATTGGTCGTTGCAGCCAACGCGGCCCGGTTCGCCGAGCTGCATCCCGGCGTCAAAAATATCACTGGCGACTGGCAGGGCCAACTCGCCAACAACGGCGAAACCATCCGGCTTGTCGATGCCACCGGCGCGACGGTAGACAAGGTGCATTACGCCACGGAGGGCGACTGGGCTAGGCGCGTTCGCGGCTCGCTGCACGGTGGCCATCGAGGCTGGGTTTGGCAAGCGGCGCACGACGGCGGAGGGCACTCGCTCGAGTTGATGAAGCCGGATTTATCCAATAATAATGGGCAAAATTGGCGTACTAGTATGACTCAACGAGGCACCCCCGGCCGGGCCAACTCCAGCAAACTCGCCAATCTGCCGCCGATGATTCTTGACGTGGCTCACTCACCTGCTGTGCCCCGCTCCACCGAGCCGGTGACGATTACAGCACGCCTAATCGACGAGTTACCGGACGAGATCAGCGCCCAGCTCGTTTACCGGCTCGACGGTGAAGCTGGCTATCTGGAGCTGCCGATGTCGCGAACCGCCACAGAGCAATTTGTGGCGACGCTCCCTCCGCAGGCTGACGGCCAAGTCGTCGAATTTTTCGTCAACGCAACGGATGGCCAAGGCGCGGTTCGCGCTTGGCCAAGTGCCCCGGCCGACTGCCCGCTTTTGCTATATCAAGTAGACAACCAAATCCCCGCGCCGGGGCGTCCCTTACATCGTCTCATTTTGACAGAGCTCGAGCGCAAAGAGCTGACCGAGATTGGCCGTCGGCCGTGGTACAACAGCAGCGATGCGCAAATGAGCGGCACGTTCATCAATATCGAAGGAGGACGAACGCGTGTGCGTTATAACGTCAGCGTGCGGCTGCGCGGCACAACATCACGAGCAGCAACACACAAAAGTCGAAGTGTTAATTTCCCCAACGACCGGCCATGGCGCAATCGCACAACAATCAACCTCAACGCTATCCACCCGCACGTGCAGGAACTCGGGAGCGCCCTTTTTCGGCTCGCTGGTTTGCCTGCGCCCCGTGCTAGGTCTGTGAGGGTATTCGAAAACAACGAACAACTCGGTGGCTCAAACCAGTTTGGCCATTATGCTGAGCTGGATCCGCTAAACTCGGAGTATATTCGCTGGCAATTTCCAAACGATGATAATGGCAATTTGTATAAGGGCGGCGGCTACGCCGACTTGAAATTTCTCGGCGACAAGCCCGCGCCATACGCGGAAAAACATTTTTACGCCAAGCAAACCAATTCGTGGCAAAACGACTACTCCGACTTGACCGAATTCCTCCGCTCGCTTGACAAGGCGGACGAGTCTGCGCTGGCCGACTGGATGGACGTTGACGCGTGGATGCGGCACCTCGCCGTGCACGATCTTCTCGGCAACGAGGAGACGAGCCTTGTTACCGGCGACAAGGGCGACTACTCGCTTTACGCCGGCACAACCGACTCGCGGTTTGCGCTGATCCCGTACGACCTCGACGCCGTGCTCGGCGTTCAGGGCTGGGGGGAAAGCCCCCTTTGGCGCGCTGCCGCCAACTCAGCGCTTGGACAACTGATGAACCGTCCGACGGTGGCCGTGCGGTATTGGTTTCACTTGGAGAACCTCGCCCGAACAGTGTTTTCGGCGGAGCAACTTGAGCCGTTGATCGACCAGTTCGTCGGCGATTATTTGCCGACCACCGAGGTTAACCGGTTGAAGTCGTTCGGTGCCAATCGGCGGGAGTTTGTACTGTCGCAAATCCCGCGAGAGCTGACAGTGGCCACCGGCTTGGCCAAGCGCGACGGCTTCTTTTTTTCCGAAAGCGCGACGGCGACTTTGTCCGGCCAAGCGCCGGCCACCGTAACGGTGGCGGTCGAGGTCAACGGCCAAGCCGCCGACTGGTTTGCGCCGGAAGCGCGATGGCAGGCCAAGGCCACATTGCGGCGTGGCCTGAACCGGCTGCTCGTGCGCGCGCTGGACGCCGATGGCAACGAGGTCGCCCGTCAACATGCCGACGTCTGGCATGGCACCGCTCCCTCTCAATCGCTTGGCCAACGCCTGACGCAGTCCACCCGATGGACGGCGGAGCGACCGCTGCTCGTGACCGCTCCACTGCTCGTGCCAGCGGGTGTCACGCTGGCAGTCAATCCCGGCGTGACAATCTGCTTCGGCCCGGAGGGACGCCTGATCGTCGAAGGGCGCCTGCTGGCCGAAGGCGACCCGCTACGTCGGATTCAGTTTCTCCGCAAACCCGGATCGAAACGTGATTGGGACGGCATCAGCTTTAGTAATTCGCATAACGTAAATAGGCTAATGTACGTTGACTTTCACCACACAAGCTCCTACGCATTGGCTGTCACTAACTCGGTAGTCGAACTTGACCATGTGCAGTGGCACAGCACACGGACAAACCTGATCTGGTTTCAGGATTCATCGCTGACAGTACGCAACTGTATATTTCCTGAACTTAGCCATAGTGAGCATATACGAGGCAGTGGGATCAGGAAAGATGGGGAACTTCTGATTGTTAATAACAAATTCAACAAAACTACAGGAGGGGCTGATGTCATAGACGTTAGCGGAGGAAAACGCCCTAGTGCAATTCTAGAAATTTACGATAATCAATTCCTTGGGGGGAATGACGACGGGCTAGATCTCGATGGAATGGATGCGCACATTGAGGGAAATGATTTTAGTGGTTTTAGCAGCAATAACCGCGTGGGGTTTTTCTCTGCAGCTATTGCAACAGGAAAACCAGCATTAAAATTTGGAGTTTGGTTAAATATGACAGTGAAGGGGATTGATGAAATCGTTGAATCTTTTCGTTTTCGAATCGATAGAAAAGGTGAATTCTATGAACCGAACCTAAAAAAAGAAATTGCATTGCCAAATAACGCAATAAAAAATTTAAGTAATCACTTGGTGAAAGAATATCAAGAGCGATTTGGTAAAACAGTAGAAGTTAATCTCGAAACTGACGAATCTAATATAACAGTAGTTAGAAACTTTTTTTATCAAAATGACCACCATATCTTGCTAAAGGACTCAGCAAGACTTATTGCAAGCAATAACAGTTTTTTTTCAAGCCGGTTTGGAGGGGTTGCTTTCAATGAACCGACGGATGGACTAGGCAATAGAAAGCAACCTGTCGGTACGCCTACTGGGGCAAGACTGGAAGGAAATATTTTTTTTGATAATCCAAACGACCTAATTCACCTCAAGCCTTTGTGGCTTGAAAAGCGTCGGGTGTGGCTACATGTTTTTGATTCGATCATCCGAAAGACCCACGATTGGTATGGCGAAGGCAATCTAACGTCGAATCCATTGTTTATACATCCGCCGGATGACTTCACTCTTCACCTCGATTCACCTGCAATCGGCAATGGGCCGAACGGAATTGATATGGGTGCAATTGTGCCTAGCGGGGCTTCCATCTCTGGTGAACCGTTCGCCCAAACACGCCAGACGACTGCAGAACTTTTTGTTGCAGGCCCTGGAATCACACACTATCGGTACAACATTAACAAAGGGGCACTCAGTAGCGAACATCCCATTTCCGAACCTATTCGCTTGACCAAACTTGCTAGCGGAAAGTACACCGTATATGTCATCGGCAAAAACAGTGCTGGTCGTTGGCAGGCGCTTGATCAAGCGACGCAATCCAAAACATGGAACGTAGATTCTGAATTGAGTCAATTTCTAATCAATGAAGTGCTCGCATTCCCAAAGGATAACGAGAGTGATCAGGTTGAGTTGTTCAACAATAGTTTAAAACCGCTCGATGCAGGTGGATATCACCTGACTGACAATTTGCATAAACCGCGCAAATACGTGTTCCCTGATAATACTGTGATCGGCCCCGACTCTTTCTTCGTTCTTGTTGGAGGCAAGGGCGGCCTTGGTTTCAAGTTGAACTCTAAAGGGGAAGGGCTTTGGCTGTTTAGCCCCGAGGGCCAACTATTAGATTCGATTAAGTTTGGCCAACAATTACAAGGAAGATCGATCGGCAGAGTCGGGCGTCTCCGTTCATGGGCTCTGGCAAGACCAACGTTCGGCACGCAAAACCAGGCAATAGCGCTTGGCCAACCGGAATCCGTTCGCTTGGCTGAGTGGACGGCAAACGCCGCTAGGGACGAGGTAGATTCAATCTTACTGCAAAACCTAAGTCTGTTTCCTGTCGATCTTACAGGAATGCGATTGTCCAACAATCCAATTGGGAGTCCTTTAGCGTTCACATTTCCTATTTTAAGTTTTTTAGATTCCAACAGCCGCCTTAAGTTGGACAGTAAAGTATTGAATTTCAGTCTGTCTGATGCTCAAGGTGAAATCGGTCTGTCCGATGCCAACGGGGATTGGCTTGAGCACCATGTTTATGGGCCTCAGACAAACGGTCAATCATTGGTTCTAATTCCTGCGAACAAGCCTACTGTTCATCGCTTCAGATTGAGAGTTGAATGGTTGGATTCATGGACTATACGCATTACATGGAAACCAGAAACAGGAAATCTTTTCCGGGTGCTCTCAAGTAAGAATATTTTAGCAGATCAATGGAAGGAAGAGGCAACCCTAATTCCGCCCCTTAACCGAGTCATGAGTTTTCAAGCCAAGTTGGATGGCGCGATGAAGTACTTTCGAGTTGAACAAAGTGACTAGCAACTATCTCAGGCAACTGCTTACGAACAGGATGGTCTTGGGACTCGTGATCGGCATTCTGCTAATGGGATATCCGACAACACTTGCGGACGGTGTTGGTAGTATTGTTATTAGCGAACTCATGGCGATCAACCGCACGACGCTTGCGGACGAGGACGGGGAGTATCGGGACTGGATTGAATTGCACAATCCCACCGAGTCAATGGTGAACTTGTTGGGTTACGGCCTGTCGGATGACCCGGATGACCCCTTCAAGTGGCATTTCCCTGACATCCGATTGGCCCCGGGGGATCACTTGCTTGTTTTTGCATCTGGAAAGGATCGACGGTCGAGGACGATACCACGGTCTCCAAACCCCGAAGTTATTAACCTGCCGGCTAATATTCCGGGTCTGAAACTGTGGCTCGACGCGACCGATGCCGGTACGCTAACTCTCGATGAGCAAGATCGCGTGGCGCGTTGGCAATCCAAGATTGGTCAACCTGCCATGCCTCCGCTTGGTCAGGCTGATCCGATTGATCCAGGAAAAATAGACGGTCTGCTGTTATGGCTTGATGCATCGGATCTAGAAACACTGGAGAGCGAGAACGGGCGCCTGACTCTTTGGAAGGATAAAAGCGACTGGGGCAACAACGCCTCACAATCCGAGGAGAATCGCCAACCCGCTCTGAAAGAACCGAACAAGGGTCAACCGACAATCTTGATGGATGGACAAGATGACGTTCTCCATTTCAATCGACTTGATAACATACGCACAGTGTTCTGGGTGCTGGCCGAGGCAAAAGAAGCCAGTACTAGCTATCGGCCACTGCTTGGGGATATCAAAGCGTATCACTTCGCACGATCGTATGACGGAGCCCTCTTTCATGATGCAGCCAACACTTATGCCGCACATGGTCAATCATGGATCAACGGCGCGCAGGTTGATCAACGGCGCGCATACCCGCCGGTTGAACGCCTTGGCCTAGTTACTACAATAACCAGCGAGTCTTCATCAGCATCCAATCTTGCTTCGGACCGATTTCTACCGGGTCGCTACTGGCAAGGTCGAATTGCCGAGGTACTGATTTACAACCGACCGCTGGATACAACAACCCGCCGCGCCATCGAGAATTATCTCGTCGATAAATGGGGGATAGCCGTAGACGTTGGCCATTCAGCAACTCAATCAAATACAGCCCAACAACCTCGATTTGCAAGAGAACCTCTGACCGGCTTGCCAGTTATCCGGTTCGACGGTCTTGACGACCATCTGTTGTTTCAGAGACAAAACTTCGTTCGCACGGTGTTTGTTGTTGCGCGGGAGGATGCCCACGCAACAAAGTCACATCGTGCTATGTTGGGTGACTTGAAACAAAGCCACTTCAATCGCGGTGGGGACAGATTGATTTACTATCCGAACGGTTCTTTTGCGCGCTATCCGTCACATGTTCGTGTAAATGGTCAAAAAGTAGATCCTACGGCAACACAATTACCAGGATCCATTTTTCTTCTTACCACTTCAGCTAGTTTCAATCTTCAGACAGACTTAATTGGATCTGATCGACTTGTTTCTGACAGGAATTGGCACGGTGATATTGGCGAAATTCTGATTTATGACCGACAGCTTAACTCTGACGAAATGGATAAAGTTGAGACTTGGCTCAAGGCTAAGTGGGGACTGCCGGTAGCGATGCTTCACACCAACTTTAAGCTCAGCCCAAGCAATGACACCGTCATTCTCACTACGCCGTTTGGCCAACACGTCGATGCGCTGCCGGTGCCGGAGTGTCCGCCCGATGCCACCATTGGGGTGATGGCTGATGCGCTTGGCCGTTTTTTCTTTGGCAAGCCGACTCCGGGCACGGCCAACGGAACCAAGCCCCACTCCGGCTGGCTGGGAATTCCCCGCTTGGCCAAGCCTTCCGGCCATTATCCTGAGCCGGTCGATTTGCGAATCACTCCCCCGGATTCTCTGAGTGAGCTTCGTTTCACACTCGACGGCTCCATCCCCGGCCGCAGAGATCAGCTCTATTCCGGCCCCATTCGGCTGCCCAAACCGACCGTGGTGCGAGCGCGTGCTTTTCGTGAAGGGTTTCTGCCCGGACCGGTGGCGACCGGCAGTTTTTTGATTGGAGAGAAAAGCCGTTTGCCAATTGCCTCGATAGTCACCTCTCCGCGGAATCTCTTCGATCCGGATCGCGGCATCTACACAGAGGGCCGCGATTATATGGACCGAGTGCCAGGACCTGTTTACAACTTCAACCGCGAGTGGGAGCGGCCGGCCTTTTTTGAGTGGTTCGAGCCTAACGGAACCCGGACGATCAGACAGGAAATCGGACTGAGGATTCATGGCGGCTGGTCCCGTCATTATGACCAGAAATCGCTGCGGCTCTACGCTCGCAACCGGTTCGGTGAGAGCGCATTGGACCATCCTTTTTTTCCTGAATTGGGGATCGATTCGTTTCGCCGATTGCTGCTTCGAAACTCCGGTAATGACTGGAAGCTGGCGTTCATGCGCGACGCGATCGGTCACGAGTTGGCGGCTGAGATGGGGCTGGATTCGCAGGCGTGGCGGCCATCGATCGTGTACCTCAACGGCCTCTACTGGGGCATTCAAAACCTACGTGAACGGATCGATTCGCATTATTTAGCTTCCAGGCATGCTATTAATAACAGTCAGATTGACCTGATCCAAAACACAGTGAAATCGGGAGATTTATTGCAATGGAACAAACTCACTTCATTTTTTGGTACGTGGGACAACATCAACCAGGATCAACGATTATCTCAGCTTGGTGAATTTGTGAATATAGATAATTTAATCGACTATGTTATCGCTCAAATATTCCTCGCAAATACAGACTGGCCACTAAACAACGTTAGAAAATGGCGCCCTCGACATGAGAACGGCAAATGGCAATGGATTCCCTATGATCTGGATGGCATCTTGGGTGTGTTGAACCGATCTCCGTCGGAGGATACGTTTCGTCACAAAGTAATTTCTTTGAACCATGTCGGACGCCCTGTTTTCATTAAAATTATCCAGAAAATATTAGCTGAAGAAAAAGGACGCCAACGTTTCGCTCATCGTTTCACAACACATATGCAAACGACACTGAGTGAAGACAACATCCTGCGGGCCATCGACTCCAAGCAAACTGCCTTGATGCCGGAGATGGCGCGGCACATTGATCGCTGGCGGATGGATTCGGTCGCTGCCGAGAATGAGGTAATCCATGAGGAATGGTCGCTGCCGTTAACCGGCATAGACGATTGGCTGGCCGAAGTTCAGAAACTTCGGGACTACACAGAATTACGACACGGATTTGTGTGGCAACATCTTCAATCCGATCTCGGTCTCGGTGACCCGGCGACGCTCAAAATAGACGACCTGCCGGGGCTACTCGACATCGAGGTGGAAGGACTCTCCATGCCAAAGGCTGGCGACGAATGGTGCGCCCAGTTTTTCACTCGGTTGCCGATGCGGCTGTCGCTGCGCTTGGCCAAGAACTGGCGGCTGGCTGGCTGGGAGAACGGCGTTGGCCCTAACGCCGACGGGCGGTTTGACCTCAATGGCGACACGTCGCTCCGGCCGCAATTGGTTTTCGAGCCTTCGCATCGGCCGATGTTTCAGTCGATCGAACTGGTGGGGGGCAAGCGGCTGCTACTTCTGTTTTCCGGCATCGCCGGGCGGCCGCATCACGTCGAGGCATCGGCCGATCTCGTGGATTGGCAGCGACTTAAAACCATCGCCGTGCCTGTTAGCGAGTCGCAAAGCATCGTCGTGCCGCTTGAGAACAACCCCGCTCGGCGGTTTTTTCGGATCCTCAGCGACCCCGAGTGAGCACCGGTTTTTCGTTGCCTCAAACGCATCCTGGGGCTTCAATCCTCAACGACCTGACCGATCCGGATGAACAAAGCTAAGACCAGAGGAATGATGCATTGGCAGCTTTTGATGGCGGCGCTTGGTCTTGCGCTTGGCCAAGCCGGCTGCGGACCGAGCGAACCCGAGCCGCCCTCCGCCCCGCAACCTAAGCCGCGACCGGCCCCGAAAGTCGAAACCCGCACGCTGCACGAACTCGCCTCCACTGACGACACCGACGCGCTGCGCCACGCGCTCCAGCTTGGCCAGCCGATCGACGCGCTCGACGCGCTTGGCCAAACGCCGCTTCACATCGCCGCGATCAAAAACAAGCCGGCCAATATCGGGGTGCTGCTGGCCTTCCGCGCGAAAATCCATGCCAAGACGCAAAAGGAAAAAGTGGACGCGCTCTACCTCGCCTGCGCCCACGATAGTCGCGACTCCATAAAGCAGCTCGTGGCCAAGGGTGGCAAACCCGACTCTACCGCGCCCAACGGCTGGACCGCCGTTCACGTGGCGGCGATCAACGGCCGCGACGCCGTACTTCAGTTGCTGCACGACCTCGGCAAAGACTTGAGCCCGCTCTGCCCCGACGGCACGCCGCTCGACTTCGCACGCATCCACAAGCGTGACTCCACTGTGCAACTGCTTACCCGGCTCGGCGCAAAAAAAGGCGCCACGCTCTCAGTCCACCTGTCCGCGCGCCACGGCGATATCGAGGCGCTCGATGGATGGGTGAAACGCAACCGGGCCAATGTTCATTTTCGTAAAAAGAACCGGGCTACACCGCTGCACTGGGCCGCCGAGACCGACCAAGCCGAAGCCGCCGAGTTACTGCTCAACCATGGCGCTGACAAAACGGCACGCACCGACGGCGGCTGGACGCCTCTACACTCCGCTGCCGCCAAGGGCAGCACGAATGTCATCATGCTGTTGCTCAAGCGCCGCGCCGCGGTAAACGCCATCAGCCAAAGCGGTACGCCGCTGGACTTTGCCAAGGGCTACCGGCAGCCCGAAGCCGCCGCCCTGCTACAATCCAAACGCGGCCGCGCCGGTCATGAGGTTTCCATCCACATGGCGGCCTCCAAGGGGGATGCCATTGCCGTGCAGGCATTCATCAGGCGTGGTATCAAGGTGAACACCCCCGGGCCGCTCCACAAGAGCACGCCGCTGCACTGGGCCGCTGGCGCGGGCAAGGTAAACACGATGGAGACGCTGATCTCGCTCGGGGCCGACGTTGACTCGTTGAGTAACAGCGATGCCACGCCGCTGCACCAAGCTGTGCTTCGCAACCGGCCCGAAGCCGTGAAACTGCTCATCCGCAGCAACGCAGATTTGAACAGCAAAAACAAATCCGGCAACACCCCGCTGGATTACGCGACAGCCAATGGCTGGACTGAGCTTGTCAAACTGCTGCAGAACGCAGGTGCCATCAGCGGCAAGTTGCTTTAGCGCTCAGATCGGGGCGTTGGCCAGCGTATCGGCGACGTGGCCAAGCTGCTCCTCCGTCAGTCCTGGATAAATCGGGATGCTCAAAACCTCCCCCGCCAACTGCTCACAAACCGGCAGTGACTCACCGAAGTTCGGCACGTGCGCGAAACACTCCTGCTGGTGCAGCGCCACCGGATAATAAATCGCCGAGCCGATATTGTTCGAGGCCAGGTGCGACTGCAGCGCGTCGCGTTTCCCGTTGCACACGCGGAGGGTGAACTGGTTCCACGTGTGGCTGCGGCCTACGATTTCAGTTGGTAACACCATCCGGCCCTCGGCGAAGTGATCGCACTGGGCTAGGCGCTCGAGATACTGTGCGGCGTTGGCCCTGCGCTTGGCCAGATAGCTAGAAAAATGGCTCAGCTTTATCCTGAGTAGCGCGGCGTGCAGAGGGTCCATCCGGAAGTTGCCGCCGATGACCTTGTGGTAATATTTTGGCTCGCTGCCGTGTACGCGGAGAACACGCGCGCGCTTAGCCAAGTCGTCGTCGTTGGTGGTGATCATTCCGCCGTCGCCGAACCCACCTAGGTTTTTTGACGGGAAAAAACTGAATGCGCTCAGCTCCCCCATCGTGCCGACCTGTCGGCAACCGAACGTTGCGCCCATTGACTGAGCGGCGTCCTCGACTACAGCTAGGCCATGCGCCTTAGCCAGACGCTGCACGCCGTCCATGTCTGCCGGTTGACCGAATAAATGCACCGGAATGATCGCCTTGGTCTTACCGGTGAGGCGCCGCTCTGCATCGTTGAGGTCGATGTTGAAATCGGTATCGACTGAATCGACGAACACCGGTGTAGCACCGACACGGGCGATCGCGCCGGCGGTCGCAAAAAAAGTGAACGATGGGCACAACACCTCGTCGCCGGGACCAATCCCGAGTGTCATCAAAGAAAGAAGCAGAGCATCCGTGCCGGAGCTGACGCCAATGGCGTGCCGCGTGCGAACTGACTCTGCGGCGAGCGACTCAAATCCTGCCACCTCCGGCCCGAGTATGAACTGCGACGAGTCGAGCACGCGCGCAAAGGCATCCTTCAGATCAGCGGCGAGCGGCTGATTTTGTGCGCTCAGATCGAGCAACGGAACGCTGATCGGTTCTCCCATGGGCGCGAAGTATCCACCACCGGAGCGCCCAGGCGCAAGCGCATTGCCGTTGACACCGCCCCGCCACAGGCCAACGATGCGTCTGTCCGACCCATGAAACCGATTTTTTCCATCCTTTCATTCGTCTGCACGGCGGCACTTAGCCAAGCGGCAGAACCGGCCAAGCTCAAGCTGCACTGGGCAGAAAACATGCTGACTATCAGCGGCGGACATCTGCCCGGCGGCGAGATGAAAATCCACTATCTCGAGGCGTATTGC
>DBNL01000056.1:30101-35900 GCA_002299785.1 Verrucomicrobia bacterium UBA673
GTCGGCCACAAGACGAGCCTGATTCCGCGCAGCAACAACAGCTCGCAGATTCGGTTGCACTGCGACGTGAACGATGGAGTGACGGTCGAGCACGTCATCACCGCAAGCCACGACGAGGTCGATTTTCAGCTCACCGCGTACAATCCCACAAACAAACGCTCCGAGACGCACTGGGCTCAGCCGTGCATTCGCATCGGCAAATTCACCGGCACCGGCGCGGATGCGACCGCCGACAAATACGCCTACATCAAAAAGAGCTTTGTCTATCTCGACGGCAAGCGGGCGATGATGCCGACGCAGGGCTGGGCGACCGAGGCGCGCTACATCCCAGGACAGGTTTGGGCCGGGCCGGGCGTGCCGCGTGCCGATGTCAACCCGCGCCCGCTAAATCCCGCTGTGCCTAGCAACGGGCTGATCGGCTGCTTCAGCGGCGACGGCTCAATGATCTTTGCCACCGCATTCGAGCCGTATCAGGAATTGTTCCAGGGCGTGATCCGATGTCTCCACAGCGATTTCCGGCTGGGCGGCCTCGCGCCGGGCGAGACGTTGGAGATCAGGGGCAAAATCTATCTCGTGAAAAACGACGAGGCCGCGCTGCTGGAGCGTTACCGTAAAGATTTCCCCTCGCACAAGGCACTGCATCGGCCGAGGAAAAAATGATTCGCATCTTACGCTCTCCGTCTGCGTTCTCCCGCAACCCAACCCGCTGAGAGAGGAATCTTGGCAAAATGCATTTGGCTTGTTGACGCAGCTATTTTTTGTGGTGGTCGCCTTGACTTGACCCGATTTGTCAGGGATAAAAGTCGCACTTCATTTTGGAGAATTCAACTGCAAGACAACCACTTTCGAACAAGGAGAAACGGGATCTGGACGTCGAGATCGGCTTTTTGGAGGGTCTCACCAAGCGTGACCCCCAGTACGTTGAGGCGCTCCAGTTGCTTGGGGACAACTACACGAAGCGCGACCGCTTCCACGACGGACTAACCGTCGATGAGCACTTGTCCCGGCTTCTCCCTGAGGACTCGATGGTCCATTATAATCTCGCCTGCAGCTACTCGCTTACCGATCGAATCGACGAGTCCATCACCGCGCTCGTCAAGGCCGTCCACCTCGGCTACGATGACTCCCGGTGGATGGACACCGACCCCGACCTCAACAACGTCCGCACCGACCCGCGCTATCAGCGAATTCGGCGCCAACTGGAGGTCAAGATCAGTAGCCACTGACCCGCGCTCTGCGCCATGAAAGTCACCCACCAAGGCAAGTCCCGGCATTACCGGACGGTCTGGTTTGACAAGGCGAGCAACCGCGTCCGGCTCATCGAGCAGAGGCTGCTCCCGCATAAATTCAAAGTCGTCTCCACCGCCGACTACCGCGAAACTGCACGGGCCATCACCGACATGATCGTTCGCGGCGCGGGCGCGATCGGCGCTGCGGCGGCTTACGGGCTTGCGCAGGGCGCACGGGCTTATCGCAGGGGTGGACTCAAGGCGTTCGAGCGGCACTTGGCCAAGGTGCACCACACTCTCGCCGAGGCGCGCCCCACCGCCGTCGATCCGCTCAACGCCATGCACGGCATGCTGGCGCAAATGACCGGCGACACCGTTGCCGAGCGGCAACAGCAGGCTCTGACCGCCGCCGAACAATTCGCCGAGGATGACGTCGCCCACTGCGAAGCGCTTGGCCAACACGGCGAACAGCTGATCCACGAGGGCGCTCGCGTACTAACCCACTGCAACGCTGGCTGGCTGGCGTTCGTGGACGTCGGCTCCGCCACCGCACCGATGTACGCCGCACAGGCCAATGGCAAATCGTTCCATGTTTTTTGTGACGAGACACGACCGCGCTCGCAGGGCGCCATCCTCACCGCTTGGGAACTGGCGCAGCAGGGTATCGCGCACGACATCATCGCTGACAACGCCGCCGGTCATTTTATGCAGCTCGGCGAGATCGACCTCGTCATCACCGGCAGCGACCGCGTGCTTGGCCGCACCGGCGAGGTGGCCAACAAGATCGGCACCTACACCAAAGCTGTCCTGGCCAAGCGGCACGGCATCCCGTTTTACGTCGCCATCCCGCTCTCGACCATCGACTGGGAACTCGAGTCTGGCCAGGCCATTCCAATCGAGGAACGCGACGAAGACGAAGTGCTAAGTGCTTGGGGCGTGACGCCGAGCGGCCGTCGGCAGCAGATGCGTCTAGCCAATCCCAGCAGCAACGCGCGCAACCCGGCGTTTGACGTCACACCGCCGGAACTAATCACCGGTATCATCACCCCACTCGGCATTTTCAAGCCGCGCCAACTCTGGAAACACCGCGCCAAGCTTGGCCAAGCGGCTACGATTTGCTGATGGCACATGCGCTTGGCCAAGGCCGAGGCGCACCACGACTTAGTAAACCAAATCGAGACTGATCTGGTTCAGATTGAGGTTGCGGCGCTGCTTAGAAATTTAAGGAACTGACCAGGCGAACCCATCCACTCGAACTGGAACGAGTCAATCTGGAGGTGGAAGCCGAGATGGCGCGGCGGCGAACGCAAAAGTGAGGAGGAGAGCGAGGAGTAACCCCTCCACGTTACTTTTTCTCCTCGATCGCCCTGGCAAGATTCGCGATCTCGCCGCCCAGCCGGACGCGGGTCATCTTGGCGTTGAGCTTCTCGCTCAACGAGGCGCACAACTCAAGGAAGCAGTCGGTGCCCGGCTCATCCTGTAGTTGATGCCCGGAGAAGTCCTTGAAACAATCCTGCCGAAGGTACGTGAGTTGATCCTGCAAAATCTGGAGTTTTTCCATGTCGTTCCCCTTTTTTTCGGTGTCGAGAGCCATCTGTTGCCGCTCAATATCGATCACCCCGCGGATGTAATGGTCGAGCCGGGTCTCCTTGGTCCGCTCTTTTCTCTTTTGATACCACTGAAAACCGAGGAATCCCGCGACAACAATCGACACAAAAAATGAGCGCATGCTCTCCCACATATCAACCAACGCGGGCTCGATGAATGTCCGGGTGTTCGGCTCGTAAACCCACTTGGCCCCCTCGTGAACGGGGAAAAAAGGGCGGGAGCTGGCGAACGGTTTGCCCTGCTCGAACAACTCGCCCAGCCGGTTCTCCTTTTGAAACGGCGTCTTAAGAATTTCCTGGGTGATTCTTTCCACAAAGCCGCTTTCGACATCGCTGCGCGTGATGAGATGCGCGCCGGTTGCCACGGTTTGGATATCGGCCCTCGGAACCGCCTCGCCCTCGAACTGGTAAATGCCGCGCGGCACCTTGAATGGCGACAGGTGTAGCTCCATCGCCGCCAGCGCCTCATTGTTCGGGATGCTAAGGAAACGAACTTTGCCCGTGCGTGCCAGCGTTTCAAACACGTCCGCCTGCATGCCGACTGTGATGAAGGCCGCATCCATTTCATCCCTGTCAAACGCATCGATCAACTCCGTGTATGGCATGTTGCGATGGTTCTCCCCCGGTTGCATGTCAAGGCTCCGGAGCAGTAGTCGCGACATCGGGTAGTCGGCGGAAAGCTCCGGGCCAAGGTTGACAACTTTCCCTTTCAAGTCCTGCAGCGATTCAATCCCGCTTCCGTTCCTCACGGCAATGTGCAGCGGCTGCGAATAAAGATTCGCCATGAACGCCACCTGCCCGAGCTCGGCAGAATCAATCTTTAGCGCCTCCTTCTCCATCAACTTCGGGGCGAACTCTTTCAGATTTTTGCGCGAGCCCGGCTGGAACAACGCCAGGTCAACCTTGGCCTCTGCCACCAGTTTCAGGTTCTCCAGCGACCCCGCAGTCGTCAGCACCGTGGCCTTGCGGCCAAGCCGAGTGACCACGTTCGAGAGGCTGAGTGCGATTGGATGATACAGTCCCTTCTCCGGGCCGCCAGCGATGACGATGGTGCGGTTCAGGCCAATCAGGGCCTTGACTAGCTGATACAGCGGCAAGCAGATCAACACGCTCAACAGGCCGATAGTGATCCATTTTTGTTTCATGCCGTTGAAAAATTCAGCAAAAAATAATATCGCTTGGCCAAGCGGCAGGCAAGTTCGCAATACCAAGCCAGGCGCGAGTCCGTTTTGTCCTTGTCCTTTGTCATCGAAAAAATAATCGAGTACGAGAGAGAAGGGACGAGTACGATTTGCCCACGCCTGACGGCTGCGGACAGTCATTCCTGCCATCGCTTAACAATTCATTTTTTGGTGGCGGCGAGGCCAAGCCTCCCCGACATTGGGCGCGTGACGGATTCCACCCTACAGGGTGCCAGCGTGCTGGTGGTCGAGGATGAGCCGCTCCTGCGCAAACAGGTGGCGGCCGCGCTGGAGCAGCGTGACGCCGATGTGACCGCCGTCGGCACGCTCGACGAGGCGCGACGCATGATCCAGTCGCTGCCGTTCGACTTCGCGCTGCTCGATGTCAACCTGCCCGACGGCCTTGGCACCGACCTGTTGAGCGAGAATGTTTTTTCGCCCAACACCGCCGTCGTCGTCTGCACCGCCGAGGGCGGAGTACAGGGCGCGGTCGAGGCAATCAAGAACGGCGCGCAGGATTACCTCCTTAAACCAGTCGATCCCGCCGTTTTGCCGCTCGTGCTGCACCGAGCAAAGGCCAGCCGCCAAACCGCCCGCCTAGCCGAGCACGATCGCCACGACCCCGCCGCCACCGGAGACCGCCTGTTTTTCGGCAACGCGCTTGGCCCGTTCCGCCAGCAACTCGACAAGATCATCGCCGCGGACGAGCGGCTTGGCCGCGATCTCCCCCCGGTGTTGCTCGAGGGCGAAACCGGCACCGGCAAGACCAGCATCGCCCGCTGGCTGCATCACCACGGCCCACGCGCCGCCGGGCCGCTCGTCGAGATCAACTGCCCCGCGCTGCCGGAGAGCCTCGCCGAGTCGGAGCTTTTCGGTCACGAACGCGGCGCGTTCACCGACGCCAAGACGGCGCGCATGGGCCTCTTCGAGGCGGCCAAGGACGGCACGCTGTTTCTCGACGAACTCGCTAGCCTCCCGCTTGGCCTGCAGTCCAAGGTGCTCAAGGCGATCGAAGACAAACGCATCCGACGACTCGGCGGTAACAGGGAAATCGACGTCGATGTCCGCATCATCGCCGCGAGCAACCGCGATCTTGGCCAAGCGGTCGCCGACGGCCAGTTCCGCGACGACCTGCTCCATCGGCTGAGCTTGTTTCGCCTCGTGATCCCTCCGCTGCGCGAGCGCGGACAGGATATTTTGAAGCTGGCCGAGCAACTGCTCACGCAGCTATCCCGCCGACACCGGGTCGCCAATAAGCCGATCAGTGCCGGGGGCCGGGCGCGCCTGCTCCGCCACGCCTGGCCGGGTAACGTCCGCGAACTCAGCCACGAACTCGAGCGAACGATCGTGTTCGAGGAAGGCGATGAGTGGGACTTCGCCGCACTCCCCGGCCCGGCGGGAACGGCGGCCAAAGAAACGGTGACGAGCGGCGCACTCAATCCGAACTTCGATTTCCCCGGGGAAGGGTTTTCTCTGGAAGCAACCATCGACGAGTTCATCCGGCGAGCCATCGACCAGGCTGGAGGCAACGTCTCCGCCGCCGCCCGACTCCTCGGCGTCTCCCGCGACTACATCCGATACCGCCAAAAAAACAGGGCCGACTAAACCACGGAACAGCTACCCCTCCCGATGACGTTGCGCGTATTTACCGAGGAGGTCGGTTTCGAGGTTAACCGTGTCGCCAACTTTGCGCGTGCGCAGGTTAGTCACTCGTCGCGTATGCGGGATGATCCACACCGCAAAGCCTCGCTTGCGCAGCTTGGCCACCGTAAGGCTAATGCC
>DBNL01000089.1 GCA_002299785.1 Verrucomicrobia bacterium UBA673
CCGTTTTTCTTTTTGCGCACTTGTCTCTATCCCTTGCGCTCGGCCAGTCGGATCAAACCTCAAGACAGATTAAAGAAGCCCAACTCAAGGAAACGAGTGGTGAGGTTTATTTTTACGAGGGAAGGCCGTATACCGGTTTGGTTCTGAAAACACATCCCAACAAAAAGAAAGCCGAGAGCTACTCGCTAAAGAAAGGGAAGATTAATGGTCTCTGGCAGGGTTGGGATGAAGAGGGCAACTTGGTCGGCCAGGCCGAGTATCGAAATGGTAAGATTCACGGAAAGTTTCTCCAGTTAAGAAAGACTGGCGGTCGTGAGTTTGAGGTGAATTATGTGAATGGTGTCGAGAACGGCGCCTTTAGGCGATGGTTCGACGATGGGAAACTTTGGGTTATTGAAAACTACCAGGCAGGTAAGCTTGAGGGGGGCAGTACAACTTATTTTCCCGACGGGAAAATCCAGGTTTCTACCGAGTATCGCGCCGGCAAGAAACATGGCCTGGAGATTCACAGATATAAGAATGGACAGCCAAGGTGGGAGGCTGTTTATGAGGAGGGCAAACTGAAAACGAAGTTGGGCTGGAAACGCGACGGCACACCATCAGGGCAAAACCCACCTAAAATACTTTAACATGAAGACATTACATTCAATGAAAACAAGTCGAGTTATAGTTGCACTGGCATTGGGTTGCACAACTTTGCCATTCGCAATGGGCGGGGAGACGGCGCTCGATCGTTATGTGGCTAAGCCGGATCCGGCTTACGAGTACAAGTTGATTTCTCAGCATGAGGGGGATGGTTGTACTACTTACATTCTTGGCATGACGTCGCAGAAGTTCCTGACCGAGAAGGATGTCAACCGCACGTTGTGGAAGCACTGGATGATTGTGGCCAAGCCGCATCGGTTGAAGCACGACACTGGCCTCATGCTCATCACCGGCGGCAGCAATGGGGGCGACCCGCCCGCCAAGGGCGATGATGTAATGGCACAGATTGCCGCCAAGACAGGGTCGGTCGTCACGGAGCTTAAAATGGTACCCAACGAGCCGCTGCAATTTGTCGGCGAGAAACGCACCCGAACCGAGGACTCACTCATCGCCTATACGTGGGACAAATACCTGCGAACTGGGGACGATCGCTGGCCCGCTCGCCTGCCAATGACCAAGGCGGTTTCGCGCGCGATGGATACCGTTACCGATTTCCTCGCCAAGCCGGAGGGCGGCGAAGTGGTCGTGGACAAATTTGTTGCCGCCGGCGGATCGAAGCGCGGCTGGACAACTTGGAGCATCGCCGCGGTGGACAAGCGCATCGTAGCCATTGTGCCGATTGTCATCGACATGCTCAATGTTGTTCCGTCGTTCAAGCACCACTACCGCGCCTACGGCTTTTATGCTCCGGCGGTGGGGGATTATGTGGAAATGGGCATCATGGGCTGGCAGGACACGCCCGAGTACAAGCGCCTACTCGAGATCATTGAGCCGTACGAATATCTCGAGCGTTACACGATGCCCAAGTTCCTAATCAACGCCTGTGGAGACCAGTTTTTCCTGCCCGACTCGTGGAAGTTTTACTACAAGAATTTGCTTGGCCAAAAGCATATCCGCTACGTCCCCAACGCCGGCCACTCGCTCGACGGCTCGGATGCCGTTTACAGCCTGGCCGCCTACTACAACGCGATTTTGAACAAGACCAAGCTGCCCGAGTACGATTGGAATGTACAGGAAGACGGCTCGATCAGAGTGACCACCAAGGTCCGCCCGAAGGAGGTGCTGCTCTGGCAATGTACCAACACGGAGACGCGGGACTTTCGCATCGAGACCACCGGCAAGACGTGGAAAAGCAGTAAGCTTAAGCCGGTGAACCGTGGCACTTACGTGGGCAAGGTGTCCGAGCCGGCCAAGGGCTGGACGGCGTTTATGGTAGAGTTGACTTACGCCGAGCCGATCAAGCGCGGTATATCAACCAAGCGCGGCGGGCGGCTTGGCAAGGAGACCGGTAGAGTGGGTGCGCCGTTCAAGTTCACGAGCGGCGTCAATGTATTGCCTGAAACGATGCCCTTCGAGTTCAAGCCCATGGCCATCCCGAACCGGTAGCCTCTTGCCAGGTGCGGTTCCGGTCAGCCCTTCACGCGGACGAGTTTCATGATGCGACCATCCACGTTCCAGTCCTGTACGTAGAGGTTGCCGTCTGCGTCCCAACCTGAGCCGTGTGTGCCGCTGAAGAGGCCCTCAATCCAGTCCGCCTGTTTTACTCCGTAATTGCGTCCCATCTTGGGGTCCGGGTTATGTCCGATCACAGCCATGATGGTGTTGGTCTTGTCAAGGATGACCACGCGCCCGTGTAGATCTGGCACCGAGACGTAGTCGCCCTGCACGGAAACAGAGGTTGGCATACCGAGGCCACCAATGACTTCGTTGATGTATTCGCCCTCGAGGCTGTAGTGCAGGAGACGGCCGCGGGGCTGGTGGTTTCGGTCGCAGATCAGCAGGCGATTCGGCTCGTAACGGGTATCAAGCGTCATTCCGTGCGCGGTGTTGAACTGCCGTGGGCCGTTGCCCTTCGCGCCAAAGTGCATCAGGTACTTCCCGGCTTTGTCGAACTTGAAGATGATGTTACTGGCATATCCGTCGGAGAGAAAAATATTGCCGTCGGCTGACACAGTGATGGCAGTGGGGCTGAACGGCTTTGCAGCGAGCCCGGACGCCGCAGGGAAGGGCAGGCGAAGGACGACCTTGCCGTCGGCGGCGTTGAACTTGATCCCCTCAGCGTTTTTGTTGCGGGCACCATAAAGGTACTCTGTACCGTTCTCGTCACGAATCTCGACGTCATGCAAGTTGGTGTAAGGTTCGCCAAGAAACTCACGGGTCACCTTTCCGCCTGGCGAAAAAGCGATCACACCCTTGTCGGCGCTGGTATAGATTGTGCCGTCCTTGCCGACTGTCACACCGCCGTGCGTTGGGCCGATGGCGGATTTGCCGTCCGCAGTGAGTCCCCAACCAGGAACAGTGTCAAACGTCATTAGGCCGGTTCCCATCCGGACACTGGTGGGAACATCTGGCTTGGCGTCGTGGTCATGGCCGCCACTGTCACCCTCGTGGTGATGATGATCACCTTCGGTATGACTGTGATTGTCATCGTGCGAGTGCTGATGACCTGATTGGCCGCAGCCTGCCAAAAAAAGAATAGTGATAAGGAAGGTGAAAAGAGGCTTCATAGCGCGGGAACTCTCACCACCCTGAAGCCGCTTGGCAAGACGTTAAAACGTGCTAAACCTCATTTTTCTCGAGGCCATTTCTGGAATGGAAGGCTGGGTGTCTGTGTGCTTTTCTCATGGAATTTTTTCCATTTGGCGCGCTGGTCCAACTTGTCCTCCCAGGTGGCACAACCCTGGGCACACAGGAGAACGCATAACAGGGCGAGAAGAGGGTAAAGAAATTTTGTTTTCATATTGTCGTGCCCTGATATCCAAGAGTCATCGCGGAAAGTGAGGTTTACAAGATGTTTTAACTAAACGCATAGTTCTTTGTCATGCGACCATTCCACTTGGTCGGAGGCGTTCACTATGATGTTTAGGTTGGTTCATGAATATCCCGGTGACGAGGAGTTGCAGCGGATCGCCGGCATTAGTCCCGGATTACCGACCAGTCAGGCCGAGATTCAAGGTGCTTACGACTTCGCGGTGAAGTTGGATGTGCGCGAGTTGGACAGCGATTATGTGATTGGCAAGATGAAGCCGATCATCGATCTACTGCCGATTGACACAGCCGGCACGGTTGACCGAGCCAAGCTGATGTCGATTGCGGTTTCGATGGTTGACCCGGTGCTTGGCCAGTCGGTGATGTCCGACCAGCGCGGTGCCAGCCAGAAGACGTTCGACAAGGTGAACCAGGACGTCGCCTTGATGGCCTTGGGGAACGAGGCGGCGTACACCGAGAACGACCCGACCGCGGCGATAAAGATGCAGTTCATGGAGCAAATCGTCCAAGGCAACCCGAAGTATCAGGAGGCGCTGCAAGGCGATGAACTGGCAGACGGATATTATCCCGATATAGCTCCGTTATTTTTGCAAAATCATCCGGACACAAACCGGCTTGCTGATCTTGATTTCGTTGCCAGTGAACTTGAGTTTGCCGCTGTCCTGATTGATTCGAAACACTGCGACATTGTCTGATTGCTGGTTGGCAGCGAGCAGGAACTGGCCGGTGGGGTCGATGCCGAAGTTGCGCGGAGTGGAGCCCCGGGTGGACTCGTGGCCAAGCGCGGTCAGCTTACCGTTCTTCTCGTTGATCCGGAACATGGCGATGCTGTTGTGGCCGCGGTTCGAGCCATAGAGAAACTTGCCGCTTGGGTGAACAAGAACCTCGGCGGTGCTGTTTCCCTCAACCGAGTGGGGAACGGTAGAGACGGTTTGCAGTGTCTTGAGCCGGCCGCGCTTGGCCCGGTAGCTAAAGGCGGTCACCGACTGCTTAATTTCATTGATGACGTAGGCGAACTTACCGTCCGGGTGAAACCCGAAGTGGCGCGGGCCGGAGCCGGGTTCCAACTTGGCGCCACCAAACTTGGTCTCGGCGATGGCACCTGTTTTTTCGTCGAATCGGAACACCAGTACCTTGTCGATACCAAGGTCGGGAGCAAAGGCAAACTTGTTGTTTGGGCCAACATGGATCGAGTGGGCGTGCGGGGCTTTTTGACGAGAATGCACGCTTGAGCCCTTGTGTTTGATCTGCGAAACCACCGGGCCAACGGAGCCATCTTTTTTGATTGGCAACACCGAGGTGCTGCCTCCGCCATAGTGTGCCACGAGTACGTATTTGCCGGTGGCATCGACGGTCAGATGGCAAGGGCCGGTGTCGCCGGAGGGCTGCTGGTTGAGTTGGGTCAGTTTGCCGGCCTGCACGTCCAGCGCGAACGCCGTCACGCCGCCGCTTCTTTTGCCATCGAACATGGCGACTTCGTTTACTGTGTAAAGGAACTTGCCGTTCGGGTGGATTTTGAGGAACGACGGGTTTTTCAGGCCGTCCACGGCACTGAGTTTTTTCAGGCTGCCATCCTTCAGGTTGAGTTGAAACAGGTGAACGCTCTCTTTGTCTGGGGTCGAGTAGCTGCCAAAACAGACCAGGGCTCTGGCCGGCGCAGCGGTAGCTGGGCCAAGCGCAGCGGTCAGGCCAAGTGCGGAGAAAGTCGTTGTCAGTAAAAGAGTGCGGAGTGTCATGCGCCGGATGAGACGGAAATTCATCTCCAGTTGCAAGTTGTTTTGCGTTTCATTGGGAGTCCGGTGCTGTTACCAATGTGCTCCGTGAAACTTATCTCGCGTCTCATTCTTTATCCGCTCTGCCTGTATGTAGCCATCTGGTGCTGGGGCGGCTTTCGCGATGCGTATGAGAACATGCAACTGAATCGGCATAGTGTTGAACTGGATGAGGAGGAGGGGTTGCCGGTTGCTGTTGGCGTCGAGCCTTCCGGAGAGGTCAACCGCACGCCAACTAATGAGTCACCGGCTAAGGTGGTGAAGACACAGCCCTCCAAGACTAAGAGTTCGCCAGGGGGAGAGGAAACGAACCAAGTCGAGATCACTGGACAGTCGGAGGCTTCGGAGAAAAAGGGAGGGATGATGGTTTATTTCTCCGGTATGCTCGGTGCCTTGATTGTGTTCGCGCTGCTTGTGGCGCGCGATGTCAGCCACCTGACAGGGGAACGTGTGGGTGGAAATTATTTAACCAAAAGTATTAAGTCAAGGAAAGCCGACATGTACGAGGAAGCCGAGTCCATCTGGGCGGATGGGGCGTATGTTGATGCCATCGACTCATTTCGCGATTACATCAAGGTTTACCCGGGCGAATACCACGCCTACAAGCGCATTGCCGAGATTTACGAGAAGGATCTTGGTAGCTTTCGCGCTGCGGCGTTGGAGTACGAGGAGATACTAAAAATGGACATCCCCAAATCACGCTGGGGTTGGGCCGCCATCCATCTGTGCAATCTTTACTCCGGGAAACTCGACGACTCCGACAGGGCGCTCAAGCTGCTGCAGCGCGTGGCCAGCGAATGCAGCGAAACAACGGCGGGAGAAAAGGCCCGCGATCGTTTGACCAAGATTGCCAACGGGTAAAAGGGTCCGGCCAAGCGTTTTACGGATTTGTCTCTTCTTTTTTGGGTGACTTCACTTTTACCTCCGACTTAGCCCCAGTCGAGAGGAACAGTTCACGGGCGGCTTTTCGACTTGGCATCCATGAGAAATCCGACGTTGGATAGTTTACATATTTCGTCGCCACAACAGGCAGCAGGGCCAAGCGCAATGAGTAGTGGTTTGGTTCCCCACTATTTCAGCGCGCCCTCAATCGCGTCATCAAGTTTTCCCATCGGGTGTCCATGCCAGACGACTTCGCCATCCTTCACCACGAAGGCGTGCGGGATTCCGCCAACGCCGTACTTTCCCATGTAGCCCTTGGAGGTGGCACCCGCGTCAATCGCCACCGTATATGCCATCTTGTCCCCCATTTTTTTTACGAACGATTCGACGGTGGCGAGTTCCTCGTTGCTGATGCCAATGACGTTGACGTCGCGATCCTTGAATTTCTCCTGAAGCTCTGTCAGGTGCGGAATGCTGGTTCGGCAGGGCGGACACCACGTTGCCCAAAACTCGATCACATGAACGCCGGTGGAGATGTCCACTGGCTCGCCTTTCACCCAGTTGGTGACGGCCAAAGCCGCTGCCGGTTCACCAGGCGAGTTAACTGATATTTGCGTTTGAGTCGTACCAGATTCATCTCCACCAGAGCAACCGGTGATTAATACGGAAGTGGTGAGGAGGGTCGACGATATGAAGAAAAACAGAATTGTTTTCATGCTTTTAGATTCCCTCAGCGCCTAGCCTAGCGCAAGTCTTTTTTGTAAATAGTTTGAAATGCCCCGCTGCTTTGCTTAGCTTGACGCGTATGAAATCATGGGTGTTTGGCGTTGCGTGCGCTGCATTGGTTTTCGTTTCGGGCTGCGGCTCACAGTCCGGCGACTCCTCTGGCAATGGCTTGTCCATTGTGGTCATCCCCAAGGGAACGACGCATGAATTCTGGAAATCGATCCACGCCGGTGCCATCAAGGCCAAGCAGGAACTCGAGGCCACTGGTCAGCCGGTGAAGATCATCTGGAAAGGTCCGCTCAAGGAGGATGACCGCGACGAGCAGATCAAGGTAGTCGAGAACTTCATTACCCGCGGCGTGGACGGCATGGTGCTGGCTCCACTAGATGACAAGGCGCTCGTCCGCCCGGTGGAAACGGCAGGCAAAGCCGGCATCCCGGTCGTCATCATCGACTCCGGTTTGCAGACGGACAACTACGCCAGCTTCGTCGCGACCGACAATGCTCTCGGCGGCCGGATGGGCGGCGCGCGCTTGGGCAAACTGCTCGGCGGCAAGGGCAACGTACTGCTTCTGCGGTACGCCGTCGGCTCGGCTAGCACGACCAAGCGTGAGCAGGGATTCCTCGACGAAATGAAAGAGAACTTTCCTGATATCAAAGTGCTGTCTTCCGATCAATACGCCGGGGCCACCCGTGACTTGGCCTACACTGCTTCACAAAATTTGCTAAGCCGCTATGGCAATGAGGTGAACGGCATCTTTTGCCCGAACGAATCAGTGACCGTCTCTATGACGAAGGCCGTGCGCGACATCGGCAAGGGTGGTGGCATTGTGAAAATCATTGGATTCGACACCAGCGTTCAGTCTTTGCGTGACCTCAAGTCGGGTGACGTTGCGGGGCTCGTCGTGCAAAATCCGGTCAAAATGGGCTACCTCGGTGTGATGACACTGGTAGAGCATCTCGGAGGCAAGGCGGTGGGCAAGCGCATCGACACCGGTGTGGCGCTTATCACCAGCGAAAACATGACTGATCCCGATATGCAGGAACTCCTCAACCCACCTCTGGAGAAATACCTCGGCTCCGGCAACTGACTGCCGTCCGAATGCCAGAGGATTCATCCAGTAACGCCGCGCTTCCCCGGCTGCGAATCGACCGGGTAGCCAAGCGCTTCGGCCCGACGATAGCGCTGGACTGCGTGAGTCTCGAAGTCGCCGCCGGGGAGGTGCACGCGCTGATCGGCGAAAACGGCGCCGGCAAAAGCACACTGATGAAGGTGCTCAGCGGTGCACACCGGCCGGACGCAGGCAGTCTCACTCTCGACGGCCAGCCGTTTGAGCCGAGCGATCCACTGCACGCCCGCAAATGCGGGGTGGCGATGATATATCAGGAACTGAACCTCGCACCCGATCTTTCCGTGGAGGAAAATATTCTGCTGGGCCGGGAGCCTGCGACGCTTGGTTGGATTAGCCACGGCGAGCGCCGCCGCTTGGCCAAGCGAGCGCTGGAGGAAATTGGCCAACCGCAAATGCCGCTCGACACCCCGATCCGGTCGCTCACCATCGCTCAGCAGCAACTCGTTGAGATTGCTCGGGCGCTCGTCTGCGAACCGCGCGTGCTTATTATGGACGAGCCGACCAGCAGCCTCACACAAGTCGATACTGAAAACTTGTTCGGCGTGATCGAGCGCATGAGCCAGCGCGGCGTGAGTGTAATTTATATCAGCCATTTCTTGGAGGAATGCCAGCGTGTAGCTAGCCGTTACACTGTAATGCGCGATGGCCAAAGCGTTGGTACAGGCGCAATGGCCGCGGCGAGTCTTGAGCAGGTTATAGAGCTCATGGTCGGCCGGGAAATTGATGAAATCTATCCTCGAATGAGCCGCTCCCTCGGCGAGCCTGTGTTGGAGTTGAGCGAAGTCGCGGGCTTGGCCAAGCCTAGTTGCGTGAATCTGACATTGCATGCCGGCGAAATCCTCGGCTTGTTCGGCCTCGTTGGCGCGGGACGAACGGAGACACTGCGGGCGGTGTTCGGGCTCGACCGTTTGACCAAGGGTAGCGTGACTGTTTTTTCCCGGGAGGCGACCCACTCGACACCGGCTAAGCGCCTGGCCAACGGCGTTGGCTTCCTCAGTGAAAACCGGAAGGAAGAGGGCCTTCTGCTCAATCGCAGTGTTGCTGATAACCTGACACTGACGCGGCTGGGGGCGGTGACGCGGCTTGGCTTCGTAAGCGACTCGGCTCAGGCGGCGACTTCCGGGAACTGGATGGCCAGACTCGACGTGAAGGCGTTGGGCGCCGCCCAATCGGTCGGCGAGTTGTCGGGTGGCAACCAGCAAAAGATCGCGTTGGGCCGGTTGCTGCATCACGACGCCCGGATTCTGTTGCTCGACGAGCCGACGCGCGGCATAGACATCGGCAGCAAGGCTCAGATTTACCGGCTGATGAACGAGTTGGCAGGGCAGGGGAAGGCGCTCGTGTTCGTCAGCTCGCACCTGCCGGAGTTGCTCGGCGTGTGCGACTGCATCGGCGTTATGTGCCGGGGTGAACTTTCGGAGGTGCGCCCTGTCTCCGACTGGAGTGAGCAGGAAATCATTCTCACCGCCGTTGGCCAAGCGGAGCCGAAGGAGGTGGCGGCATGAATCTCCCAAGGCTCGGTAGTCGTGAATTTTTGAAAGCTGTCCGGCCATTTGCTGGGCTGTTTGTTGTGCTGCTGCTGTTTGCGCTGGACGGCGAATTACGGTCGCTTTTTTTTAAGGGTAGCAATTTCAAAATGATCCTCACGCAGACGGTCATTGTGGCCATCGGCGCGATGGGTATGACGATGGTGATCGTGAGCGGCGGCATCGACCTGAGTGCCGGGTCGGTCGTTGCGTTGTGCAGCGTGGTGACTGCCA